>DATKZB010000338.1:0-2055 GCA_035528235.1 Phycisphaerae bacterium
GCAGGCTGCACGCCACAAGCCGCAAACGACATCCGTTAGCCGCGGGGCTTGCCCCGCGCGCCACACGTTCCTACGCGCGCTCTTTTCGCTCCGGCACATGGACGTGCCGTCAAAGCAGTTCGCCAATCCACACGGCCACCCCCCCAGCCACGACCAGCCCCACGGGCACACCGATGTACACGATGGCGAAGAGGGCGATGCGCCGAGCCTTCACGAAATGGGCTGACGACGCGGCCACCTTGTGTTGCCGGCGCGCCCGCACGAGCACGATGCAGGCCCAAACGAACGCCACCGGCCAAAAGAACCCGCTGAAACTCAAGAGCGCAGCCCGCCGAGCCGAATGCAGCAGCCTGTACCCGGCGACGTCGGCTTCCGTTTCGAGCGGTTCCGCTCCAAACCACTCGAGCAGGCTTGTCGGGTCAGGCTTCAAAGCCGCCTGTGCCTCGGTGAGCCGCCCTGCGGGCACAAAGACCCGGAAACCGCGCGGGTGCACGGCAAACTGGTAGTGCCAGCACCACGAAGCCGTATGAAGGCCGTCCACCCAGGCGGGGATGCCGGCGCACGTCAGGACGCTTGCCGCCACCTCGGCCTCCTCCAGGTAAGACCGCATCGTGGCGATGGCCAGCCCACCGCCGCCATACGCCGCCGCGTCGGTCGGCAGCCCTCGCCGCGCGACATCTTGCCCCGGGGGATCGCTGCCCTCGGCCGGCGGTTGCCGTGCGGGGACTCCAATCAGCCCCACGGCCGTCAGCGCCGCTCCGGCGACCAGGAGGACGGCGGCGCCGAGGAACATGCCCAACCCCACAAGCAACGGCCCGGCATACCGCACCGCATGGCCGCCCAGCCAGATGCCGGCCCATACCGCGACGGCGGCCACTGCAAACGCCAGGATCCGCTTCGGCACATCCCAGTCCGGCTGTTCGCCGGGCCCATCCCCCCGTTGGTCGGGAGACGGCGCGGGATCGCGCCCTGCGTTCCCCGTCAGACGCTCGTGCTCGCCGCCCTCTGACATGGCCGTGCCGCCTGTCTATCACCCCTGCGTCAGTCTTCCGGTTTGGATTTCGTCCGAAGGCCAAGAACGCCCGCTGTGAGCGCCCCGATGCCCAGGAGGCCCGTCAGGATCGACGACGCCACCTCGCCCAGCCGCGGTCCGTGCGTGGCCGCGCTGTAAGCGAGAATGATGGCGAAAACCATCATCCCAAGCCCGCTACAGAGAAAGTAAATGGCCACCCCTGTTCGGCGCAGCGATCGGCGCGGGGCCGGTTCCTCGTCTTCCTCCGACGTGCCCTCCTGGTCACGGGTCTCGTCAACAACACGCCGGGCGTCGGCCAGTCGTCCCAGCGGAACGAGGACCCGCACCCCCTCTGGATTCAGCGCGAACTGCGCGTGCCAGAGAACCGTCGACGTGTACGCTTGATCGACCCAGGCGGGAATGTCACGGGCGTTCAGTTCGGCCGCGATCAACTCCGCTTCCGTAGTCGTGCGCCCCGTGGCGGCGACACCCACACCGCCGTCCTGATAGGCCTCCGGATCGGTCGGCATCCCTCGTCGCTCGGCCTCTTCTTCCAGCGGATCGACGCCCTTGGCCCCGGTCCCGGACGGCAGGCCCAGAAGCCCGATGGCCACAAGCAGCAGCGCGCCGACAAACACAATCCCGGCGGCTGCCAGGATACCCAGGCCAATGAGCAGGGAGGTGCCCTGATAGGCCTGCAGCAGCCAAACACCCACGCCGATGACCGGGGCGGCGAGAACGAGACACAGGATCCGCTTCGACGTGTTCCAGTCCTCGGCGTCGGCGGTTTCCGTGTCAGCCGGCCTCTCGCCCTGGGCGTCCGCACCCGCGTCTTCGCGTTCGTCCGACATGGCCCGTCCCCCATGCGTGAAGGGCTGTGCTGGCACCATCATACCCGGATGCGTCTCCTGCCGCCACGGCATTTGAGCGCCGCGATCGTCCCCTCGCCCGAGGTGACACAGACTCCGCGTTCGGGTGCGGGGTGTCCTCACCCCGCACCTGTCCTTTGGGTCTCTTGCAGGGCGTGCGGGCTGAGGACAGCC
>DATKZB010000339.1:0-9477 GCA_035528235.1 Phycisphaerae bacterium
TCTTGCGGAAGGTCAAAGCCCGAACGGAGGAGGCGTTGTTCCGAGCCATCGCCGCCGCGCTGCAAACGATTACGGATTCGGATGCGGTCGCCTGGTTTGGGCACTGTGGCTATCGCTACAATCAAGCGTGAACTGCTCTAATACGCCCGTGCAAACGGCACATGCCCGGAAGCCGGCTTGCCGCAGACCATACAAACGCCGCCCTTGGCCGCGTCTTCCGGCACACAGCGAATCGTCGCCTTGGTCTCCGCGCTGACACGGGCCTCGCACTCCGCCCCCCCACACCACGGGGCGAAGACGAAGCCGCCTTCGGCCTCCAGCACCTCCTTGAAGGACTCGTACGACTCAACGGTTCGGCACGCGGTTGCGAGCCTCTGCCTGGCCTTTTCGAAAAGCGACTCCTGAATTTCCCCGAGCATGGGCGGGATCCGCCCGGGGATCTCGCCTTGGGCAACCGCGGCCTTCTCGCCGGTATCGCGTCGGACCACGACGGCCTGGCCGCTGGCCAAGTCCTTCGGGCCGATCTCGATCCGCACCGGCACGCCTTTGAGTTCCCACTCGTTGAACTTCCAGCCCGGCGAGACGTTGTCGCGGTCATCGACTTTGACGCGCACGTCGCCGAGGGCGTCGCCCAGCCGCTTCGCTGCGGCCAGGATACCCGCGTTGTCGGCCTCGCTCTTGAGGATGGGGACAATGACCACCTCAAGCGGCGCCAGTTTCGGGGGCAGAACCAGCCCATTATCGTCAGAATGGCTCATCAGAAGGGCGCCCACGAGCCGGGTGGACACCCCCCACGACGTGCTGTACGGAAACTCGAGTTGCCCCTCGCGGCTCTGGAACTCCACTTCGAAGGCCCGGCTGAAGTTCTGGCCCAGGTAGTGACTGGTTCCGGCCTGGCACGCGCGGCCGTCCTGCATCATGGCCTCGACGGCATAGGTGGCCACGGCCCCGGCGAACTTCTCGGCCTCGGTCTTGCGGCCACACAAGACCGGCATGGCCATCCACTCCTCGGCGAACGTACGGTACACGCCCAGCATCCGCTCAGTTTCCTCGATCGCCTCGTCGGCCGTGGCGTGCGCCGTGTGGCCTTCCTGCCAGAGGAACTCAGTCGTCCGCAGAAACAACCGGGGCCGCATTTCCCAACGAATCACGTTGGCCCACTGATTGTAGAGCAACGGCAGGTCGCGCCAGGAGTGGATCCACTTCTTGTACATCGCCCAGATGATCGTCTCGGAGGTGGGCCGGAGCACCAGCGGCTCCTCCAGGACCGTGTCGCCGACCCGGGTAACCGTGGCGCATTCGGGCGCGAAGCCCTTGACGTGCTCGGCCTCCTTTTTGAGGAACGATTCCGGAATCAGGAGGGGGAAGTAGGCGTTCTGGTGGCCGGTTGCCTTGAACATGTCGTCCAGGGCCCGCTGCATCCGCTCCCAGATGGCATACCCCCAGGGCCGGATGACCATGCACCCCCGCACGGGGGCGTAGTCGGCCATCTCGGCACGGGTGACGATGTCGATGTACCACTGGCTGTAGTCTTCGGACCGCTTGGTTATCTTGGCCACGCGCTGTCTCGCTCCTTCCCCAACAGGTGTTGTACGGGCGGCATTCTACGCTGCAGCCCGGCAGAGAGCAACGGTTTCGCCGCCGCGGGGCGCAGGCGGTCGCTGGCTGGCGGCTCTCCGGTAGCACGGGACGCAGATTCGGGCAACAGCTGCGGGAGCCGATTTTCATTAACCTTTCATCCGGGTGGTTTCCGACAATAAAACAGGTTCCCTACATCGGCAGCAGGCCTTTCTCAGATCAGGATCGCGGACCATGGTGCACGTCGATGAAACCGGCAAGGCGGTATTCCGTTTCCGCCATGTCACCGAAGGACCGGTGTACGTCGTAGGGGATTTTTGTCGCTGGCAGCGGGACCACCTTCCGATGCGTCGTGTGAGCCCGGCCGAGTGGCTGCTCATGCTTCGGCTGCCGCCGGGGACATACGAGTTCCGGTATCTGGCGGCGGGCGAATGGTTTACCGACTACGCCGCCTTCGGCGTCAACGCCAACGCCTTCAAGGAGTTCAACTCGGTGGTGCGCGTTCCGAAGGTCCGCCCTGCCGTTGGCCAGCGGGTCCGGATTCGCCGCGCGCGGCTGCGTCAACTTGTCCGTTCGGCGTGAGGGCCGGCCTGGTGCCACTTTGCCAACTCGTCGCCACCGTGCGCGGCGGCCTTCCTAGGCCGCCGCGACAGGTTGCCTTGCATCGACTCGCGGTGGCCTAGGAAGGCCACCGCGCGGCCACCCAAGGCATCCCCAATTCCCCGGTTGTTGACATCGCGCCGGCGATGCGTAGGATGCTCTCCAGGGGCGGGGAGAGCGTGTCTTGGTGCCGGCATCGCTTCGCATTCTGGCTATTGAGCCGTACTTCGGCGGCTCACATGCCGCCTTCCTCGAGGGGTTGCGTGCCGCCAGCCGGCACCAGTGGACCCTGCTGACGTTGCCCGCGCGCAAATGGAAATGGCGTATGCGCGGGGCGGCCATCCACTTCGCCCGCGAGGCCGCGCCGCTGGCCGGCCAGCCGCTGGACCTCGTTTTCACGAGCGACTTCCTGAGCGTGGCCGACTGGAAAGCCCTGGCCCCGGAGCCGCTGTGCCGCCTGCCCGTCGTCACGTTCTTCCACGAGAACCAACTCTCGTACCCCCTGGAGCCCGGGCAGACACAGGACTACCAGTTCGCGTTCACGAATCTGACGACGTGCCTGGCGTCGGACGCGGTCTGGTTCAACTCCGAGTTTCACCGCGCCTCGTTTCTGGACGCCCTGCGACGGCTGCTGCGCAAGATGCCCGACTACGTGCCGGAATCGCTTCCGGAGGCCATCCACGCCCGCAGCGCCGTCATGCACCTGGGCATCGACCTCAAGCCACTGCTCGCCGGGCGCGAAGGCCGGCCGCGAAAGCCGCCCCTTACCGTTCTGTGGAGCCACCGCTGGGAATACGACAAGAACCCGGAGGCGTTCTTTAAGGTCCTGTTCTTTCTGGCCGACGAGGGGATCGACTTCCGGCTGGCGATTCTGGGCGAGACGTTTCGCAAGTGGCCGCCCGTCTTCGAGGAGGCCAGGCGGCGGCTGGCCGACCGGATCGTCCAGTTCGGCTACCTGCCGCGCCGCGAGGGCTACGAAGAGCACGTCTGCAAGGCCGACGTCGTGGTCTCGACGGCCATCCAAGAACTCTTCGGCCTGGCCATGATGGAGGCCATCGCGGCCGGCTGCTTCCCGCTACTGCCGAACCGCCTCTGCTACCCGGAGATGATCCCCTCGGTGTGGCACGACACGTTTCTCTACGACGACGACCGCCAGTTGCGGATCAAACTGGCCGCGCTCCTGAAGGGAGGCGGGCCGTGGGACCTTGCCGCCAGTCTGGCCGACCACGTGCAACGTTACGACTGGAGCAACCAGGCCCGGGTCTACGACGATGCCCTCGAGCGCGTTGTCCGGCAGAAACAGGCCTCGCCCTAGGGCAGTTCAACATTGCGTGTTTGCGCGGCGGGTCCCCGCACCCGCCGCGCTCGAGGTCCAACTGCGGGTAGGCGCGGTGGGTACGGGGACCCACCGCGCCCAAGTGGTGGTGTGAATACGCAATCGTAAAAACGCTGTAGGAGCCGCCACTGCCGCCGCCTGCCCAAAGCCGCCGCATGGCCTCGAGCGCCGACAGACGTAAACGCCTCCGCCGCCGGCTGCTCGCTTGGTTCAGGAAGCACCGGCGGGACATGCCGTGGAGGCGGACGCGCGACCCGTACGCCATCTGGGTGGCCGAGGTCCTGTTGCAGCAGACGCAGGTGCCCACCGCCCTGCCCTACTACAAACGGTTCCTCAAACGGTTTCCGACGGTAGCCGCGCTGGCCCGCGCGTCGGACCAGGCCGTGCTGAAGGTCTGGGAAGGGCTGGGGTATTACCGCCGGGCGCTGAACCTGCTGGCGGCGGCGCGCCTCGTCGTCCGGGATCACGCCGGCCGCGTGCCCGACGACCCCGAACGCTTCGCGCGGCTGCCGGGCGTGGGGCGCTACACGTGCGGGGCGGTGCAATCGATCGCCTTCGGGCGTGCGCTCGCCGCCGTCGACGGCAACGCCGTCCGCGTCCTCGCGCGGTGGTTCGCCATCAGGAAACCCGTCACCGACGCCGCCACGCACCGGCTTCTCTGGGACCTGGCCGAGGCCCTGGTCCCCCCCTCGGCGCCGGGCGACTGGAACCAGGCCGTTATGGAACTGGGCAGCACCGTCTGCACGCCGCGCACGCCGCAGTGCCAGGTCTGCCCCGTCCGGAGACTGTGCGAGGCCGCCGAGCGGGGCATCGCGGCCCGGCTGCCGGTCAAGCGGAAGCGGAAACCCATTCCGCACATCGAGGTGGGCGCCGGCATCGTCTGGCGACGCGGGAAAATCCTCATGTGCAAACGCCCGGCCGGCAAGATGCTCGCGGGCCTCTGGGAGTTCCCCGGCGGCAAACGGTGGCCGGACGAGACGATCCCGGCGTGCATCCGGCGCGAACTGAAAGAGGAATGCGACCTCGACGTCGAGGTCGGCCGGCACCTCGTCGACGTAACGCACACCTACTCGCACCTGAAGGTGACCCTGCGGTGCTACCATTGCCGCGCCCCGCGCGGCCGCGTGAAGCGCCTGGCGTGCGACGACGCCCGGTGGGTCCGGGTGGACGAGATACCGCGTCTGCCCCTGCCGGCCGCCGACCTGCGGATCCTCCAGGCCCTGGGCATCGACCGCCAGACGGCCATCCGGGCCACGCGGAACCCGCGCCGCCGGTAGGCGTCTATCCTCCCGGGCCGCCCGCGGGTCCGACGGCGCCGCGGCCCCGGCGCGAACGTGGCTTTACCTGGCGACCGCCAGCGGGTACACTGGTGGCTCGTAATGTGCGAAGTTGAGTGTCCGAGCGATAGGAGACGCGGTCGTATCCCACAAACTCCCTGTGCCGGGGTCGGCGACGCCGGGCCCGTCCCAGCCGTCATACGATTTCATACGTCGTACTTTCTGGGACGCGGACGTGAAACGGGCGGCCACCACGGCACGGACACGCAGGCAGGAGAATCCGGTAATGAAGTACGCTCCGTTGGTGATCGTCGCGGTGGCCATCGTGGCCGCCGGCCTTGGGTCGGCGCGCGGCCAGGACGCCCGGCCGTCGGTGGGTTTCGAGGAACTCAAGGCCCTGTACAGGGATGCGCCGCTGGTCGTGCTGTTCCAGGTCGAGGCGGTCCAGGCCAATCCGACCGTGGCCCCGCGCTTGGTCTGGGAGGTGCAGGGACCGGTCCTGGAAGTCATCAAGGGCCGTGTGCTGCCGGGCAAGATTCTGGTTCACGTTGACAGCATCGTCCGGGTCTTCGACACGACGCGAACCGACATGGCGGGCAAGCAGTTCGTCGCGGCAATCAAGCCGCTCGGCGACGCCGTGAGCCGGCGGTTCCAGGTGGTGGGGCCGGTTGCCTTCGCGGCCGGCGGCCAGGAGGCGGACGTTCTGCGGAAACTCTCTCAGACCGACGTCGAGACCGGCTCCGGCGGGACGGGCCTGGAACTGACCGTCCGGCCCATCGACAAGGTTTTCCGCGTCGACGGCCCCAAGACGATCGAGGTTCGGCTGACGAACACGAGCAAGGAGTCGGCCACGTACCTTCAGGCGCCGATCTCGGAGAAGGACGGCCGCCTGTACCTGACGGGCCAGGGCCTTCTGCGCATTCGCGACACCACCGGGGCCACGGTCGCCGACAAGGGGAACATCGCGTTGGGCCAGGTGCCCCCGCCGCCGCCCAAACCCGCCCTCATTCTGCCCGGGGCGAATTTCGTCGAGACGGTCGACCTGGCAAAGTACTTCAACCTCTCGGAGGGCCGGTACACGCTGGTGCTCCTGCTGAACACACCCGACGGCCGCACCCGCATTCCATCGAACGGATTCTCGTTCCAGGTGGGGACGGTCATCACCCCCGAGCCCCCGCCGCCGCCCAAGAAGACCGAGCCGGTCGCGACGCCACCGGAGCGGCCGGTCGCCAAGCCGGTCAAGACCACCCCGCCCGAGAAGAAGCCGACGAAACCCGCCGTCGCCGTTCCCGACCCGACGACGTACAAGCCGGGGAAGCCCTCCGTCGGGCTGGCGGGTCTCCTGCGGCCGATCAAGGCGACGTGCGAGGTCGGCGAGCCGGTGGGCCTCGAACTCCGCCTCATCAACGAGGGACCGCGGACACTGGCCGTGGACACGAGACTGGAGCGGACGCTGACGATTCAGGTCGAGTCGGTCGGCGAGAGCCCGCAGCCACTCGTCATCCGGCAGGTCATCCCGTGGCCGGTTGACGGCTCCGAGACGCTACCGGAGCAGCGGGCCTACCTTCGCGAAGGGGCTTTCTGGGGGCGAACCATCAACCTGAACACCCTCTATGGCCGCAGCCTCAACGGAATGCTCGCGCCGACGCCCGAGGAAGTCGCGGCCGGCAAGGATCTCTCGTACGAACGATTCGGCAAGCACCTGTTCGGGTTCCCGAAGCCCGGCTTCTACACGATAACGGCCACATACACCGTGACCCGCCCGCTAACGGCCGACGGCAAGCCCCCGGCCGCGCCCCCCAAACTGTGGTGGGTCGGCGAGATTCAGACCAACCCGGTTACGGTCGAGATTGCCGAGAAGGGGCGCGGCTGACGGTTGACGAGGAGCCTGGCGGCGCGGTACAAGGCTTGCGGCACGGGGCGGGCGCCCGGGACGTCGGATCCGGGGCGCTCGCCTCGGCTCGTTCCGGAGGCGCCCCTGTGGCCCGAGACGGCGGCCCATTCGACCGGTTCCTGGCGGACCTGGCAGAGGACCCGCACTACGCGGGTCAACAGGTCCACGTCCGTTCGCTGCCTGCCCGCCGCGCGAAGTTCGCCAAACCCGCTGTCCCCCTGCCGCAACCGCTGGCCGACGGCCTGAAGGCGGCCGGCATCCAGCGCCTGTACGTCCACCAGGCGAAGGCGCTCGACCTGGCGCGCGAGGGAAAGGATTTCGTGGTCGTCACGGCTACGGCCAGCGGCAAGACGATGTGCTACAACCTGCCGGTGCTGGAGCGGTTGCTGGCCGAGCCCCGGGCCAAGGCGCTGTACCTGTTTCCGACGAAGGCCCTCGCCCAGGACCAGTTGGGGACGCTGCGGCGGTGGGCCGAGTCGCACCCCGCCGTTGCCGCGGCCCTTCGCCCCGCCACGTACGACGGCGACACGCCTCGCCACAACCGGCGCAAGATCCGGACCGACGCCAACGTCGTCCTCTCGAACCCCGACATGCTGCACGTGGGCGTGCTGCCGTACCATCCGCGCTGGGCGTCGTTCCTCCAGGACCTGAAGTACGTCGTCGTGGACGAACTGCACCAGTACCGCGGCATCTTCGGGTCGAACGTGGCGATGGTCATGCGGCGTGTGGCCCGGGTGTGCGCCCATTACGGCAGCCGGCCACAGTTCATCTGCTCGAGCGCCACGATTGCCAACCCGGGCGAACTGGCCCAGGCCGTCATCGGCCGGCCGTGCGAGACGATCGACACCGACGGCAGCCCGCGCGGCCCCCGGCTGTTCGTCCTGTGGAACCCGCCGCCCTTCGGAGCCGACGGCCTGGCGCGCCGAAGCGCCAACATGGAGGCCACCGACCTGTTGTGCCGCCTGGTCGAGCGCGGCGTCCAGACGATCGTGTTCACCAAGGCCCGGGTGGTGGCGGAACTCATCTATCGGTACGCCCGCGAGCGGCTCCAGAAATCCGACCCCGCGCTGGCCGAGAGAATCCGCGCCTACCGTGGCGGTTACCTGCCCGAGGAACGCCGGGCCATCGAGCAGGCCCTCTTCACGGGCAAACTGCTCGGCATCGCATCGACCAACGCGCTGGAACTGGGCATTGACGTGGGCACGCTCGACGCCTCGATTCTGGTCGGGTTCCCCGGGACGATAGCCTCGACGTGGCAGCAGGCGGGCCGGGCGGGCCGCGGGGCCGAGCAATCGCTCTCGATCCTCGTGGCGTACAACGACCCGATCGACCAGTACCTGATGCACCACCCGGACTATTTTTTCGGCCGGCCGGTCGAACAGGGCGTCGTGGACCCGGAGAATCCGTTCATTCTGGCCGGCCATCTTGGCTGCGCGGCCGCCGAACTGCCTTTGGCGCCGGAGGACCAGGCGCTGTTCGGCCCGCGGGCGGGCGAGGTGGCCGAGATCCTTGCCGCCGGCGGTGACCTGACGCACATCGACGACCGCTACTACTGGTCCAGCGCCGCATCGCCGTCGCAGAAGACGGACCTCCGGACGATCTCGAACGACACGTTCAGCATCGTCCGCCTCGGGCCGGGACGGCGAGAGGTCATCGGCCAGGTAGATTCGATCAGCGCCCCGGAACTGGTGTATCCGAACGCCATCTACCTTCACGAGGGCGAGAGTTACCAGGTCCGCGAACTCGATTTCGAGGGGAAGGTCGCCTACATCGAACCCGCTGAGACCGACTACTACACGCAGCCCGTCCTGTCGGACAAGTGCCACGTCCGCCGCGAGCGCGAGCGCAAGCACGCGGCCGGCGTGACGGCCTGTTTCGGCGACCTGACCGTCACCTGGGCCACGACCGCGTTCAAGAAGATCAAGTATTACACGAACGAGAACATCGGGCAGACCTCGCTCGACCTGCCCGCCCAGACGCTCGAGACGACGGGCCTGTGGCTGATGGTCGATGACGAGGTGCTTGAGGACGCGCGGGCAACGGGCCTGAAGGCCGTCGAGGGCCTGGTGGGCGTGCGGAACCTGGCCCTGGTGTGCCTGCCGATGCTGGCGATGTGCGACCGGCGAGACCTCTCGGGCATCGTCGAGAGTTCCAACACGGGCCGGCCCACGGCCTTCATCTACGACCGGTTCCTGGGCGGTCTGGGATTTGCCCAAAAGGGATACGAACTGGTCGGCGACCTCCTGGCCATGTGCCGGCGGCTGGTGGCCGAATGCCCGTGCGAGTCGGGGTGCCCGAGTTGCGTGGGCCTGGCGAACCTGCGGCCGCCGCTTCACCAGGACCCCGACCTCTCACACGGATACGCCATCCCGTCGAAGGAAGCGGCCCTGGCCCTGCTGGACCGCTTGGCCACGTGACGGGCAGCGGGTGTGACTGTTTCTTCTGGCAGACGTAACTCATGCAAGCGCCGGGCCTTCGAGTGCCGAAGGCACGATAGATAATAGCCCACGGCGTGAGCCGTGGGAGACCGTGGCGCCCCATCTCATTCCTTCGAGCCCCGAAGGGGCGACAGGACGCCCCGGCCGCCGGTCATCTTTCGCCCCTGCCGGGGCTCAACCACGAAAAACGAACGTGCCGTTCTTTGCCCGCCGACCCACGGCTCACGCCGTGGGCTATTGCCTGGTCCGAACCGGGTAGACTGTTTACAGAATGATCCGGGCACATGGTTTACAGGTGGTAAGGTGCGTGGGCGAAAGGAGCGTCGCCCATGCCTTGGACAGAAACGTGTGCCA
>DATKZB010000340.1:0-8920 GCA_035528235.1 Phycisphaerae bacterium
CGCGCAGAGCCTTTCGGTCATCTCGTCGGCCGAGGCGTCCTTGAGATCCGATTCCTTGACCGCCAGGCCCAGGTACGATTTGGCCCACGCCGCCAGGCCGCGGTAATCGGCCTTCGGGGGCGGCTCGTGGTCTGGCTCGTCGTCGTCGGGCTCGCCGGGGTCCTCGACGTCGTCGGGGATGAACTCGCCCAGGTTCTGGACGATCGTTTCGCGGGCGGCCTGGCGGGCCTGGCTCCGGAGAAAATCGGCGAGTTCGTCGGCGTCCTTGCCGCGGAGTTGCTCGACGTCGAGCTGGGCGCCGAGGTTGCGGGCGGCCCACTCGGCGACGGTCTCGTAACTGTAGGTGTCGGCCAGGTACGACTCGCGCGCCGCGTCGATGCTCTCGGCCAGCAGGTCCCAGACAAAGTCGCGGAGGTCGTTGGCCTCGAGGATGTTCTGCCGCCGTCCGTAGAAGATGTTCCGCTGGCGGTCCATGACCTCGTCGTATTCGAGCAGGTGCTTGCGGATGCCGAAGTTGCGTTCCTCGACCTTTTTCTGGGCGTTCTCGATGCCGCGCGTCAGCCACCGGTGCTCCAGGGCCATGCCCTCTTCCATGCCGAGTTTCTGAAGGGCGCTCGAGACCCAGTCGCGGGCGAAGATACGCATGAGGTCGTCTTCCAGCGACAGGAAGAAACGGCTCGACCCGGGGTCGCCCTGGCGTCCCGTGCGGCCGCGCAACTGGTTGTCGATGCGGCGGGCCTCGTGGCGCTCGGTGCCGATGACCTGGAGGCCGCACGGCGGGTTGGCCACGCACTCGGTGTGGCCGCGCTCGGGAAACGACGGGTCGACCTTGGGCTTGAAGCAGTGGGCGCACTGGGTCTTGGCGTCGTACTCAAGGCAACCCACGCAGCACTTGTGCCCGAAGTCGGACGGAATGCCCTGTTGCTGGAGGTCCCACGGGCCGAAGCACTTCTCCCACACGACGCCGGGCCCGAGTTGGATGTCGGTGCCGCGCCCGGCCATGTTGGTCGCGATGGTGACGTTGCCCTTCTCCTTGCCATCGGGCCCGACGTGCCGCTGGCCCGCCTGGGCGACGATCTCGGCCTCTTTCTCGTGGTGCTTGGCGTTGAGGACCTCGTGGGCGATGCCGTGGGTCCGTTCGAGCATGCGGCTGAGCCGCTCGGAGTTCTCGATGCTGGTGGTGCCCACCAGGACGGGCCGCCCGCGGTCGTAGTACGCCTTGATCTCCTCGACGATGGCCTCGTACTTCTCGCGCTCGCTCCGGTAGATGACGTCGGCGTGCTCGGTCCTCGAGAGCGGCCGGTTCGTGGGGATGGCCACGGTCTCCAACTTGTAAATCTTGTCGAACTCGGCCGCCTCGGTCATGGCCGTGCCGGTCATGCCGGCCAGTTTGTCGTACATCCGGAAGTAGTTCTGGAGGGTGATGGTGGCCAGCGTCTGGGTCTCTTCCTTGATGCGGATCTTCTCCTTGGCCTCGACGGCCTGGTGCAGGCCGTCGGACCACTGGCGGCCGGGCATGAGGCGGCCCGTGAAGTCGTCGACGATGATGACCTCGTCGTCGCGCACCACGTACTGCTTGTCGCGGCGGTAGAGGTAATGGGCCCGCAGGGCCTGGTCAAGCAGGTGCGGCCAGTCCATGTTGCCGGCCACGTAGAAGGAGCCGGAGCCGACGAGTTCCTCGGCCCGGCGTGTGCCTTCCTCGTTCAGCGGGCACTGGTGCTCCTTCTCCTTGATCTCGAAGTCGCGGCCGGACCGGAGGCCGCGGGCCACCTCGTCGGCCTTGGCGTACTTCTCGGTCGATTCAAAGGCGGGGCCGCTGATGATGAGCGGCGTACGGGCCTCGTCGATCAGCACCGAATCGCACTCGTCGACGATGGCGTACGCCAGGTCGCCCTGGACCTGTTCGGCCCGGCTCGTCTTCATGTTGTCGCGCAGGTAATCGAAGCCGAACTCGTTGTTGGTGCCGTAGGTGATGTCGCGGGCGTACTCGACCTGCCGCTGGGCGCTGTCCATGTCGGCCTGAATGGCGCCCACCGTCAGGCCCAGCCGCCCGAAGATGGGCAGGTTCCAGATGCGGCCCACCCGCACCAGGTAGTCGTTCGTGCTGACGACGTGAACGCTACGCCCTGACAGGACGTTCAGGTAGACCGCCAGCGAGGCCACCAGCGTCTTGCCCTCGCCGGTGACCATCTCGGCGATCTTGCCCTCATGCAGGACCATCGCCCCGACCAACTGGACGTCGTACGGCCGCATGCCGTACAGGCCGTGCAGGTCGATGGGGTCGCCGGTCTGGGTGTCGATGAGGCTGGCCTCGCCGCGCATGGCTTGGCGGATGCGCTGCTGGACCTCGGGGTAGTGGTCGGGCGGGGCCTCATCGTGGCCGAGCCAGACGCACCGCTTGGCGGCCTCGCGGGCCACGGCGAAGGCCTCCGGCAGGAGGTCATCGAGCGATTCGCCCTCCCGGTAGCGGCGGCGGAATTCGTCGGTCCTGGCCCGGAGTGCATCGTCCGACAGGGCCTGGACCTCGGGCTCCAGCGCGTTGACCTCGGCCACCTTCGCCATGTAGCCGCGGACCAGGCGCTCGTTGCGCGACCCGAAGATCGCCCGGGCCGCCTTGCTCACCAGTTCTGTGAGAATCTCCAGGGCCATAGACACTCGTGGGGCTGCGGACACCAGGCCGGGGGCTTTCGCGAAAAGACTATCTCAGACCCGATTCCGTTTTCGTTCTTCACGTGCCACGGCTTGCTGGCAAGCCGTGAACGGCAATCGGAGACAGTCTCTAAGCCATGCGGCCTGTTGGCGCGGCCTCGCCCCTCCGCGCCACTCTATCGCTGCCAAGTATATCGGCACGGCGCGGCGGCGTCAATCCGGCCGAATGGCTGGGCGGGCGGCGGATGGGCTGCGGCACGTACGGGCTGGAAGTTGCCCGACATAGTCGTATAATACGGCGGACACGTGGGGGGACGGCAATCATGAGGAACCTGGCAAGAGGCGTCGCCGTGATGGTGCTGACGGTGGGGCTGGCCGCAGGAGGGCTGCGCGCCGCCGTTGCCGTCGGTCCCGCCCGGCCGGCGTCGGGGCCCAAGACGGCCGCCCCGGCCGATGGCCCCGTCGCGAACCGCTCGGCGGCGGAATTGAAGGCCGACCTCGTGGCCGGCGCCGCCCAGGGCAAACTGACCGATGCCCTCCTGAAACTCTTCCGCGATTACACGGCCGCGCGCGTCCGCGAGCAGTACGTCCCGAAGAACATCCCCGAGGACCTGTGGCAGTGGATCCTGGCGAGCAAGGAACTGCGCGACGCCATCCTGGTGGGGTTGCATCCCGAGAACGAGAGAGACCTGCGGACGCTCGGGCGGCTCTCGGCGCTTCGGGCCAAGTTCGGCCCCAAGGTCGACGAGTTCCCGCACCTGGCCCTGGCGTTCGCCATCGTGTACGGGTATGCGGGCGACGAGGGGGTCCGCGAGCCGGGTCTCTACTTCGTCGAGAAGAACCGCCCGCCGCCGTCCATGGAGGACTCGTTCGACTACTACCTGAAGAACGAGAAGAAGATGAAGATGTCTCTGAAGACGACGCCCTGGCCCCTCCTCATCTACGTGGCCGACAACGACCTGCCCATCATCGAGCGCAGGTGGGCCCTGGGCCGGTATGGCGCCAAGCCGCCCGGGGCGTACGGCCAGGTCTACTACGACGTGTCCTACGACGAGGCGACCATAAACGACGAGGAGGGTGGACGCCTCGCTTCGAAGGCCCGCTCCCTGTCCAACATCCTTCAGTACGGCGGCGTGTGTAGGCACCAGGCATACTTCGCCAGCCGCGTCTTCAAGTCGATGGGCGTACCGAGCATGTACGATCGCGGCGAGGGCGCGCGCGGCGGCCACGCCTGGGTGGCCTGGGTCGGCCGGGCCGCCAAGACGGCCGACCTGCTCTTCGCGGCGCGATTCGACTACGACCGCTACTTCACCGGCACGCTCTTCAATCCGTTGGCCCGACGGGACGTCCTCGACCGCGACGTGCAACTCGACGTCGCCGCCATGCTCCGGTCCTATCCCGGCTACCTCAACGCCGTGGCGGCCTGCCGCATGTACACCATGCTCGACGACGGGCCGCGCGCCAAGGCCACCGGCCTGCTGGACGGGGCCATCCGGCAGAACGCGTATGCCAGCACGTCGTGGCGGCTGATGGCGATGGACGTTGCCAAGGGCGTCATCCCCCGCAAGGTCGGCGAGACGATGTACGCCAAGATGATAACCACCTTCGCCCAGTACCCCGACCTGACGTACCAGGTACTGCGGATGATCCTGGAACCGCGCCTGAAGCCCTCCGAGAAGCCGAAGGACAAGGAGATTACGGACAACCTGCGCCTGCTCGACGGGGCCTTCGGCCTGTACGTGCGGGCCGAGCGGCCCGACCTGGCCGTCCGCCTGCGGTACCTCCAGGGCCAGTACCTCGAAGCCTGCGACCGCCGCGAGCAGGCCATGAAACTCTACGTCATGGCCTCCGAGAAGTTCGCCACCGAGCACTTCGGTTTCGTGCCCCTCTACGACCGCGCCTGCGTCATCATGAAGGAAGACGGCAAGACGGACCTCATGCTCAAGTACATGAAGATGGTGGCCGAGAAGGTGCCCGAGTTTCAGGCCGACTTCACCCGCCGCAACAACCTGGTCAACCCCACCTACAAACACGTGATCCTGAAGTACGCGGCCGCCCTGCGCGAGGCCGGCAAGAAGGCAGAGGCCGAGACCTGGGCCGACCGCCTCCAGACCAAACCGAAAGGCTGACCGGCCCTGCAGCGGGTAGACTTCGCGTGTTTGCGCGGCCCACCCCCGTGTTTGCGCGGCGGGTCCCCGCACCCGCCGCGCGCAAGGTCCGACTGCGGGCAGACGCGGTGGGTACGGGGACCCACCGCGCACAAGTGGTGGTGTGAGTACGCAATCCTAGAACGCGCTAGAACGCTCCGGCCCCGCCCCAGCCACGCCGCTTACCGGCGTGGCGCGAAGGCGACCGCGGCTTCCTGGGTCCCGAGCGGCAGCAGGAAGTCGCCGTCGCCCACCGCCTTGAGCCTCTTGCCGCCAACCTTCACCGTGGCCTTGAGCGACTTGGGCAGACGCAGGACGAACCCCTGGGCCGGTGCCGCCTTGCCCGTCAGGACGAGCGTCGCGCCGCCGTCGGTCGGTTTCCACGCGAACGAGCATGGCCCGAAGTACGTCGGCAGCCCCGCGACGGCGGTGGGCTGCTTGCCCGCAAACCACTCGGGCGGCACGCCGCCGAGCAGGACCAGCCGGTCGCCGTCCTCAAAGAGGAGGCTGTCGCGGATGAGATGCCAGAGTTCGGCGACGGCCCACCCGTGTGGCATGGCCACGGACGCATTCCAGGTGGTGCGCAGGTGGCCCCATCCGCCGGCGCCGCTCTTGCCGCCCTCGTCGAAGGCGTACCAGCCGCGCATCTGCTCGTGGTCGAGATGGCCGGCGATGGTCGCGTGGCCGGCGTCGCGGTTTCCGGCCAGCAGTCCCTGATGGGCCGTGGCCAGGGGGAAGTACCGCCAGCCGCTCGGTTTCTGCGCGCCGACGCGCCGGAACCTCTCGCGGGCCAGGCCCTCGTCCAGCGGATACAGCCGGCACGGCCACAGCACGGCGTAACTGCCGTAACCCTTGCCGAGGTCGGCCGCGAACTGCGCCTCGTAGACGGCGATGAACTGGTCGGCCAGGGCGGCGAAGTCGCCGGCGTCGTCGTCCTCGCCCACGGCGCGGGCCAGCATGGCGGCACGCCACAGGCCGGCGATGTCGAACGCCTCGGTGTACTCCGGATGGTGCCCGTCGCAACGGCCGGGCTTCAGGACCTGCCGCCGGTGGGCGGGCGTCTCGTCGGGCCGGTCGGGCGGCAGGTCGTCGCCGAACTTCAGGCTCGTGGCCTTGACGTAATGCGGGGCCGGGCGCGTGCGGCAGTACTCGATCATCCGGGCGAGTTTCTCGACGCCCGAGTACACCCGCCGCAGCCATTTCTTGTCGCGCGCCAGCATCCAGTGCTCGCCCAGAAGCCAGAGGACCTGGCCGGGGTTGTCGGCCTCGACGGCCACGCGCCCGTTGAACGGGTGCTCCAGGAAGTAATCGATGGCCGCCGACGCCAGGTCCACTTGCCCCGCCTTCTGAAGCATGTTGGCCGTGTACACGCCGTCGCGGTTGAAGACGTTGTAGTTGACCACGGCCACGTCCGGGGCGCCCTCGTTCATCGCCATGGCCGCGTGGCCCAGGATGGCCGCCAGGGCCTCGGCCCACCGCGAGTCGGGCGCCCGGACCGTGAAGCGGCCCACGAGGTCCTTCCAGTAGGCGGTCGCCTCGTCGAAGAGCGTGTCGGCCTCCAGGCCCCGGTAATAGTCCAGGCCCGGGTCCACCTGGAGGGTGCCGCCCTCTTCGGGGTTGGGTTTGGCGAGGTCGAACTGGGCCCACTCGCTCGTGCCGTCCCACTGGTGGCCAACGGCCCGGCGACCCGCGAGGACGGGGCAGATGAGGCCGATCGTCTGTTCGCCGCCGGGGGGCACCGTGACGTCGAACCGCAGGGCCCCCGAGCAGTCGCCGACCTCGGACGCGGCCGACCGGTCGGCGGGCATCTCGCCCTTCGTGGCCAGATCGCCGACGGTGTCGGTCGCCACGACGCCCGCGGCGGCCGGTTTCTCGCGCGAGACCAGCGCGGGATGGCCGTCGACGACGAGGGCATCCCCTGCGTCGCTGACGGCCAGTTTCCTGACGGTGAAACCGGCCGGTCCCAGCCCGCGCAGCGCCACGTAGAGCGAGACCTGGCGTGCCGCGGCACCCGTGTTCGTCAGGCGCGCCCGCGCCGCCACCACAAAGACGTCTCCGGCGGGAGACGGGCGGCGGACCTCGCACACCTCGGTGCGGACGACGACGTCGCCGGCCTTCCACTCGCTCCAGGGAATCAGGTGCCCGCCGGGGGGGAGGCCGTGCGTGCACGCCGCGCCGTCCATCGTGGGGGCCGTCAGTTTCTTCGTCGCGGGGTCCCAGAGCCAGAAGTAGACGCCGTACGTCCCGACGCCGGGCGAGAAGACGCCCTCGGCCTCGACGAACGTCTTGAGGGTGTCGAGCGTGTTGGCGATGCCGATGGGGATGTGGATGCGGCCGCGCGGGTCCAGCGGTCCGCGCGCAGCGACCGGCTCGGCCGCGAAGGCGCACAGGGGCGCGAGGCAGACGAGCAAGGCGGCAATCCAGTGGCTCAAAACGGTCCCTTTCCTACGTTTGAAGCCTCTAACAGAATGAACGCAAAGGAGGCAGAGATCGCAGAGAACAACCACCGGTAAGGGCTGTTGTGCACATAAAGACGTCTCTGCGCTCTCTCCGTATTCTCCGCGTCCTCTGCGTTAAGGTCTTTCTGTTTCGAGTGTCTTACTCGCTCGTGACCTTGACCTGGGCGACGTACGCGGCCTCCCACGACCAGTCGGTGGGCTGGTTGACGATCTCGACGGTGGCGGTCTTGCCGGCCAGGGGCGAGAGGTCGACCTGGACGGTGTCCCACTTGCCGGGTTCGTCGCCGGAGTTGACCGCGACGGTCTTCTTGAGGAGTTCCTTGCCGTCGGCCCTGACCAGCAGGTCGAAGTCGCCGCGCGGGTCGTTCGCCACGACGATGGCGAGCGTCGTCTTCTTGCCGGCGGGGACCTCGATCTTCCGCGAGAGGGTGCACCCGACGTCGCGGTTGAGGGGATGGACGAGGAGGACGTTCTTCTTGCCGCCCCAGTCCTCGCGCAGGCCGGGGTCCATGTCGGGCCCGCAGTCCTTGACGGTCCAGCCGGGGATGACCTTCTCGGCGGCGGCCTTGACGTCGATGCTGCCGCCGGCGTCGACCTTCCGGGCGGCGGTAATCCGGGCCATCTCCTCGTCGGTGAACGTCGAGTCGGCGATGGGGCCGGGTTCCCAGCACGCCTCGAGTGTCGTGGGTTTCGGCTCCAGGACGGGGATGACGAAGACCTCCTCGCCGTCGGCGTCTTTCTCGATTCTCCCGCCGGCCTGCTCGACGGCCTGGCGGCCCAGTTTCTCGCACACGCTGATCAGCGTGGGGAAGTTGTACGGCGTGTGGCTGAACTTGTCCTCAAGCTTGAGGGCCGACGTGTACGTCTCGGGCAGTTTCTCGAACCCGATGGTGGTGAACAGGACCCCCGCGGCGCTCGACGGGTTGCAGTCGGAATCCTGGCCACACCGGCACGAGATGACGATCGTCCGGTCGGGGTCGCGCCGGCCGTACAGGACGCCCATGACGACGTAGGCGCCGTTGATCTTGGCGTCGATGTTGAAGTCGCCCTTGTCGCAGGAGAAGCGGCGGTAGGCGGGGTTCTTCTGGTACTTCTCCTCGATGAGGGCCCAGGTTTTCTGCCAGTCGTCGGGGTTCTCCTTGAACCACCGCAGCGTGTCGCGGATGCACTCGGCGTACTGGCTGCCGGCGGGGATGCACTTCAGGCCCGCCTCGACGATTCTCACCGGGTCGGTCTCGAAGAAGGCCTCGGCGTACATGCCGCCGAAGAACTGGCCGCCGTACAGACCGTCGCCGTAGTTCATGAGGCGTCCGAACTTCTCGCCCAGGGCGATGACCGTGTTAGGCAGCCCGGGGGCGATGAGGCCCGAGTAGTCGGACTCGATCTGGTAGTCGATGTCGTCGGCGTGCCGGTTGAACTTCGGGTGGCCCGAGTCGGGCGGGGCGATGCCCTTGCGGAGGTTGTTGCGCCCCTCCGCGTTCGCGTGCCACAGGTTGTACCCCGAGTTGGCGAAGTCGATGCCCGCCTGGCGGATCGTGCAGTCCAGGCCGTGCTGCTCCAGGGTCCTGAGGAAGGTCATCTCGACGTAGATATCATCCTGGTTGAACTGGTTGATCGTGCCGGGGTTCCACTTCGGCATCTTGTCCGCGGGGATAATGGTGCCCT
>DATKZB010000341.1:0-4181 GCA_035528235.1 Phycisphaerae bacterium
CCTGCCGTGCCGGGGCAGGAGACCCGGCACGCTTGTGGTTTTCGCCCCCCCGGTTCTGAAACAGTTTCCTAGCCGCGCTGCTTGATGGCCGCGACCCGTTTGGCGAACTCCTCCGTCTCCCGGCGGACCTGCTTGACGAAACTGTTGTTCTCGGCCGTGCCCAGCACGGCCTCCATCTCCTCGGGGCTGGAGTAGGCCATTCGCCGGAACGGGTTGTCGTAGTCCTTCTTGCGGGTGACGTAGGTCTGGTCGGCCACGTACTGCTGGATTTGCGCGGCCTCGTCGAGCGCGGCGGTCCAGGCCTGGGGCGTGAGGGCGTCGGTGCCGAGCAGGTCGAGCAGCGTGGCGAAGGCGTGGCGCTGCCTCTGGGCGGGGTACCGTTCCCACAGGCGGTCGTAGGCGGCGTGAATGGCGTTCCAGTCGGCCAAGTGGCCCTCGCGGATGTCGGCCCTCAGGTGCGCGAGGTCGTCGGCCTGGACGATCTGGCCGCCCAGGTTCACCCAGTGCTGCACGCGCGGGCCCGCCAGGGCGGCGGACATCGACTTCAGCGTGGCCTTGGGGTCGGCCTCCAGGTAGTCGAGCAGGTTCGTGACGGCGTAGTAGTGAAGCATCTGGCGGTAGGCGGCGTGCGCGGCACGGGGCTTGAGGACGACGGTCTTGCGGGTGGAGTTCTCGACGCCCTCGGCGAGGATCTCCAGGTCGTCCACGCCCTGGTCGGTGCCGGTCAGGAGCCGCCGTCCGAGTTCGGCCAGGTCGTCGTCGGACGTGCCCTGGGCGGATTCGCCCCGGGCGAGCCGGTGGGCCGTGGCCGTCCATCGTTCGAGCAGCCCGAGGGCCGTGAAGATCTCCTCGACGGTGTCGGGCGCCAGCGAGTTGAACTCGACGTGCTGGACCTTGCACCGGCGTTTGTCGCGCGCGCCGAACTTCCACGTGTTCCGCGCCAGGGCGTACATGTTGTACAGCCACCAGTAGGCCGGCAGCAGGCGCAGGCGGTCGTGGGCCGGGTCGTCGGAGACCAGGCAGAACGGCAGCGACACGTTGAGTTCGGCCGGGTAATCGCCTTTCGCCAGAAGGGTGAACGAGGCGAAGCGGCAGTTGTGTTTGACGCTGACGCACAGGCCGGGCCAGAACCCGCGTCCGGCGTGGATTTCGCCGTCGGGCGCGCGGCTGTTGTGGTTCGAGCCGATGGTGGCGCAGGCCGCGATGTTCGACTGGCCCATGACGCACGAGGCGATGAGGAACGAGTTGTTGTGGTGCTGTTCGTGGGCCGGGAAGATGAGGTTGTTCAGGATTTCGCAGCACGAGACGGTCGAGTTATCGCCCAGGTACGAGTGGATAAGTCGGGCGCCGTACTTGAGGTTCGAGTTGTCGCCCATGATGAACCGGACGGCCTTGCATCCGTAGAAGATGTGGCAGCCTCGGCCGATGATGCCGTTGACGAGTTCGACACCCTCGCCGATCTGGCTGGGCTCCTCGCGGCTGGAGTGGATCGTCAGGTTCTTCAGCTTGTTGGCGCCCTTGATGTACACGCAGGGCCCGGTGTGGACGTCCTTGATGATCCGCGAGTTCTTGATGACGCAGCCGTCGCCGATGGTGCCGTAGAACCCGCGGCGCGGGTCGAACGCCTGCTGGGTCATCCGGCCCAGGCGGTCCATCAGGGCCGCATCGTCGCGGTGCATGGCCCACAGGTAAGCGTCGGCGGCGATCATGCCGTCGAAGGGCATGACGCGGCGGCCGCCGGCCTCGTTCACCAGGTCGAGCCAGACCCGGATGTCCTCCGGTTCGCCCTCCTTGACGATGCCGTTGCCGAACTTGGCGTGGTTCGAGCAGTGCATCTCGTCGATGTTCTGCAGGATGACGTTGTCGCCGATGATGTAGTGCCCCAGGTACCGCACGTGATGGATGGCCACGTTGTCGCCGATGTCGCACGAGATGATGCGGCTGTGCGTCAGGCCCACCGGCACGGCCAGGTCGTGGTGCATCAGGTAGACGGGTTCGAGCCGGCCGATGCGCACCAGGCCGTGGAATTCGCAACTGCGGACGTGGGCCGGGTCGAACTGGTCCGTCACCAGGATGTCGTCCCAGCTGTCGCAGTTGTTGCCGTTCTTGACGAGGGTCTCGATCTCGTCGGCCCGCAGCCGCCGCCACTCGCTCTCGTGCTTGTGCGACTGTTCGTTCCGCAGGTAGTACTCGTCGCAACCGGGCGGGATGTGCTCGGGCCCGATGAAGTTGCGGCCCAACGACCCCGCGGGAAGCACCTGGATATCGCTCATGGCTCGACTCCTCGCCTTGTTGCGCGGCGGCCTTCCGAGGCCGCCGCGCGAAACTGCCCCGCGCCAAGGCGCGGTGGCCTGGGAAGGCCACCGCGCGGGCTTACGAGGGCCCACGCAGCCACGTAGGGTGGGTGCTCGGCACCCACCTGTCGTCGTAACCACATAGGGTGGGTCGCGCCCCACCCTACATGCCTTGTCCGCGCCGATGCGCGGCTCGCTACTCCCCCGCGGCCTTCTGTTTCTGGATCCAGTCGTAGTAGTCGCGCATCTTCAGCCCGGCCGCCGCCGGCTCGTCGCAGAAAACGATCGTGTCGGGGTGCCACTGCAGCGCGCTGGCCGTTATCATGCTCGTAACCGGGCCCTCGACGGCGGCCGCCAGGGCCGCGGCCTTGTTCGCCCCGTTGACGACCATCAGGCACTGGTGGGCCTCCAGAATCGTGCCGACGCCCATCGAGATGGCGGTGCGCGGCACGTCCTCGGGCCTGTCGAAGAACCGGCTGTTGTCGTCGAGGGTTTGCTTCGTCAGGTACACCAGCCGCGTGGCCGACCCCAGGCTGCTGCCCGGCTCGTTGAAGGCGACGTGCCCGTCGGACCCGATGCCGAGAACCTGGAGGTCGATGCCTCCGGCGTCGATGATCATCTCTTCGTACTCGTCGCAGAACTCCCGCCAGTCGGCGGCCGTGCCCGACGGCACGTTCGTGTTCTCCTTCGGCACGTTGATGTGATTGAAGAGGTTCTCGTTCATGAAGCGCCGGTACGATTGGGGGTGGGTGCCGTCGAGGCCGGCGTACTCGTCGAGGTTGAACGTCGTCACCTCCGAGAAATCCAGGCCCTCCGCCTTGTGCATCCGGGCCAGTTCCTTGTAGAGCCCGATGGGGCTCGTCCCGGTCGCGAAACCCAGCACCGCGTCGGGTTTGGCCCGGACCAGGTCGGCCACCACCTGGGCGGCCTGCTTGCTCATTTCGTCGTAGTTGGCGCAGATGACGACTTCCATAGTCTGCCTCCTTCGTGTCGTACGGACCCTCTTGCGTGGGCCGGTCTTTCTCGGGGGGGAGCCGTGCCGGCCTTCACGG
Source organism: Phycisphaerae bacterium (assembly GCA_035528235.1). Classification (GTDB taxonomy): domain Bacteria; phylum Planctomycetota; class Phycisphaerae; order FEN-1346; family FEN-1346; genus DATKZB01. The sequence goes on from DATKZB010000341.1 coordinate 3,347, forward strand.
GGTCCTCAGCAGGACTCGAGCCCAGACCGAGTCGTAGTCCTTATCGGCACCGCCACGCCGCCGGCCGTAGCGATTATGCCGGGGGGACGCCTGGCCTGCCGCGACGGCCCCGGCGTCGGTCACCCGGCCAGCCTGGCGGCCAGCGACGCGACGTTGCGGCCGAGTTTGTGGCACTCGCCACGGGCCCGCTCGTCGGGGGCACCGATGGCCACCGGGCCGTAATGGTCGCGCTGGCTCGTGCCCTGGACGATCATGCCGTGGATGAGCATGGCCTGGAGGATCGAGACGATGCACGTCTCGTTTCCCCCGCCCAGGTTGGCGGCGCTCGTGAACGCCCCGCCCACCTTGCCCTCGAGCCGTCCGTGCAGGACCACGCTCTGGTCGAAGAGGGCCTTCATCTCGGCCGCCATGAGGCCGTAATACGTGGGGCTGCCGCAGACGATGGCGTCGTAATGGGCGAGGCCCTTCGGGTCGACCTCGGCCACCTTCTTGAGGGTGACGTCGGCCCCCTGGACCTCGCGGGCGCCTTCGGCCACGAGTTCGGCCATCTTGGCGGTGTTGCCGCTGCGGGAATAGTAGACGATCAGGACCTTGGCCATCGGATCTGCCTCCGTCTCGGGTTCGTCATGCCGGCACCGATTATGTACCACCTCGGTGCGGCCGGCTCAAGCCAAACCTCCGGCGGGTGGCATGGCGGGTGGCATGGTCATCCCGAAGCGACTGTGTTGGGCGTCAAGCGTTTTTGGGTTGCCATGGTTGTTTGGTCCTCAGGATCGCGTTCAGGGTAACGAGCAGTTTTCTCATGGCGGCGACGAGAGCGACTTTGGCCTTTTTG
>DATKZB010000342.1:0-10026 GCA_035528235.1 Phycisphaerae bacterium
GAGAAGCACGTCGTTCCCTTGCTCCATTCGTCGCCGCCGCGCAGCCGAAGCCGAAACGGCTTGACCGACATCCGCTTGCCGGTAAAGGCCCGCTTGCCGTCGATGAGCACCTCGAGGTCGCGGCCGAGCAGGCGGAAGGTCACCTTGTAGTCGCGCCCGTTCTCGTACGGGTAATCGTTGCCGGAGGTCTTGTGGATGCCGTTGCCGAAGAGGTTGAGGTTCCTCTCGTACCCCTCGTTGCCCAGGTAGAAGTCGGCGCCCTCGAAGTGGACGCGCGGCCGCATGCCTTCCTTGACGTTGACGACGAATTCCAGGACCAGGTCGGCGGGCAGGGGATACTTGAACGTCATGGAACCATCGCCGCGGCCGACGATGGCGCCCTTCTCGACGGTCCATCGGCCGCTCTGGATGTCCCACTCGCCCAGGGTGCTGAGCCGCCTGGCCACCAGGGCGCCGAGGGAGGCCTTCAGGGCGTTGTCGGCGCTGGCCTGCCTTTCGACGGCCTCGATCCGCGTCTGCGCGGCCCTCTGCTTGAGTCCGTCCAGTTCCGGCAGCGCCTGGCGGTACCAGAAGGCGGCCCGCGACCGCAGGTGGAACTTGGCGGGCTCGGCTTCCTTCTCGCCCAGGGCCCACCAAGCGTCGGCCAGGCCGGCTTGGGCGGCGGCGTCGGTCGGACCGGCGGCGTCGGCGGTCGCCGGTCCCTTCAGCGCCGGGTCCGCGCACCGGGCCAGCGCCGGCAGGCCCTTCTCCCAGTTGCCCTGGGCCAGACAGCGGTACCGGCCCACGGTCAGGTTGGCCTGCGGGTCATCCGGCTTCGAGGCCAGGACGGCATGGGCCTCCTGGACGGCGGCAAACGCCTTCCTGAGATCCGCGAGGTGCCTCTTCCTCGTGGTGAGGGAGGCCTGGAGGGCGGCGTTGCGCGTCTTGCGGGCATGGATGGTGGCAATGACGATCGTCTTGTCGGCGTCGTCAAAGGCGTCCTCGGACGCCGCCTCGTCCACAAGGCCGTTGCTGGCCTTGCGGCTCTCCTCCAGCAGGGCATGGCACAGGGCCTTGCGGTCGTCGGGCTTGGTCTTGGCGTAGCGGTCCTTGAAGGCCTCGCGGACGAGTTTGCGGGCCTCCTTCAGGGCGTCTTCGGCAGGGATGCTCCACTTGGCGCGGGGCGGCTGGGCCTCTTCGGCTTGGGCGACGTCCTGCCACGACGCCCAGGCGGCCACCGCAGCCGCCAGGGCGATCCATAGGGCCACTGCCGTGCGCGTCATTTCTCTCCTCCCGCGGCGATGGGCTTGACGCAGGCCCCGCCCCCCGCCACGCAGATGCTCTCGAGGCGGAGTTCCTGGTCGGTTTCTTCCGTGAAGAGCGGCTCGATCTCGAGCGTGTGCTCGGCGGCCGGGTCGAGTCCCGTGGCGATGACCTGCACGAGGTGCGCGTTGCCCTTGGCGAGGCGGCCGAGGGACCCGCCGTCGAAGAGGGTGGTGGGCGGCTTCTTCGGGTCCGGCCGGTGCTCGGCCGGCTTGCCGTCCACGTAGGCCCGGAACCGGCACGACGTGGGCGTCGATTCGCCCAGCACCATGACCATGCTGCCCGAGAACCGGACCCGCAACCGCGCGACCTCCTGCGGCTGCTTCTTCTCGGCGTCGGCCCAGCGCGACGCCGTGACCAGGTCGTCGAGCCACCGCGACATGAGCATGTCGAAGTAGGCCGAGACGACATGCGGCCGGTCTGCGCGCCAGCCCTTGGGCGGCGGCCCGAGCGACGAGACGCGTACCCGCGCGGCCCGCGTGTACGTGTCGGCGTGGAGCATCTTCTCGGGGGCCCGGCAGACGCGCTTCTCGCGCACGCACCGCTCGAAGGCCGCCCAGGCGGCGTCGGCAAAGAGGACGTAGCCCTCGTCGCCGGGGTGCACGCCGTCGACCGGCCAGATGCGCTCGAGGGTCGTCGTCCCCGCCTTGACGCGCTCGATGGCCAGGGCGATGGCGTCGCCGGCCACGGTGCCGTACGCCTTGGCGATGGTCAGGTGCGCGTCGCGCCGCTTCAGGCCGTCGGTCGTGCCGGGCTTCACGTTCCACAGGAAGGGGAAGATGACCGGCACCACGGGGCACTTGGCGTCGACGCCGATCCGCCGCACGATCGCCTCGTAGGAGGCCAGCGTCTCGCCGTCGTCGGAGTAGATGTCGTCGTTGGCCGAGAAGTCGAGGAACACCAGGTCCGGCCGGTGCGACAGGACGTCACGCTCCAGGCGGAACACCCCCAGTTGCGACCCCGTCCCACCGATGGCCGCGTCGTGAAACGTGAAATGCGCCTCGGGGTACTTCTTCTCCAGGCGCTGCCCCACCAAGGCGCGGTACGAGGTGCGTTGCGGGTCGGTGGCGTTGGCGCCCCATGTGAGCGAGGCGCCGAAGAAGACGACGCTGAGCCGCTCGCCGGCCCGGGCCCGGCGGTCGAAGTCCTCGAAACTCGGCGTCGCGCCCAGCGCCGCCGCACAGAGCGTCATCCCCATCGCGGCCGCTGCCACGAGGACCATCAGGTGGTGGGTCGATGTCATGGACCGTCCCCGACTTGCGGCTTGGTGCGTGCCCCCCTCCAGGCGAGTGCTATCATAAACCCGGTTGGGCGACGTGCGTAGCGAAAGTTCCCGGCCCCGCCGCCGATGCATTTGTTGTGGCGATTCGACGCCCGCGGTGCTTACACTGTGGGCGCCGCCGCGGACCCAGGAGACGCATCATGCATACGCTGACGAGGCTTGGCCTGGCCATCGGCGTGGTCGCCGTGATGGGCTGCGCGGTGGCCGCACCGAGGGGCGAGGAGGCGACAGCGATGGACTTCCCGAAGGTGGTTCTCGAGAACGCGGGTCTGCGGCTGACGGTGTACCTGCCCGACGCCGCGAAAGGGTTCTACCGCGGCATGCGGTTCGACTGGTCGGGGCTGGTGGCCCGGGCCGAGTTCGACGGCCGCACGGTCTACGGGCCCTTCCGCACGACGTACGACGCCACGAATCACGACAACGTGGTCGGGCCGGCCGAGGAGTTCGACATGGACTCGCCGCCCGGTTGGGACGAGGCCAAGCCGGGCGAGGGTTTCATGAAGATCGGCGTCGGCATCCTCAGAAAACTGCCGCCCCTCGCGAAGGAGAAACAGCCCAAGGACTACGCGTACGCGTACGGGTTCTGGCTGGCGCACGAGATTCTGGACGGCGGGGCGTGGAAGGTGGAGCGCGGCAAGGACTGGGTCGAGTTCCGCCACACGCTGTCGGGCCCGCGCGGACGGGCGTACGTCTACACCAAGCGGATCGCCGTGGCGGGCCACCCGCCGGCCTTCACCATCCACCACGCGCTGGCCAACACCGGCACCCGGCCCATCGACACGGTCGTCTACAACCACAACCTAACGCTTCTCGACGACGAACCCGTCGGGCCCGCCTACCATATCACGTTCCCGTTCGACCTGAAGGCGAAGGAGGCCCGCGGCCCCGCCGAGTTCAAGGGCCGCAACGTCGTCCTGCCGAAGGAACTCCGGGGCGACAGCGTCTGGGCGGCGTTCGAGGGGGCCGACTTCCCGGCCGACCGGCACACGGTTACCCTGGTCAACACGCGCACGGGCACGGGCGTGACGCTCCGCGGCGACCGGCCGGTGGCCGAGTGGCGGTTCTACGCCGAGAAGACTGCCGCATGCCCCGAACCGTTCGTCCGCCTCCGGGTGGAGCCCGGCAAGACCGAGACGTGGCAGGTGGCGTACGCCCTGCTGGCGGGCAAGCCGGCGGTCAAGCCGTGACGAACGGTCACGGCCGGCTATAAAAGAGGAAACCCGGGCTTGCGCCCGGGCTTCCTTCAGGTTTTCGGCCTCCACCTTTGTGCCGTAAGGACGATTTGGAATCAACCCACTTGTCAGTTGGGTGCCTCTGGGGCGTTTCGGGCTTGTCGCCGAAGCGACCATGCCTTCCGCGTCCCAATGCGGCTCCCTAAGCAGGTTTCATCGGTTGTTCCAAAGATGATCCTAAACACGAACACGGCAGATGGCCGATGCCTTTCACTTAATCTTACGCTCCTGTCATCGGCCCGCCAAGCGGAAAAACTTTACGCATTCCGCGCGCCGTCGGCCCTGGGCGCGGCCTGGCGTCGCGCGACCGGCTTGACGCTTGTACCGCCCCTCGCTTACGATGGGGGGCAATCGTCGGCACCTCCTCGGACGACGCGGGGCCGCATGCGCACACTGATCGCCATCCCGGTATATAACGAGCAGGCGCACCTGGAGCGCGTCCTGGCCGAGATGGTCCATTTCTCGCCCGAGATCCTGGCCATCGACGACGGATCCACCGACTCGAGCGCCGCCATCCTCGACGCCCACCCCTTCGTCGAGGTCCACCACCACGACGCGAACGAGGGGTACGGCCAGAGCCTGATCGACGCCTTCCGCATCGCGGCCCACCGGCGGTTCGACTGGATCGTGACGCTCGATGCCGACGAGCAGCACGACCCCGCCGCCGTCGGCCTGTTCCTCGACGAGGCGGCGCGCGGCCAGGCCGACGTCCTGTCGGGCTCGCGGTACCTGCCCCAGAGCCTGCTCGGCAGCCGCGTGCCCGAGGACCGGCGAAGCATCAATGTCCTCATCACCGGAATCCTCGCCCGCGTGACGCCCTACGACCTGACCGACGCGTTCTGCGGGTTCAAGGCGTACCGGGTGGCGGCGCTGAAGCGGCTGACCCTGACCGAGAAGGGCTACGCCATGCCGCTGGAGTTCTGGATCCAGGCGGCGCGCCACGGACTGCGGGTCCGCGAGGTGCCCATCCGGCTGGTCTACGTGGACCCGACGCGCACGTTCGGGGCGACGCTGGATGACCCGCGCGCACGGCTGCGGTACTACCTGGACGTTCTGGACCGGGAACTCGCCGCGTGGCGGGCCGACCGACCGCCGGAGGGCCGACCGTGAGCGCGATCCTCCGCGAGTACTTCCGCGTGCCGCGCGAGGACCGGGCCGTCTACCTCCGCCCGTCGTCGGCGGACCTGGCGGCGATGGTCGAGGCCAACCGGCGGCTCGTGGCGTCGTACGCGTTCGACGTGGCCGGGCGTCCGTGGCCTGAGTTCCGCGCCGTGGCGCGGGCCGAGGCGGTTGCCCTCGCGCGGGCGTACGCCCGGCGCTGGGGCTTCGGCCTGGAGCGCGAGCCGGACGCCGCGCTGCCGCTCGTCGTGACCGGCCATCAGCCGCAGCCGGTTCATCCCGGCGTGTGGTTCAAGCACTTCGTGGCGGGGCACCTGGCGTCGGCCGTCGGGGGCGCGGCGATCAACCTGACGGTCGATAACGACGAGGCGCACGGCCAGGCACTGCGGTTCCCGGTTCGTGCGCCGGCCGAGGCCACCGGCGACGCCGTCCACGCGGTCGAGGTTCGTCTGGCCGACGATGCGGGCGGCGCTGCCTTTGAGGAGCAGCCGTCCTCGGCCCTTCGGTCCGAGGCTGCCGGCGAGGCTATCGACGGGCTGCCCCCGCCGTGCGTCGAGCCGTTCCGCCGGTGGTGGCGCCACGTGGCCGGGGCGGCGCGCGACGCCGCGAGCCTCGGCGAGGCGCTGGCGGTCGCGCGGTGGCGAATGGAAGAGGAACTGGGCCTGCGGAACCTGGAACTGCCGGTGTCGCACCTGGCCGACGGCGAGGCGTTCCGCCTCCTGGTGGCCGAGATGCTCGGCCGGCCCGACGAGGTATTCGCCGCCCACAACGCGTCGCTGGCCGAGTACCGCCGCGCGTACCGCGAGCGCAGCCCCGCCCAGCCCGTTCCGGACCTGGCCCGCGATGGCCCGCGCCTGGAACTGCCGCTCTGGGTCTGGCGGCCGGGCGAGCCGCGCCGGCGCCTCTGGGTTGAGCCGCGCGGCAACGGGCTGGCCCTTTTCGCCGACCGCGACCCCATGGCGACGATCGGCCTGCGGGCCGCCTCGGGCAGGGCAGGGTCATCGGCCGTGGCCGAGGTCCTGAAGGGGCTCCGCGAGCAGGGCTGGAAGATTCGCCCGCGTGCCCTAGCCATGACGCTCTTTGTGCGCCTCGCGGTGGGCGACGTCTTTATCCACGGCCTGGGCGGCGCCCTGTACGACAAGGTGACCGACGCGATGATCGAGCGGCTGTTCGGCGTCCGGCCGCCCGGCCTCATCCTGGCGTCGTGCACGGTCCGGCTGCCGCTGGAGGCGTATCCGGCCGTGCCGCGCGACCTGGAGCGGGCCCGGCGGCGCGTCCGCGACTGGCGGCACAATCCCGACCGGATAATCTCCGAGACGACGGGCCGCCGGGGCGACGTGCAGGCCCTCGTCGGCGAGAAGTGGCGGCTCATCCGCGAGCGGGACCCCACCCGCGAAGGACGTCGCCGCGCGTACCAACGCGTCCACGCCATCAACGAAACCCTCGCGGCCGTGGAACCGGACGGCCGGGCCGACGCCGCACGCGAGGTCGCGCGCCTCCATCGCCACTTACGGTGGAACGCCATTCTTCAGAACCGCGAGTACCCGTGCTGGTTTCACTCAGCACAGGGCCTGGCGGCATTCTATCGCGAGGCACTGGCGGGCTGACCGTCGCCCGCGCGGTGCCCGGGGAGGTATCGGCCGTGGTAACGCTCGCCTTCAGCACCAACGCCTACACGAAGCATTCGCTGACCGACGCGTGCGACCGCATCGCCGCCGCCGGGTACAAGTCGGTCGAGGTCCTGGCCGACCATCCGCACGCGTATCCGCCGGTGTACTCAGAGCACGAGGCCCGGCGGCTGGTCGAGCGGCTCGATGCGCTCGGTCTGGCGGTGGCCGCCGTCAACGCCAACACGGCCATGGGGTATTTTACGCCGGTGCCGACGGCGTTGACGTTCGAGCCGAGCCTCCTCTCGCCCAACGAGGTGCACCGCCAGGACCGCGTCCGCATTCTTCGGCAGGCGATGGCGCTGGCCAACGTCCTGGGGGCGCCCGTCGTGACCCTGACGGGTGGCCGGCCGAGTGATTTGACGACGCTGAGGCTGCCGATTGACCCGCCCGAGGTCCTTCGAGAGCGTCTGCTCGATGGTCTTGAGGCGGTGGTGGGCGCGGCCGACCTGGCGGGCGTGGACCTGGCTTTCGAGCCGGAGCCGGGCCAGTTCATCGAGACGACGGCCGACCTCAAGGCCCTGCTCGAGGCGGTCGACCACCCGCGCCTGGGCGCCAACGTTGACGTGGGCCACGCCTGGTGCGCCGGCGACGACCCGGCCGAGGCGATCCGCCTCCTGGGCCGCCGCGTCAAGCATCTGCACCTGGAAGACATCAGGGACCGCGTCCACTATCACCTGATTCCCGGTGAGGGGGGCGAGATCGACTTTGCCGCCATCCGTCGGGCGCTCGACGAGATCGGCTACGCGGGCGCCGCCGCCGTCGAACTGTATACCTATGCCGACGAGCCGGACCGCGCGGCCACCGAGGCGTACCGGGTGCTGGCGCCTCTGTTCCGTGGGTGACGCGGTGGGGGGCGCGGCAGCGCGGGTCAGTCCGGCGGGTCGGCGGTGGCGATGCGGTCGCGTCCGGCTGCCTTGGCGGCGTACATGGCCTGGTCGACGCGGTGGATGAGCGAGTCGAGGGTTTCGTCCTTCCGGTAGTCCGCCACCCCGATGGAGATGCTGCTGGTGATCTGCTGGTCCTCGGCGACGGTGGGCTGGTCGTGGATGCGTTTGCGGAGGCGCAGGGCGAGCTGCTCGGCGGCCGCGGCGCCGGTGTCGGGCACGACGACGAGAAACTCATCGCCGGCCCAGCGGCCGGGCACGTCGACGCTTCGGACGGTCTCCAGGAGGACGGTGGCGATGTTCCGGAGCACGGCGTCTCCGGCGACGTGGCCGAACCGGTCGTTGATCTCCTTGAGTTGATCGACGTCGATCATCAGGACCGCCAGGGGCGAGCCGTAGCGGCGGGCCCGGTCGGTCTCGCGCGTCAGGGCCTCCTCGACGCCGCGACGGTTCGCCAGGCTCGTCAGCGGGTCGGTTTTGGCGCGGTGTTCCATCTCCTGGTACAGTTCGACGTTGTAGATGCTGGCGCCGATGAGTTCGGCGATTTGCTCGATGACCGGCAGGTCGATCTCCTCGTCGAAGGGGGAACCGTCGCGCTTGTCGGCCAGGCTCAGCACGCCGCGCACCCGCCCGCCACCTTTCAGGGGCGCGACGATGCACGACGCCGTGGTGTACTGGTCCTGGAACTCGCGTTCCAGGACGACGTTCCTGGTCTGCTGAAAGAGGTCGAAATCGCCCACCAGGAGCAACTCGCCGCCGCGGACCGCGACGGCCAGCGGACTGTGGGGATTGGCCTGGAGGTCCACCCGCTCGGCGATGGGCAACTTCGGCGAACTCCCCTGGAGGATGAGCCGGTCGCCGGCGGCGTCGTACAGGTACAGGCTGGCCCGGGTGGCGTCGAACAGGCCCGGCAGCGCCTCGACGCACACGCCGACGATCTGGTCGAGGTCGAGCGAGTTGATCTGGCGCGACAGGCCGGCCACGTCGTGAATGCGCCGCAGGGCCTGGCTGAGGCGCTGGCGCTGCTTGGCGACGTCGCCGGCCGCCTCTTCGACCTGGGCGAGGCGCGCGGCCAGGCGGCCGTTCTGCTCGGCCAATTGCTCGACGCGCTGGCCGAGACGCTCGATGGCGGCCGTACGCTGAATGTTGCGTGCCCAGGTGGCCAGGCGGCGCGTGAGGATCGCCGGAGTCGTCGGCGTCACGAGAACGTCGTAGGCCTCGTCAATGGCCGCGCTGCCCAGCTGCTCGATGGCCCGGGCCGTTCCCGTCCAGACGCAGCGCTGGGCGTGGGCCCGGACGGCCTCGGCCAGGGGGCCCGCGGCCTCCAGGGCGACCGTGGCATCGACGAGCACGAGGGCGGGACCGCGCGAGGCGATGGCGTCCGGGGTAAGCGCGCGGCACGTTTCGAGGCGGAACCCGGCGGGGGCCGTGGCCTCCTGCCAGTGGCGGTGAAGCCTGGCGTCGGCCGTGCAGAGCAGAAGGACCACCTCGCCCACCGATGCCGGGTCGGGGCCTGCGGGTGGAGGCGGGGCGGAATGGTCTTGTGGTTCGGACATGACGCGGCAAGTCTAGCCCTCGCCGCCGGCCGCGTCCATCGAAAACACAACGGAGCCGTGAGGGGGCCCTGGCGGGCCGATTAGCCCGGATTCCATCGGGCGCCGATATCCTCGTCGGTGATCTTGCCGGCGGGCGTGCCGGGCGGCCGCGTGGGGGTGTTCCGATACCAGTAGGTCCCGCCGGCGAAGACCGTGCGCATGCCTCGCTCGAAACTCTCGCGGCTGAACCATTCGGCGTGGCCGTCCATGCAGGAGACGAAGCCGCCGTCGCGGTGCCGGGTGGTGAGCGAGTAGGTGCTGCTATTGGGTGTCATGTATCCGCGGTTAAAGGCGGAGGGCGGCTCGGGAGACACGCCGCTGCTCTGTTCGATGAACAGGAAATCGCCCGGGTCGAAGTCGCCGATGTTCCGCGACTGGACCCACGGCGTCTTGTCGCGCGCCCACGACGACCACTGGTAGGCGTCCTGCGTGCCGCCCTCCAGGCCGCCGCCGTAGGTGATGCTCCCGTTGATGACGTACGAGGTTGGCGCCACGTTCTCGCCGCCCACGGGTCTCGTGATGGCGCCCGAGGGGCGTGGCAGGCCCGCCCTCTGGTCGGCCGGGCAATACAGGATGCTCTCGTCGCCGATGTACTTGTACTTGATCAGGAGGCCCGGGTTAAGGAAGTTACCGTTGTCATCCACACGCCAGTCCGGGGCTCCCCCCGTCGTCAGGTTGTACAACCAGTTGCTGGCGCTTCCCGTGATGTACTGGGTGGCATACAGCGGGAAACTCCCCTTGAAGTCCCCGCAGTAGGCCTGGACGACCTTGGCCAGTTGGGCGAGGTTGTTCTGGCAGTGGACCTCGTTCATCGAGACAATGGCCCCGCCGATCGCGGGGAACAGCAGCGCGATCATGACGGCGATGATGCCCATCACGACCAGCACTTCCACCAGCGTGAAGGCCCGGCATTGGCGTCTCACGGCGCACCTCCCCGGTTCA
>DATKZB010000343.1:0-32674 GCA_035528235.1 Phycisphaerae bacterium
CAAGGGGCGATCGTCAGCGAGTACGCCACGTACCACTCCATGGACGCCCTGAGGTTCACGAACCCGAGCGCCAAACTCTAGACGCCCGGCGTGTGCCACGGCTTGGTGGAACGGGCACATATGTTTGCGCGGCGGGTCCCCGTACCCGCCGCGCCGGACTGCTCTGCGTGTTTGCGCGGCGGGTCCCCGTACCCGCCGCGCCGAACTGCTCTGCGTGTTTGCGCGGCGGGTCCCCGTACCCGCCGCGCTGCCGTGCCGGCTGCGCCTAGGCGCGGTGGGTGCCCGCCCGAGGCGGACAGGCGGGGACCCAGGGCGCAAAGCCCCCTCTTGGGACGTTCGAGCCATGACGATCCGCTTGGCGTCAGCCTCGTTGCTCGTCCTCCTGGCGGGTCTGCTTGCATGCACGCCAGCCAGCGCGGCGTCGCCCGCCCCGGCCGACGAGGCCCTCCCCGAGCAGGCCCGGCGGGCGATGGCCAAGGCCACCGACTATTTCACGTCCGTCTCGACCGGCGGCGGCTGGGTGGGCATCTGGACACTCGACCTGGCGCAGCGGTGGGGCGAGAGCCTTTCGGAGAAGGCCAACCCCGGCGAAATCTGGGTCCAGCCGCCCGGCACCCCCACCGTCGGCAAGACCCTCCTTCGGGCCCATCGCGTGACGGGCGACGCGACGTACCTGGCGGCCGCCCGCGGCGCCGGCCGGGCGCTGGTCTGGGGCCAGCACGAGGAGGGCGGCTGGGACCACCGCGTCGACATCTCGCACCTCGGCCCCGACGCACAGAAGCCCGAACGCCGCAAGGGGCCCTGCGCCTTCGACGACAACATCACCCAGGGGGCCATCGACTTCCTGATGGACCTCGATGCCGCGCTCGATGAGCCGTGGCTCGACGACGGCGTGCGGCTGGGCCTGGCGTTTCTCCTGAAGAGCCAGTTCCCGGGCGGCGCCTGGCCGCAGTGGTACCCCTTACGGGGCGGGTACCACGACGGCTACACGTTCAACGACAATACCATCAACGATTGTATCCGCGTCCTGTGCGACGCCCACCGCCGCTACGGCCGGGCCGAGTACCTGGCGGCGGCGAAGCGCGGCGGCGACTTCATCATCGCGTCGCAACTGGCGGCCCCGCAATCCGGATGGGCCCAGCAGTACGGGCACGACCTGAAGCCCGCCTGGGCACGGGCCTTCGAACCGCCGGCCGCGTGCAGCGCCGTCACCGCGCGGAACATCCGCACGCTCGTCGACCTGCACGCCTGCACCCGCGACGCGAAGTACCTGGAACCGATTCCCGCGGCCCTCGAGTGGCTCGACCGCTCGAAACTGAAGGACGGCCTCTGGGCACGCCTCTACGAGGTCGGCACCAACAAGCCCATCTACGGCGACCGCGACGGCAAGGTCCATTACACGCTCGACGAGATCAGCGACGAGCGTCGCACGGGCTACTCGTGGCAGGGCGAGTACGGCGTCGTCCGGGCGAAGGCGTCTTTCGAGCGCGTCCGCCGCCTGGGGCCCCAGGCGTATGCCGCGGCCGAGGCCAAGCCGCCCTCCCCGGCCGGCCTGGCGAAGCGCGCCAGGGGCCTCCAGTCGAAGGTCAGGACCATCGTGGCCGCGATGGACGACAAGGGACGCTGGGTCGACGCCGACGGGCGCGTCCGCTGCCAGACGTTCGTCGCCCACATGCGGGTGCTGTGCGATTACGTGGAAGGCGCGTCGGCCCCGTAGCGCGGGGGTTTACCCCCCGCGCCACATGTCCTAAGCCCCACGACCGCGGGGGATAAACCCCCGCGCTACAGCGGTGGATGCAAGATGCTCTGCAGCGGCGTGGGCATGCCACCCAGCGATCCAGGGCCTTGACGCGTGCCGGGGGGCGAGCGTAGCATGGCGGGGCAAGGTTTTCGGGAACCGGGACACGAGGGCCAGAACATGGGACATCGCGGCAGGTCGGATCGGGGCGGCATCAGCCGTCGCGGCCTCCTCAAGGGGATGGCCGGCGGCGCGGCCGCCATGGCGGCAATGGGACTCAGGGGCACTCACTCAAACGCGGAGGAAGCCATGGCAGGCGCCAAACTCAAGGGGCGGATCAAGCAGTCGGTCTCGCGGTGGTGCTACGGCAAGGTCCCCATGAAGGAGTTCTGCAAGGCCTGCGCCGACATGGGGCTGCTGGGCATCGACCTGGTCGGCCCCGGCGACTGGCCCGTCATGAAGGAGTTTGGCCTGGTGGGAACCTGCACGCCCGCCATCGGCATCGCCAAGGGCTTCAACCGCAAGGAGAACCACGCCGAGTGTCTCGCGAAGGTCCGCGACGCCGTCGAGAAGACCGCCGCGGCGGGGTTCCCGAACGTCATCTGCATGTCGGGCAACCGCGAGGGCCTGCCCGACGACGAGGGCGCCGCCAACTGCGCCGAGGGTCTGAAGCAGGCGGCCGGCCTGGCGGAGGAGAAAAAGGTCACGCTCGTCATGGAACTGCTGAACTCGAAGCGCGACCACAAGGACTACCAGTGCGACCACACGGCCTGGGGCGCCGAGGTCTGCAAGAAGGTCGGCAGCCCGCGCGTCAAACTTCTTTATGATATCTATCACATGCAGATTATGGAAGGCGACGTCATCGCCACGATCCGCGAGAACATCCAGTACATCGGCCACATCCACACGGGCGGCGTGCCCGGCCGCAACGAGATTGACGAGACCCAGGAACTCTACTACCCGGCCATCATGAAGGCCCTCGTCGACGCCAAGTACGACGGGTACGTGGCCCACGAGTTCGTGCCCAAGCGCGACCCGCTGACGAGCCTGCGGCAGGCCGTGCAGATTTGCGACGTGTGACGTCGGCGGGCGACAAAAGACATGGTCACCCTTCGGGATGACCATGCCACCCGTCGGATGCTGACGCCGGGTGCCACTGGTGGCTTGCCCGCCAGTGTTCTGAAGGCAAACACATGGTCACCCTTCGGGATGACCATGCCACCCACCCGTCTGCGTTACCGCATCAGCCCTTCACGGCGCCCGCCGTCAGGCCGCTGATGAATTCCCGCTGGAAGACGAGGAACAGCACCATCACGGGCAGGATGGCCAGCAGCGTCCCGGCCATCATCATGCCGTACTGCTGGCTGTAGGTGCCCACCATCTGGTTCAGGCCGATGGGGATGGTGAAGAGTTCCTGGGTGTGCAGGATGATCTGCGGCCACAGGAACGAGTTCCAACTGCCCATGAACGCGAAGAGGCAGAAGGCCCCGATCATCGGCCGCGACACCGGCAGGGCGATGTTCCAGTACAGCCCGAACTCGGTGCACCCGTCCATGCGGCCGGCCTCCAGCAGTTCGTCGGGTATCTGGAGCATCGACTGGCGGAACAGCCACATGCCGAACACGCTGACGATGCTCGGCACGATGAGGCCCAGGTGCGAATCCGTCAGTCGCATCTTGTAGATGAGTTCATACAGCGGGGCCAGCATGACCTGGCCGGGTATCATCATCGTGGCCAGCATCACCACCAGAATGATGCCCTTGAACCGGAACTCGTACTTCGCCAGCGCGAACCCGCCCAGCGATGAGAAGAAAATCTGGATGAGCACCGTCACGCCCGCAATGAACAGGCTGTTGACCACGTACCGGCCGAAGGGTATCGGCAGCACGGCCCGCGCCACCTCCTGGGGGTACGCCACCTCCAGGACGAAGCGGTTGAGGCGGTGGGCCTCGTCGCGCGGCAAATCGACGCCGAAACGCTCGACGAGCGGCTGGGCCTCGGCCCGGAGTTTCAGGCCCAGGAACTGCTCCGGACGGAACAGGTCCGGCCGCGCCAGCACGACGTTCAGCACGCCGAGCAGAAGCCGCTCCTCGTCGGGCGAAACCTTCCCGGCGCGGGCCGCGTCGGTCAGTTTCTCGCGGCCCCCAGGGTCGAGGGCCTGCCAGATGCTCTTGCCCAGGCTGTCGGGCTCGGCCTTGGCGGCCCCCTCCAACTTGGCCGCCAGGCCCGGCCAGTCGCGGACCTCGTTCAGCGCCAGGTTGGGCGATCCGAACAGCCGCTCGAAGTTCTCGGCGCTCAAGTGGCTTGGCGGCGGGAAGAACGTGTAGTGGAACAGGTCGTCGGAGTTCTTCAGACTGGCCGCCACCAGCCACACCAGCGGCGTCAGCGCCACCACCAGCCACACGGCGAGCGCGGCATAGAGCGAGGCCTTGAAGAACCATCCGCCCCGGGCGCCCACGCACGAGAACGTCTTGACGCGGTCCTTGTGCAGGTAGACCCAGCAGGCGACCTTGAGGGCGACGCCGGCGGCCGTGACGGCTACGGCCTGCCAGGGCGGGATGATCGTCAGCAGCGCCGCGCCCGCCACGAGGCACGCCACGATGTCGAGTTCCCACCGCACCTGGATGGCCAGCCAGGCCCAATACCGGCCGCGCAGCAGGTTCACCAGGACGACGATCGTGGCGATTTCGACGACGGCCGCCACCGCCAGCAGCGCGGCCGCCAGGGGCGACGTCTGTAGATACGCCCCCACCACCGCCAGCGGCGCCACCACCTGGCTGGCCACGAGGTGCACGACCACGATGGCCGTCAGCACCCCCGGCCGCAGGCTGCGCCCGCATGCCGCGCACCGGACGCTGCCGGCGACGCTGTCGGCGCCGCACGCCAGACACCGGACGGGCAACAGGGTCGCATGTCGGGGATCGGTCGTCACGTCAGGTCGCCTTCTTCCAGGTTCCGGCCAGGGCCAACTGGCCGAGCGAGACCACGAGCACGCCCAGGGCCAGCGTCCATCCGACGACCGAGGCGTAGCCCAGGTCGCCGGCCTCGAAGCCCTTCTGGTACAGGTACATGACGACCGTCAGGCCGGCCTGCTCGGGGCCCGCCGTGTTCTGGAGCATCAGGTACGCCAGTTCGAACAACTGGAACGAGCCGATGGTCGACATGACGACCACCAGGATGGCCACGGGCTTGATGCCGGGCAGCGTCACGTGCCGGAACCGCTGGATGGCGTCGGCACCGTCGACGGCGGCGGCGTCGTACAGGTTCTTGTCCACGGCCTGCAGGGCCGCCAGGAAGTAAATCATGTTGAACCCCACGTACATCCATAAGGCCGTAATGACCAGCGCCGGCATGACGAGGTGGGCCTTCTGGAGCCAGGCCGTGTTCGCGGGCACCAGCGCCATCCACGACAGGACCTGGTTCAGGAGGCCCAGCCGCGGGGCGAAAATGACGCTGAACAGCACGCCCACGAACACGCTGCCCACGACGCTGGGCGCGAAAAACGCGAACCGGAACAGCCCCCGCATCCGCAGAAACTTGGCGTTCAGCAACAGCGCCAGCCCCAGGCTGAGCGGCAGTTGCAGAAACACCGAGAACAGCGCGAACACCGCCGTGTTCACCACCGCCTTGCCGAAACTGGCGTCGGTCAGCATGAAGGCGAAGTTGCTGAACCCCGCGAACACCTGCGACTTGGGGCCGCTCGTGATGAAAAACGCCAGCACCAGGCTCTTGATCATCGGGTACAGCGCGAACGTGCAGAACACGATTAGGAACGGCGCCGTAAACAGGTACGGAGCCCAGCGGTGCTGCCATCGGAATAGGCGCTGGCGCCACAGGGTCAGAAGGGGTTCCTTTCCATCAGGCGTCGGACCTCGTCGGCCGCCGCCGTCAACCGCTGCCGCGCGAACTCTCTGAACCCCTTCTCGCCGTTCTCGTTGTAGTACCGCGAACACGCCGAGACGACCTCGGCCATCTTGTTCTTGGCGAACTCGATGTAGGGGCTCGAGTACTGGGGGGGCACGTCGTTGCCCAGGTCGGCGTAGAGGCGGCCGATGGGCTGGTTCGACCAGTACGGCCGGGGCTCGTCGATGGCCTTGTGTGTCCAGGCGTCCTTCAGGGCGGGCAGGATGTTGAGGTCGCGGAACCGCTGGGCCAGTTCCTCGGGGTTCAGGTAGAGGTGCTTGGCCAGTGCCTAGGCCAGGTCCTTGTTGGGGCAGGCCTGGGTAATGCCCAGCATCGTGCCGCCCCAACTGCTGGTCCGCCGTCCACCCGGCCGGACGGCCGGCAGCGGCATGAGAGCCATCTTGCCGGCCACGCGGGGCACCTGCTGTTCGGCGCTCTTGCTCCGCCAGTCGGGGCATGTCCACGTCAGCATGTACCCGTCCTCGATGGCCTGAACCCACGTCTGGCCCCAGCCGGGGTCGATGGCGATCAGGTTCGGGCCCGCCACCAGGGGGACGTACCAGAGGAGGGTTTCGTACGCCACGTCGTTGTCCATGATGCAGCGTCCGTCGGCGTCGAAGAGGCCGCCGTCGCGCTGGTACAGGACAACCTCAAACCCCCCGCCACCGCTCTCCGAAAAATCGAGCATGTACCGCTTGTCGGGAATCGTCACCTTCCACCCGATCCGGATGAAGTCGTCCCACGTCTCGATCGTCGAGACGTCGATGCCCAATTCCTCGAAGATGTCGCGGCGGTAGGCGAGCATGACGGGGTGGACGTCGTGTGGCAGGCCGAAGATGTAGTCGCGGCCCGTGTGCCGGTCGCGATAGGTGTACGGCGCGAAACGGGTCTTGACCATGCGGTCGAGCAGACCCTCGGCCTCCAGGCGGGGCGTCAGGTCGATGAAACCGACGTCCTCCGGCCGGCCGCGAAAGAAACTGCCCGCGGTCGAGATCTCGACCTCCGCGCAGTCCGGCACGTCCAGGTCGTTCCAGAACGCCGCCCGCAGCCGGCTGGTCACGGCGGTGCCGTGTACGAACTGGACGTCGAGTTTCTCGCCGGGGTGCTTCGCCTCGAACGACGGACGGGCGTTCAGGTACGCGTAGTAATGCATGTCGGCAAACGTCCAGAGGCTGATCGTGGCCTCGCGCCGCTCGACGGGGTGCAGAACCAGCCACCCCGCCGCCGCGACGACCAGCACGAGGACGACGAACGGCGCCTTGCCGAACGGAAACCAGTCGCCGAAACGGTCGGCCGCCGCCTCCCACCACGAACCTATGCGCTGTGCCGCCACCGAACGCCCTCGACCCGGAGACCCCGGCCCTTCATGGAGACTATATCAGAACTTCCGGCTGGTGGCCTTCCCAGGCCACCAGCGCACCGCTTCGCAGGGACTACGCGGCGGCCTGGGAAGGCCGCCGCGCGGCAAACTGAGTTCGGCGACAGTGTCTTATTCCTTACCCGCGCGGGCGCGTCAAGCACTTTCCACCATCGCCCCAGCGCGGCCTTGCTAGGGAGTTGTCATTCCGATGAGCGGCCGTCAGGCCGCGAAGAGGAATCTCGCCGTGGGCATATGACTCGGATTCCAGGTCGGCCGGCAGCCCTCGGCCCACCCGAAAAGCGTCCAAGGCGAGATTCTTCGCCCCCGCACAGCGGGGGCTCAGAATGACAGCCCTGGCCATCTGCCGCGAAGTATGGCCGCCCCCCAGCGCGGCGTGCGATTGGCCGCGGCATTTCGCTTTGCGCCGCCGCGACGGGCTGGTAGGTTGCCCGTGACCCTCGTGCCGGATGGAGGACACGTCATGCGCCCGACTTCGTCTTGCCGCGCGATTGCCTTCGCCCTCGCCATCGCCATCGCGGGCACCTGCGCCGCCGAAACGGTCACCCTCCAGCAGGGCGTCGGAGGATACGACGGCTGCGTCACGGCCACGCTGTGGGGGCCGACCAGCAAGGCCACCGGCGCCGAGAAGGCCGACCAGGCCGTCCTGGCGATGCGTGGCTCACAGAACCGGCTGCTGGTGCGGTTCAACCTGCCCGAGCCGCTGGGCGCGAAGAAACTGGCCCGCGCCCGCCTCCTCGTGTTCGTCCCCAAGGCCGAGAACCTGCGGATGATCTGCGAGATCCTTTGCCGCGAGGTGCTCGAAGGTTGGTCGCCCGGCGCCGCGATGGACACGACCACCGATTACCATCGCGGCCGGCCTGCCGGGGCCGCCGACTCGTACTCGCTCTGGGAATACGACGGCCAGTATTTTCCGCACCGGTACCGGTTCCTGGGCGTGCCCGAGGGCGGCAAGTGGATCGATTTCAACGTGACGCCGCTCGTACGCAAGTGGCTCGCGCGGCCCGACACGAATCACGGCGTGGCCCTGGAGCCCATCGGCCAGGCCGACCGGCGGTTCCCGAACCGGACGGTCATCGACGTCCCCGCGGCCGGCAGCCCCGACGCCGAGCACCGGCCGCGCCTCGTACTCGACTTCGAGCCGTGCGATCCGCCGTACGAGGTCGGCGCCACGCACACCCTCCGCAAGTTCTGCGACCGCGACACGCGATACCGCTTTCCGGGGCCGTTCGAGGGCCGCTACGAGATGGCGATGGCCCGCAACGAGTTCGAGCCGTTCCAGGTGCTGGTGTATCCGATGGCGGGCGACCTCAAGGGCGTTCGCCTGGAGTGGACCGACCTGGTGGACGCCGCCACGGGCGCCAAAATCCCCCAGGCCGACGTCGCGTACGCCGTGCCCGAGGTCTTCCGGATGCACCCGAACGGCAAGACCAAGGACTGGTACTTCCACGGGAAGGCGTTCGAGATACCCGACCCGCTGGCGCCCGCGCGGCCGGTGGACCTGCCGGCCCACATGGCTGCGCCGTTCTGGGTGACCGTCCGGACGCGGCCCGACACGAAGGCCGGCACGTATCGCGGCCGGGTGACGGTGCGCCCCGAGGGCGCCCCGCCGCGCTCCATCGACCTGACCGTGACGGTCTGGGACTACGCGATTCCGCGGAAGTGGAACTTCCAGACCATGGGCCAGACGTGTTGGGACTTCATCCGGCAGGTCCACGGCCGCATCACGCCGGACCTCAAGCGCCGCACCATCGACTTTCTGCTCGACCACCGGTTCAACCCCACCGAGCAGTACGCCGATAAACTGTCGCCCGACCTCGAGGACATTCCGTACGTTTTCGAGCGCGGCGGGAACACGATTTACCTGTCGGGCAACTTCACGGGCCACATCGACTCGCTCAAGCAGCGGTACGAGGCCGTGCGGAAACTGGGCCTCATCGATTATGCCCACGTCTACATCGGCGATGAAACGAAGGACTGGGCCGAGGCCCGCCGCCGGTCCGACCAGGTCCGCCGGGCGTGCCCCGAACTCATGATCATGATCGGCGGGTCGTTCCCCCGCAAGGAACTCGACGGCATCATCGACATCTACGATCCCCAGGTCGACCGCCAGACCAACGACGTCTACAGCCTGCCGGCCGAACGGATGCGCCCCCTCATCGCCGCGTCGCAGGCCAAGGGCGAGAAGTTCTTCTGGTACGTCGCCGCCGGGCCCATGCTCCCCTGCCCCAACGTCCAGATGGAGGAACCCCTCATCGCCGCCAGGGCCCTCTTCTGGATGACCTGGAAGTTCGGCGTCACCGGCTTCGAGTACTATTGCTACAACATATGGCGGCACAACCTGCCCGACAAGGACGGCCGACGCTGGCCCGACAAGCCGTTCTACCCGCGCGGTTGGGGCGACACGAACGGCGACGGCATGCTCTTCTATCCCGGCACCGACGGGCCCATCTCGAGCGTCCGCTTCGAAAACATGCGCGACGGCATCGAGGACTGGGAGAGCCACCAGGTTCTGGCGGACTACGCGGCGGCGTTGCGCGCGGCCATGGCCAAGGACGCCGCCCTGCGGGCCAGGGCCGAACCGCTGCTGGCCCGGGCCCAGGCCGTCCTCCAGATGCCCCAGGCGGTGTGCGGAGAGGACTTCACCCAGTGGACGTGGGAGCCGCAGGTCCTCCTCGATGCCCGCCGCGAAATGGGCGAGACCATCGAGGCGCTGGCGAAACTCGTGCCGGCACCCCAGATGCAGGCCGTCGCCCAGGCCCGCCGCCAGGCCGTCCTCCAGCGCCAGCACGCCATGCTCAAGGCCCGCTCCCAGGCCGCCCGGCAGACGCCCCCGCCGGCGAAGAACTGACCCGGCGCGACTTCATCCATACATCCCGCCTGGCGGCCTTCCGAGGCCGCCAGGATACCCGTCAGGCCAAAGCGCGGCGGCCTCGGAAGGCCGCCGCGCGGCAAGTAGCGGGGCAGGAGTCATATCGACACAAGGCCGACTTGCGGCAGAGCGCTACCTGGCCTTGCGGTCGCTGGAGGCGTACAGGAGGATGTTCGTGGCCACGGCCTCGGCGTCGCTCTGGAGGTACCCCTTGCACAGGCACGCCTCGTAGGGCGTGGCCGAGAACACGACGTCCAGGGGCGAGTAGACGCCCACCATCCGGTCGCCGTCGAACACGCCGTGGAACTCGGCCTCGGGCCGGCTGCTGCGGATGACCTTCAGGGCCCGCCGGAACTTCACGCTTTGCGTCAGGTCGAACCCGGTCGGGCCGCGCATGCGGCCGCTCATCAGCGGATGCCCCTTGGCCAGCAGCGTGATGCGCCACCCGGCGTCCTGGGCGATCTTCCGGAAAGACGCGTTGAAATCGAGCGACCCGCGGGCCGCCTCGATCCACAAGAAACCGCCCTTCGCCGCGAACGCCTTCAGGTCCGCCACGTCCTTGGCGCCCAGTTCGAACGCCGCGCTGCCCGTCACGTACGCCACGTCGCAGCCGCCCAGATCGGCCGGCGCCGTGCCGCGCTCGGTTACATCGAGCGCCAGGCCCGCCTTGTCCTGGATGTACTTCTTGAGGTGCTCCAGGCCCTTGTACCGGGCGCCCACGTCCCAGTTGCCGGCGTGCTTAACGCGTGCGAGGCGCAGGTCCCTGCGCGAGCCGACCTTGGCGGCCTGCTTGGTGTACCGCTCGTCGGGGAGCGGCTCGCGCGCCGCCAGTTTGGCCCGCAGGGGCGCCGCGTCGGTGGCGTACGCCACCAGGTTGATGCCCCAGTTGAACAGGTATCCCTTGCCGGCGAAGGCCTTCTGGTGCCAGGCGCACGAGATGTCGTCGGGGGCGTAGAAGAGGAACGTGCGGATGCCGTCGTCGATGCCCAGCATCTCGGGCCGCTGCCGCAGATCGTACGGGTCGGTGAAGACGTCGTGTTCCGGCGTCAGCGGCGTCAGCGGCCACTCGGGCCAGACCTCCTTGGCAAAGTCCAGGAACCACGTCTTGACCTGCGCGTTGCCGCACGACGCCTCCACGAGAATCGTGCCGCCCGTGTCGGTGAATTCGCGCAGTTTCTTCTTCGCCGCGTCGTCGAACGCCGGCGGGGCCTCGGGCGTGATATAGAGGACCGGCGCGTCGTGCAGTTCCGAGACCGGGGCCTTCAGGTTCACGATCTGCCAGTGGCAGATCTGTTCCTTGTTTCTCGAGATGTACTGGGTCAGGTTGTAGATGTCGCGCCGGTGGTTGTTCCACAGACCGTCGAATTCGAGTTTATTGAAGAGAATGGGCCCGCGGCCCTTGAACAGGAACATGACGGCGAAACACGTCGAGACCACCTCGCCGTAGTTCCCCTTCCACGAGCCGTCCTTCTCCTGCGTCGAGATGAGCCGGCCGGCGATCTCCTTGAACCAGTCGTGCCCGCCGAAGTACTTGTATCCGGCGGCGGCGCCGACGCGTTCCACACTGTACTGCCAGTAATGGACCCGGTTCTTGCGACGGTCCTTGCCGTTGGGGTTCTCGTCGGCCCTGAAGTGCTTCTGGAGCCACTCGAGCGCCACGTCGATCCGCCGGTCGACGTCGGGGCTGCCCCGGCCGGAACGCCCCCCGCGGCACGGGCACCCGCTGGCCACGTCGAGGTTGTCGAGCGTGATGAAGACCGAGGCCAGGCCGGCGGCCGTCATCGACCCGTACCCCTCGTCGCTATCGCCTTCGATGTAACTCCACGAGCCGTCCTTCTTCTGGCACCGGAAGTACTTGGCCTGGACCCTCTGCTAGGTGTTCGCCGGAATCTCGACGCCGGCCATGCCGGCCTCGCGAAGCGCCAGCACGACCATCTGCGTAACCGACAGGTCCTCGTACCGGGCGCTGGGCCTGTCACCCGCCACCCCCGTGTACCCCCAGCCGCCCCTGGGCCCCTGCGTCGCGACGAACCACCGCACGTCGCGCTTGAGGGCCTTGCGGACGGCGTCGCGTCTGCTCCCGACCAGTTTGTTCTGGACGTGGGCCAGAGCCATGGCCCGCACGGCAATCGCGTACGTGTAGTCGAGGGGGCGGACCATGACGGCGTCGAGGGCCTTCGAGACGTACTCGCGGTTGGGGTGTTGGCCGGTGTAGATGAGCGTCAGCAGACACAGTTCCGAATGGCCGCAGGGTTGTTGTGCGGCGTTGTGCTTCTGCTCCGGCCAGGTTCCGTCGGCCTGCTGCCGGCCAACGAGGTACTTGATGCCCCTCTCGATGGCCTGGCGGACCGCAACGTCGGTCACGCCGCCCTTTTTCGCATCGGCCGCCCCGGCCACGGTCGCCGCAGCCAGAACCACCAGGCCCAACATGGCCGATACTCGCCGCATGCACAGACTCCTCGCCTTCCCCACCAACGTGTTGGACGCCCTGGCCCAGGCCGGATTCACCATACGATACGAGCGGAGGCGGCTTTCCGCAACCGAATCACACAGGGCGCGTTTGGGATGGGTTCCAGGACGGCCCCTGCGTCGGTTCCATGTGCCACGGCTTGCCTGTAATCCCCGACAGGTAGGTCTAGAGACCACTTCTGTAAAGCCCAGCGTGTTTGACATGCCAGAATGGCAGCTGCTGGGAACCAGTTTGCCCATACGGCACACCGGACGCCCCCGGACGGCCACGGAACGGCCCGGCGTTTGGCATCGACTTTGCACTTACCCCCTCTCGGACACCCACAAGAGCGGATCACGGCTTGCAAGCAAGCCGTGGCACGTGGAAAAGGAGACCGATCATGGCGATGAAGGCATGGGTACCCTCGGCGGGACCGTTCAGTCAGTTGCAGCGCGAGATGAACCGCGTCTTCGATAGCGTCTTCGGACAGTACTTCGGCCCCGCCGGACGAATCCGCTCCGGCTACGTGTACCCCTCGGTCAACGTCCGCGAGACCGACGAGGCGTACCTGGTGGCGTGCGAGGTGCCGGGGCAGGAGATGGACGACCTGGAGGTGTACGTCACGGGCAACCAACTGACCCTCTCGGGCTCGCGCCAGGGCACCATCCCCGAGGAGGGGGTCACGCTGCACCGCCGGGAGCGCGACACCGGCCGGTTCAGCCGGGCCATTACGCTGCCCGGACCCGTGGACAGCGCCAAGACCCAGGCGACCCTGGCCGACGGCGTGCTGACCGTCCGCCTCGCCAGGACCGAGGAAACCCGACCCCGGCGCGTCCAGGTCCGGGTGGCCGACTAGGCAATCAGACGCCGGCAAGGAGGCACAAACCATGGCCAAGCCGATTGACGTACCGGTCGAGAAGAACCACGACCCGCTCCAGCCGCCGGAGAGTTACTTCGTCCCGGCCACCGACGTGTACGAGACGGCCGATGAACTGACACTCGTGGCCGACATGCCGGGCATCCGGCCCGACGGCCTGGGCGTGACCGTTGAGGACAACGTCCTGGTCATCCGCGGCACGCCCGGCCCCGAGCCGAAGCAGACCGGCGAGGTGCTCTTGCAGGAATTTACGGCCGGCGAGTTCTACCGGGCCTTCCAGTTGCCGGCCGATTACGACACCGAGAAGATCGAGGCGAACCTCAGGCAGGGCGTCCTGACGCTCAGGCTGCCCAAGTCCGACAGGCTCAAGCCCCGGCGCATCGAGGTCCAGGTGGACTAGGCCGCGGCACGCATAGGAGGTAACCGTCATGGCCCTGATTCCATGGAGAGGCAGAACGCTCCCGGTGGCGACGCTGGCGTCGCTGCGGGAGGAGATGAACGACCTGCTGAACCGGTTCTGGTCGAGTTCCAGCGAACCGTTCGGCCTGGCCGAGTGGTCGCCCGCGCTCGACGTCTCGGAGACCGACGACGCCGTGCTGGTCCACGCCGAGATCCCGGGCATCGACCCCAAGGAACTCGACATCGCGGTCGTCGGCGACACGCTGACCATCCGCGGCGAGAAGAAAGACCAGTCCGAGCAGAAAGGCCGCAACTACCACCGCGTCGAACGCCGGTACGGCTCGTTTACGCGGAGCCTGACGCTGCCGGCCGCCGTCGACGCCGACGGGGTAACCGCCAAGGCCCACGCGGGCGTGCTCCAGATACGCCTGCCCAAGAAGGAAGAGGCCAAGGCCCGGCGAATCGAAATCAAGGGCGAGTAGGAAACTCTTTCAGAACCGGGGGCTCCGAACCAAGAGCGTGCCGGGTCTCCTGACCCGGCACGGCAGGCAAGCCGGAAATGCAGGTGGCGGGTCAGGAGACCCGCCACCCTCGCAGGTTCTGTGCTTGCAGGTGCTGCGGCTCCCGCTTTGTCGAAGCGCGGTTGCGTGCCCCGGCGGCCAGGGGTATGATAGGAACGTATACCTCCGACCGGGGGAAAGGAGCGCGCCATGCGGCAGGCGACCGTCGTTGCGCAGGGCCATCAGGATCTGGGGCACCTGGCGCGACACATGACCGAGATCATGCACAGGGTCCTGCACTCGGGGTTCTCGACGGGGTCCAAGCCGCCCGACTGGGTGCCGGCCGTCGACATCGGCGAGATGTGCGACCACTACGAGATCATCGTCGAACTCGCCGGCGTCCGCGGCGACGACGTCGAGGTGTACACCGAGAGCCACCACCTGACGATTACGGGGTGGCGCCACGACCCGTCGTCGCCGGAGAAGGTGCGGCTGCACCAGATGGAGATCGAGCAGGGCCAGTTCCGCCGCCGCATCCTGCTGCCCGAGGGCGTCGACGAGGACGCCATCACGGCCCGATACCACGACGGCCTGCTGCGCATCCGCGTCCCGAAACGCTGAAACCTGCCCGGCCCCACATCAGGAGGGCGAACGCGTGCCCGACAGCATCAAGATTCAGAAGCCGCCCGCCGACGCCGGCATCGCCCGGCCCGAGGAGTCGCCGGTCATTCCGCGCAACCTGCCGGTCATGCCCATCCGCGAGGCCGTCCTCTTTCCGGGCATCATCCAGCCGCTGACCATCGGACGCAAGCGGAGCCTGGCCCTGATACAGGACGTCGTGATGGGCGACCGTCTCTTCGCCGTCATGGCCCAGCAAGACTCGGCCGAAGAGGAGCCGCCCTTCGCCCGACTCCACCAGGTCGGCTGCGCCGTGCGGATCCTGAAACTCGTGCGGCTGCCGGACGACAACCAGACGGTCATCGTCCAGGCCATCGGCCGCACACGGGTCGAGCGGGGCACGCAGACGAACCCGTTCTTCCGGGCCGACCTGGCGCCCATGCCCGACATCGTCGAGAAGGGCACGGAACTCGACGCCCTGGTGGTCACGGCCCGCGACCTCATCAGCCGCATCATCGACCTCTCGCCGCGCATCCCCCAGGAGGCCCTGGCGGTGGTGGCCTCGATCGAGTCGCCGGGCCAACTGGCCGACTTCATCGTCGCCAACCTGAGCATCGACCTGGCCCAGAAACAGACCCTCCTGGAAGAGCCGCGCGTCGTCGAGCGGCTCCGCGTCGCCACCGGTCTCATGCAGAGAGAGATCGAGGTGCTGGAACTGGCGAGCAAGATCCAGTCCGACGCCCGCGGCCGCATCGAGGAAAGCCAGCGCGAGTACTACCTGAGGGAGCAACTGAAGTCCATCCAGCAGGAACTCGGCGAGAAGGACGAGAAGACCGTCCTGCTGGACCACTTGCGGGCCGACCTGGACGCCGCCGGCATGCCCGAGAAGGTCCGCGAGGAGGCCGAGCGGGAACTCAAGCGCCTGGCCGCCATGCCCAGTCACGCCCCGGACTTCAACGTCGCCCGGACGTACCTCGAGTACCTGGCCGAACTGCCCTGGTCCAAGAGCACCGAGGACCGCCTGAACCTCGCGAAGGCCGAGGACATCCTCCACCACGATCATTACGGCCTGGAGCAGCCCAAGAAACGGATCCTCGAGTTCCTGGCCGTGCGCAAACTCAAGGCCGACCTGCGCGGGCCCATCCTGTGTTTCGTCGGGCCGCCCGGCGTCGGCAAGACCAGCCTCGGCCAGAGCATCGCCCGGGCCATGGGCCGCAAGTTTATCCGCATCAGCCTGGGCGGCATGAGAGACGAGGCCGAAATCCGCGGACACCGCCGGACCTACGTCGGGGCCCTGCCCGGCCGCATCATCCTGGAACTCCGCAAGTGCGGCGTCAACAACCCCGTCTTCATGCTCGACGAGGTCGATAAACTGGGCAGCGACTGGCGAGGCGACCCCACCTCGGCCCTGCTGGAGGTGCTGGACCCCGAGCAGAACTTCTCGTTCACCGACCATTACCTCGACGCCCCGTTCGACCTGTCGAAGGTGCTGTTCATCGCCACGGCCAACCTGCTGGACCCGGTGCCGCCGGCGCTCAAGGACCGCCTGGAGACAATCAACCTGGCCGGGTACGTCGAGGAGGAGAAACTGGCCATCGCCCGGCGATACCTGGTGCCCCGGCAGCGGCGCGAGCACGGCCTGGGCACCGCCCACGTCGCCTTCACGGCGGGGGGCCTGCGGCACATCATCCGGTACTACACCCACGAGGCGGGCGTGCGGAACCTCGAACGGGCCATCGCCGGCGTCTGCCGCGGCGTCGCCCGGAAGGTCGGAGGGGGCCGCACCCGGCGCGTCACCGTCAAGGCCGCCACCGTCTCCGACTTCCTGGGCGCCGAACGGTACCTGCCGGAGGTGAAACTGCGGACCTCGACGCCCGGCGTCGCCACGGGCCTGGCGTGGACGCCCGCCGGCGGCGACATCCTCTTCATCGAGGCCACCTCCATGCCCGGCTCCGGCAAGCTGACACTGACCGGCCAACTGGGCGACGTCATGAAAGAGTCGGCCCAGGCGGCCCTCTCGTACATCCGGTCGCGTGCCCCGCGATGGGGCATCGACGAGAAGACCTTCCGCCGAAGTGACATCCACATCCACGTCCCCGCCGGCGCCACGCCCAAGGACGGGCCCAGCGCCGGCATCACCCTGTTCGCGGCACTGACGTCGCTGCTGACCAACTCGAGCATCAAGAGCAACGTGGCCATGACCGGCGAGATGACGCTGCGGGGCCTGGTGCTGCCGGTGGGCGGCGTCAAGGAGAAGGTCCTCGCGGCCAAACGGGCCGGCATCAAGACCGTGGTCCTGCCCGAGCGGAACCGAAAGGACGTCGAGGAAATCCCCAAAGCCATCCGCCGCGACATGACCTTCCACTACGTCCGCTACGTCGAAGACGCCCTGCCGCTCGTCCTCACCAACGGCAAGATACCCGCCGCCGCACGCCGGAAGACGACCCGCCGCAAATCCGCCGCCACGTAGGGTGGGTGCTCTGCACCCACCGGCCGTCGCCGGGTGGCATGGTCATTCCGCAGGATGACCATGTTGCGAGCCACCATCGGGGCGACGACGCCGGGCGAGGGCCTGAACATGGTCACCCAACAGCGGGCTGACCATGCCACCCGGCCACTTATCTCCTGAACTTGTCCCAGAATTCCTTACGCTTCCGTTGCATCTCCGGTGCTCTGAAGAATCGGACCCCGTAAGCCTGGGCAAGCGGTTTCTGAAACTCCGAAACGACCGCCGAACCGCTTATGTTCTCCATATAGTAAATTGCAACGTACCTGTAGCGGTCTAGCCTGAGCATATCCCTGAAGATGTCTTTGAGTTCCTGATATCCGACATTCCAACAACCTCGGAGTTCTATCTCGAGAGAGCGGGCGTCGAATCTGAAGTGCTTATAAAGCCTTTTTCTGTAATCCTCGAGTATGAGTTCCGCTTTACGCATGCTCGGTTGTGTTAATCTGTACATGGTGTTTCCTCCGATTCCTACGCCAACTTCCTCGCAATCCGTTCCTCCAGAATCTCCTTAACCGTCAGGGGAATGATGGCCTTGTGGCTGGAGCGGAAGTAGCGGTCGATCTCCGTCAGGGCGTCGGAGGAGAAATCAAAGGCCACGAAGAAGCCCTTGGTGCGCTCCTCGCGGGTCAGGACGGCCTCGAAAGAATCAATGTCCGGGGCGCCCGACGGCGACCCGGCTACAGGCTTGGCGGTCTTTTTTCGTGGCATGCCGATAGATTACGCACGCCGAGGCACAGGGACAAGCGGAAAATGCGCCGCCCACGGGGGTGTGATCATTTTACATCGAGTCCTGTAGCGCAGGGGCCCCCCCCCGCGGTCGTGGGGTTTGGGCCGTGGATTCCGGCACGCGATTCTCGTTCCGTTTCAGCCCCGGAGGGGCGGCGGGGTGTAGCCACGGGTGGAGCGGCGCGGCCGCACAGCGGCCCGACGCGTAACCCGTGGAAAGCGGATGAGTGGAAAGCGGTTGGGGCTCTTTTCCCTTTTTCGCCCCGGAGGGGCGAAGGAGACTCCCGAGCCGGCGAAAGGACACTTCTGCGAATGCTGCGCGCGCATGGCGTCGCGTTTGATGAGCGATATGTGTTCGACTGATCCGTCGCGCATCCCGGCGATTCCTCCGCCCCTTCGGGGCGGGGAACATGAGATGATCCCGACTTCCACGGGTTGCGCACCGCCCGCTGTGCAGCGGCCGGTGCTCCACCCGTGGCTACAACCTGCCGCCCCTTCGGGGCGGAAAGAAGAGGCCATCATCCGCTTCGGGGCGGGGAATGTGAGATGATCCCGACTTCCACGGGTTGCGCACCGCCCGCTGTGCAGCGGCCGGTGCTCCACCCGTGGCTACAACCTGCCGCCCCTTCGGGGCGGAAAACAGCCTTTCGCGGCGGTCAGGGCGATTCGTCGGCGTAGACGATCTGGCTGTGGATGGGGTATGCGGCGAGTTTGTCGCGGCCGTGGAGGAAGGAGAGTTCAATCAGGAACTCGATGCCCACGATCCGGCCGCCCGCGCGGCAGACCATCTCGCACGAGGCGGCCATCGTGCCGCCCGTGGCCAGCAGGTCGTCGACCATGAGGACGCGGGTACCCGCGGAGACGGCGTCGGTGTGCATCTCGAGCGTGTCGGTACCGTACTCCAGGTCGTACGTCACGCTCAGGGTTTGGGCGGGCAGTTTGCCTTTCTTTCGGACCGGCACGAACCCGGCCCCCAGCGCCAGGGCCACGGGCGCCCCAAAGATGAAGCCGCGCGACTCGGCCCCCACCACCACGTCCACCTGGCCCTTGGCGTAGGGCGCGGCCATGCGGCGGACGGCCTCGCCGAAGGCCGCCACGTCGGCCAGCAGCGGCGTAATGTCGCGGAACAGGATGCCGGGCTTGGGAAAATCGGGGATGCTGCGGATGTAGGACTTCAGGTCCAGGTCGCGTGGGGCGGGACTCACGGTCGGCCTCCTTGGTGGATGCGAGAGAGAAACCGGCGGCGGCGAAGGCTACTGGCGGACCGGCGTGCGGGAATCTTCCTCCTGGCTGCGGATGGCATCGTTGATGCACTGGAGGGTATCGCGTTCGATCTGGCGGACACGTTCGCGGGTCAGGCCAACCTTGTCGCCGATCTCCTTGAGGGTCTTCGGCTCATGGCCTTCGAGGCCGAACCGGAAGCGCAGGATTTCGGCCGCCCGGTCGTCGATGTCGGCCAGGATGCGTTTGACGGCCTCGGCCCGGCGGCTGTCCAGAAGCGTGTCGGCCGGCGAGCGGGTGCCCTCGTCGGCCACCATCTCCGACAGCGACCACTCCGAGTCCTCCGACACCGCCTGGAACGGCGAACTGAAGGCCCGCGCGGCCCGGGCGATGACCGCCACCTTGCGGCGCGACAGGTTCATCTGCCGCGCAATCTCCTCCTGCGTGGGCGGCCGACCCAGGTCGCACTCCAACTGGGCGCCCGACCACCGCCACTTGTTGATCATGTCGACCATGTAGGCGGGAATCTCGACCGGCTTGACGGCGTTAATGAGGCTCCGCTTGATCGACTGGCGGATCCACCACAAGGCGTAAGTCGAGAAGCGGCAGCCCTGGGCCGGGTCGAACTTCTCGACGGCCCGCAAAAGGCCCAAATTGCCTTCCTCGATGAGGTCCAGCAGGCTGAGGCCCCGGCGGGTGTAATTCTTGGCAATCGAGACGACCAGGCGCAGGTTGCACCGGATCATCTCGTCCCGGGCCAGGAGGTCGCCCTTCCGGATACGCCTAGCAAGGGAGATTTCCTCCTCGGGTGTGAGAAGGCGCGTTTGATTTATTTCCCGCAGATAGAGCTGCAGGCCAGAATCCATGCGCAGACCCCTCTACGTATCGGACACTGAGATGCACCCCTCAACCATTCTGCCCAATCGCGCGGCCCAACCCCGCTCACTCGAATACCTTGCGGCTCCCCTTCCCCATGAACGGGTCGCGACTTGAGGTCAAGAACGACCGATCGTGCTGTTTAATTGTAGAGCCGCGCGCTAGTCGCTGGCAAGGTTTTTTTAAGATTTCCGGCGCCGGCCAGAAACGCCGGTCTGGCCACATTGCACACGTCCTCAGAGTCTCTCGCCTTCGCGAAGGCCCTCAGGCCGGTTCGTCCGGGGCGTCGTCCGCTTCGGCTTTGTCGGCTTTGTCGGCTTTGTCGGCCTTGTCGGCTTTGTCGGCCTTGGCAGACTTCCTGGGTTTCCTCGGCTTCTTGGCCTTGGTTGCCTTAACGGAATCTCCGTCCTTGGCACCCTCATCGGCCTGGGCCTTGGGGGTCTCGTCGACGGGCTCGGGTTCCGCGATCTCGGCCGCTACGACGGGCTCTTCTTCGGCGCCCTCATCGGCGTCGACCTTGGCGGTTTCGTCGGCAGGCTCGGGTTCCGCGGTCTCGGTCGCTACGACGGGCTCTTCCTTGGCGCCCTCATCGGCGTCGACCTTGGCGGTTTCGTCGACGGGCTCGGGTTCCGCGATCTCGGTCGCCGCGACGGGCTCTTCTTCGGTGCCCTCATCGGCCTGGGCCTTGGGGGTCTCGTCGGCCGGCTCGGGTTCCGCGATCTCGGCCGCTGCGACGGGCTCTTCTTCGGCGCCCTCACCGGCCTGGGCCTTGGCGGTTTCGTCGGCCGGCTCGGCCTCGGCAGGCTCGGCCTCGGCCTCTTGCTGCTCGGCGGCAGGGGTGATCTCGGCGGGCGAGACCGTCGGCAAGACCGTGCCGAACAGGGTCGTGCCGCCGCCATCGTGGTGTTCGTCCTCAACGTGCTGGATGCCGCCCAGGCGTGGCCCGGGCCGGTCCGGCGCGGCAGGGGCGGGTGCGGCGGCGGGTGCGGCGGCGCCCACGCCCTCCTCGGCGGCCCACTGGACGCGTTTCAGGCTCAGGCCGATCTTCCGATCGTCGGTATCGACGCGCAGGATCTTGACCTCGAGGTCCTCACCCGCCTTGACGATCTCCTCGGGGTTCTCCACCTTGTGGTCGGCCAACTCCGAGACGTGAAGCAGCCCCTCCAGGCCCGGCTCCAGTTCGACAAACACGCCGAAGTTGGTGACCTTCGTGACCTTGCCCTTGACGATCGCCCCGGCCACGTAGTTCTCGGGGATCTTGCGTTCCCACGGGTCCTCATCGAGTTGCTTGAGGCCCAGGGCCACGCGTTTTTTGTCCTGGTCGACGCTCAGGACGACGCACTTGATCTTGTCGCCCTTCTGGAGGACCTCGCTGGGGTGGCCGACCTTCTGCGTCCACGACATGTCGGTCACGTGCAGGAGTCCGTCGATGCCTTCCTCGATCTCGATGAAGGCGCCGTAGTTGGCGAGGTTCTGGACCGTGCCCTCGACGACGTGCCCGGGCGGGTACTTCTCCTTGACGAGGGTCCAGGGGTTCACCTCGATCTGCTTCATGCCGAGGCTGATCTCCTGCTTGACCTTGTCGATGGCCAGGACGACGACCTCGACCTCCTCGCCGACGCCGACGACCTCCGACGGGTGGCTGATGCGCTTGGTCCACGACATCTCGCTGACGTGCACCAGGCCCTCGATGCCTTGCTCGAGTTTGACGAAGGCCCCGTACGGGGTGATGTTGACGACCTCGCCCTTGACCTTTTCGCCGATGGGGTACCGCGTCTCGATATTCTGCCACGGCGAGGAGATCTTCTGCTTCAGGCCGAGGGCCACTTTCTCTTTCTCGCGGTCGATCGAGAGGATCTTAATGCGGATCTTCTGGTCGATCGAGACGACAGCGCCGGGGTGCCCGACGCGTCCCCAGGCCATGTCGGTGATGTGCAGCAGGCCGTCGATGCCGCCCAGGTCGACGAACGCCCCGAAGTCGGCGATGTTCTTGACGACGCCGTCGCGGTACTGGCCCACCCGCATCGTCGACAGCAGTTCGCGTTTGGACTGCTCGCGCTGCTCCTCGATGAGGCGGCGGCGAGAGACCACGATGTTGCGCCGGTCGGGGTCGATCTTGAGGATTTTGCACGAGATCTCTCGGCCGATGTAATGCGACACGTCGGCCGGGCGGCGGATGTCCACCTGGCTCGCCGGCAGAAACACCGGCACACCGATGTCCACCAGCAGACCGCCTTTGATCTTGCGGCTGACGCGGCCCTTGACCACGTCGCCTTCCTTGTGCTCGCTGAGGACCTTCTCCCAGCCCTTGATGCGGTCGGCCTTGCGCTTCGACAGAATCACGAGGCCGCTCTCGTCCTCCACGGCCTCCAGCAGCACGTCGACACGCTGTCCCACCTCGACCTTGGCCCCGTTGAACTCCTCCAGCGGCACGCTGCCCTCGCTCTTGAACCCCACGTCGATGACGGCGTCGTTGCCGACGATGCGGACCACGCGCCCCGCCACCACGCTACCTGTCTCGAACGCCTTGATGGAGTCTTCGTAGAGTTGGGCGAGTTGGTCGCCTTGTTCGGGTTCGCCGAGGATCGCCCTGACGGCCTGTTCGATGTCCGCGTCGTTTAACCCGTAATCACGACTGATTTGGCTCTTGCTCATGCGATTCCGTTACCTGGAAAACCCCTGTCCGTGTGCTCGCGACCAGACCGTTCGCGCCCGACCACCGGGCCACTGGCCGCCCTCGTTCCACGAGGCTTCGGACCGACACCGGTCCGCAAAAGAGTCGTACTATAGGCTACGCAAGTTCCGATTGCAAGACCTTTATCCGCCGGCAGACGGCGTCGATGATCCACTGGGGCGTCGAGGCCCCCGCCGCCACCCCCACCCGCCGCCGCCCCCGAAGGCACGCCGCCGTCACCTCCTCGCCCACCTCCACGTGATACGTCGGCACGCCCCGGGCCGCGCACCGTTCGGCCAGCCGGTTGGTGTTGGCGCTGTTGCGGCCACCGATGACGAACATGACGTCGACGTGGCCGGCCAGGTCGGCCGCCGCCTGCTGCCGCTGGACCGTGGCGGCGCAGATGGTGTTCTCGACCCGGACCTCGGCCAGGTTGCGCCGCCCCAGTTCGGCGGCCATCGTGCCGAACGCCCCGGGCGAGAACGTCGTCTGGGCCACCAGGGCCACCCGGCCCGAGAGGTCCAGCCGCCGGACGGCCTCCAGGTCGCTCACCACGACGGCCCGCGGCACGTGGCCCTGGATGGCCCGCACCTCCGGATGGGGCGCGTCGCCGGCCACCACCACGTGGTACCCCGCGTCCTCGAGCTCGACGGCCAGCGTCTGGACGCGTCGCACGAGGGGGCAGGTGGCGTCGACGATTCGCAGTCCCTGCCGGCTGGCGTCGGCCACCACGCTCGGCTGAAGGCCGTGGCTGCGGATGAGCAGCGTCCCGCCGCCGGCCGCCTCGGCCAGCGACTCGATGACGCGAAAACCCTTGGCCGCCAGCCGGGCCACCTCCTGCGGATTGTGGATGATCGGGCCCAGGCCATACACGGCTTCGCCGCCCGCCAAGGCCGCTTCGGCCAGTTCCAGCGCCCGCCGGACGCCGAAACACACCCCGCTGCCCTCCGCCACCTTGATGCTGGGGCGATGCCCTGCCCCGTTGGCGCCAGGCGAATCCATGACGTCGACTCCTTTGCCCTCGCGCCCGGCAAGCCGGGCGGCTAACAGGCGCCCATCGCGCCACACGCGCCGACAACACGCGCCGACAACACGCGCCCGGCAAGCCGGGCGGCTAACAGGCGCCCATCGCGCCACACGCGCCGACAACACGCGCCGACAACACGCGCCCGGCAAGCCGGGCGGCTAACAGGCGCCGACACGCGTTAGCCGCCCGCCCGGGGCGGGCGCGTGTTAGCCGCGGGGCTTGCCCCGCGCGTTGCAATGGCGCACCCGGCCCCGCCGCAGCCAGGCCTGAAGGTCCACCATGCGCCCGCGGACGGCGGCCATGATCTCGTCGGGGTCGCCGGCAGCCACCTCGGCCGCCGACACGAGTGGCCCGCAGGCCACCCGAATCGGCCCCGGCCGAGGCAGTCGCATGGTGCGCGGCCACGCCTCGAACGCGCCGTCGATGACGAGCGGCAGGATGGGCACGCCGGCCCGCGCGGCAATCGTGACGGGCCCGCCCTGGAGTCGGCCGACGGACCCGTCCCGGGTCCGCGTCCCCTCGGGGAACATCAGCACCACCGCCCCGCCCTTCAGGCGGCGGAGGGCCTCGCGGACGGCCCCCAGGTCGGCCGTCCCGCGCCGCACAGGAAACGCGTACAGGCTGCGGATGAGCCACCGGAACGGCGCGAATCGGAACAGCGACTCCCGCGCCATGGGATGAAACGGCCGCGGCATCCCGACGGCCGCCAGAATCGGGTCGAGGTAACTCTGGTGGTTCGAGATGACCAGGACGCCGCCCCGCCTCGGCAGCCGCGCGCGATGGTACACGCGGATGCCGAACGCGGCCACGAACAGGACCCGCGCCACCTGCTGGAGCGCGGCGTACCAGGCTCGGCGCAGGGCGTTCACGGGTTCCCCTTCCGGCGGCGGCGGACCTCAGCCTCCAGCGCATCGACCATCTCGTCGATGGCCAGGTCCGACGTGTCGACGCGCACGGCGTCGTCGGCGGCCTTCAGCGGGCTGACCGGGCGGGTGGAGTCGCGGCGGTCGCGTTCGATGAGTTCGGCCAGCACCTCGCGGTACGACGGGTACTGGCCGCGCGCCTGGAGTTCGAGTTGGCGGCGGCGGGCCCGGACCTCGGGATCGGCGTCCAGGAAGAACTTGACCTGGGCGTCGGGAAAGACGACCGTGCCCTGGTCGCGTCCCTCGGCCACGACGTCGCCGGCCTGCCGGGCGAACTCGCGCTGCCGCACCACCAGCACCTGCCGCACGGCCGCCGCACGGGCCACGTAATGCGAGTGCGTGCTGATGCGGTTCTCGCGGATGGCCTCGGTGACGTCGCGGCCGTCGAGCCGGACCCGCAGGTCGCCGGCGTCGCCGTCAAGTTCGACGGTGCTGGCGGCGGCCAGGGCGGCCAGGGCCTGGGGGTCCTCGAGGTCGGCGCCGGTTTCGAGGGCCTTGAGGGTGAGGGCGCGGTACATGGCCCCGGTGTCGAGGTGGCGGGCGTCCAGGCGCCGGGCCAGCCGGGCGGCGGCGGTGCTTTTCCCGCTTCCCACGGTGCCGTCGATTGTGATAATCATGGCCTGGGGATTACTCCTACAGCGCCACTTTGCCAATTCCTCACGCCTGGCGGCCTTCCTAGGCCGCCAGGAACATGCGTCAGGCCCGATCGCGGCGGCCCGCCCAAGGCGGGCAGGCTCTGGGAAGGCCGCCGCGCAGCAAGTGGCGATGTAGGATTATAGCGACCCGCGCGACGTCTGAAAAGACTGGAAACCGCGCCGGCCCACCCGTAAACTGGTGTTGCGATGCGTATACGAGGCATCTACCGGATTTTGCGGCTTCCGCTGGCCGTGACGGCCGTGGCCGACGTCCTGGCCGGGTACACGGTGGCGAGGTTCGCCCTTCCCCAGGAACCCTTCGACGGGCGCCTGATGGCGCTGGTGGCGGGCACATCGGCCGGGCTGTACCTGTTCGGCATGGTCCAGAACGACCTCGTCGACCGGCGGCGCGACCGGCTGATGAACGTCCCCCGCCCGCTCGTCACGGGCGAGATCGGCATGGGCCTGGCCGTGGCCCTGCTGATTCTGACGGGCCTGTTGGCATTCGTGTGCGCCGTCATCGTGGGCCGCGGCGTGCTGGCGATGGCCATCGGGACGTTTGCCGCCATCAACCTCTACAACCTGGCCGCCAAGAGCGGACCGTCGCACATTGCCATGACCGTCATGGGCCTGTGCCGCGCGCTCAACTACGGCATCGGCGTGGCGGCGGCCGTGGGCGTCCCCCACCACATCGGCATCGAACTTCTCGGGCCAAGTGGGCCGCTCTGGGTCCGCCACGCCCTGGCCCTGTTCTTCGCCACGGCCGTCGTAACGGGCTACAGCATCTGCGTCCGGTACGACGTGCGGGTCTCGACGCGTCCGTGGTCGCTGGCGTTCGTGGCGGCAGCGGCGGCCGGGTTCGTCATGATCGCCATCAGCGTGGGAACCGAGCCGCCCTTGTTCAAGGCGCCGGTGGCCCGCGTCTTTGCGGTGCTGCTGCTGGCGGGCCTGTGGCCGGGAGGGTTGTGGTCGGCGACGGGACCCTTCCGAAAGGCCGAACAGTACGAACCCTTCATCGGGCGGATGCTCTACTGGCTCATCGCCATGGACGCCGCCTTCGTCTTCGACGCCTGGCTGATGAGCCGCTGACCTCTCGTGGTAGCGCGCGGGGCAAGCCCCGCGGCTAACTTGATCGGGTGCACCGCGTCTAGCGCGGCAGGGAGAGTTCGTAGAGCCGCAGGAGGGGCAGGCGCAGGGTCACCTGCCACCCTTTGCCGCCCGCCCGGGGGGCCGATGCCACGGTCCGGGCGCCCGAGAGGAACGTCTTGAGGTCGCGCTGAAAGACCTCGTCCTTGGCGGCCCGCTGGCGCACCGTGACGTTGGCCGCCAGCGTCACGGCGTCGACCTGCCTTTCGAGGTCCGCGAGGGCCCGGACCTTGGCCGACCGTGCCGCCAGGACGCGGGCCTGCTGGGGATCGTCGGCGTCGGAGCTGAACTCGGCGTCGGCCGAGGCCCCCAGCGTCTCGGCCGCCCAGTCGGGCAGCGGTGCTCCGCCGGCCACCGGTGCCGTCTCGACGGGCCGGACCTCGGCCGGCGGCGGCATGCCGCGACCGGTGGTCAAAAGTTGAGGCGTCTTCAGGCGGATCGACAGCCGGTCGATGCGATCCTCGGTCAGCCGGCTCTCGGGCCGCAGCCGCAGGATGTCTTTGAGGACGCGGATCATGTCGGCCAAGTCGGCCACGACGTCGACCTCGGCGATGCGGTCGGGCATCATCCGCGGGTCGCCCTGGACCGGCAGCGACCGGACGAACGCCTCGAACGCGGCCTCGGCCGCCGGCTGGCCCTCGACCAGGCCGGCCACCTTCTCGGTCGAGCCCAGGTACAGACCTTTCAGATGGGCCGCCATCGCCTGGTAGGCCCGGACCCGCGCCTCGCGGATGGCGCCGACGCGGCCGGTGGCGGTCACGCCGACCCACCCCGCCGGGAACATCTCGGGCAACTCGTCGGGACCGGCCGATTCGAGCCGCTTGAGCACCGCCGGCGGCACGTCGCGCGGCGCGCGGCCGGAACCGCTCGTCCGGATGCACCCCTCGACGGCCGCGCGGGCCAGGTCCGACAGGACGACCGTCCCGCCATCGGCCGGGGCATGGAGGGCGGCCACCTCGTGGACGACCACCTCCACGGGCACCTCGACGGAAACCTCGGCCACGCCGTCGCTATAGGCGCGCGGCTCGCCGACCACCCGGGCCGACCGCAGGAACACGCGCAGCGCCATCTCCTTGTCGCTGCCCGGGCCAAGGGCCTGGCCCACGGTGGTCGTGCCCGCCAGCGGCGTCGCCAGGACGATCTCGGTCAGCCGGTTGACGCCATCGACCTGGGCGGCGCGAATGGCCAGCATCCTCGCCTGCTCCGGCGTATACGCCGACGCGAGCGCCGCGGCCGGCGCGGGGGCCGGCGCACCGCGGCCGATGCCGGCCAGGGCCAGCACGGCGGTCATCGCCAGGATGAGGTCAGTCGTTCGGCGCATTGGTTCAGCCGCCCGCGATCGCGTGTTCGAGGGCCGCCAGTTCGTCGGCCCCGGCGTGCACGCCAATCGTGACGCCGGCCTCGAACGACTCGCCCACGGCCAGTTCCGGCATCAGGGCGCGCTCGCGAAGGCCCGCGCGCGGCGGAAACGGGCAGTTCATCGGTTCGACGCCCACTACGTAGGTGCCCTGCCCCATCATCTTCCACTCGGCCATGTACGGCATGGTCTTCTTGGGCCACGCCAGCGAGACCGCCAGGCCGCCGTCGAGGTTGGGGTTGACGATGGCAGCGCGGCACAGGCCGTCGGGGCCGGCCTTGGGCGTAATCTGGTAGCACATCTCCTCGATGCCTTCGGTGGGCGGCTGGAAGGCCCGGTGCCGCTCCAGGGCCGATTCGGCAAACGGCGTCACGCCGCGAATCGCCTCGTACGCCACCAGCAGCCGACTGGCCTCCGACACCAGCGGCCACCCCAGGTTCACGTGGTACAACAGCATGGCCGTGCTGGGCGCGTAGCCCGTGTTCGTGACGCGGTCGGCGATGGCGATGGTCCGCGACCCGAGCGATGTCGTGATCGTTCGCTCCAGCCGGAGCGTGGGCTTGAAGACCTCGGCCTCGCACACCTGGCCGCGAATGCCGATGCGGTACTCGTCGCCGTGCCAGGCGCACGCGACGGCCACCTGTTCGGCCGAGAGGTTCGACGCCCGGCCGTGCAGGCCCCACGATTCGGGGCCCTCGGCGTCGGGCGCCCCGAAGTGCCTCAGGCCGCACGTCGTCAGCAGGCCACCGTGGAACGACCGCAGCCAGCGGAAACCTTCCGGGTCATACCGCTCGGGAGCCACGGGACCCGTGCTCGATTGCCACGCGAAGGGACGGCCGCTGAACCGCGCGGCGCCGATGTCGAGGCACCGGTCGGGCAGAACCGTGAAGGTCAAGCCCGAGCCGGTCCAGACGTCGACGCCCCGCATGCCGCGCGCGGACCCGTCGTCGAAGACGAACGGCCGGGCGCCCGCCACCTGGTCGATGCGGCCGACGCGCTGGGCGAGGTCCTGGGGCGTCATGGATTGGCCGAAGAGTTCGGGCATGAGGCACCTCCTTCGAAACAACACGCGCCCGCCCGAGGCGGGCTAACTCAGCACGCGCGGGGCAAGCCCCGCGGCTAACCCAGCACGCGCCCAACAACACGCGCCCGGCGCGCCGACAACATGCGCCCAGCCTCGCCCCGTTAGCCGCGGGGCTTGCCCCGCGCGTTCGCGCGCCCGACGCCCCTGCCTTACTTGCGGCGTTTGCGGCGGGGCTTGGGCAGCGGCGGCACGTTGAGTTTGACCTCGGCCCCGCCCTTGGCGTGCGAGCGGTAGATGCCGTCGAGGATCGTCATGACGTACATCGTCTCCTCGGGCGGCACGGGCACGGGCCCATCCTTCTCGACGGCGTCGATAAACGCGATGATGGCGGCGGCGTGCGGTTTGGGCGTGTCGTAGTTCTCGAGGTCGCTGACGCGGATGATGCCCTGCTCCTGTGTGACGATCTTGCCGGCCTCCACGTCGATGCCGCCCAACGTCCCGCAGATCATCGACCCGCCGTAATCCTCCTTGACCATGTTCAGCAGGAACGACGCCTCCAGGTACAGCACCGCCCCGTCGGCGAACCGGACGAACCCGGCGGCGAAGTCCTCGACGTCGAAGACCTGCTTGGTGCCCCTCCACGCGCCCCAGCCGGGCCGGTTGACGATGTGGCCGAGGCCGGCCAGTTTCGTCGGCGCCACGCCCGACACGGCCACGGGCCGCGGGAAACCCATGAGCCACAGCGTCAGGTCGAGCACGTGGACACCGATGTCGATAAGCGGCCCGCCGCCCGAGAGGCGTTTCGTCAGAAAGGCGCCCCAACCGGGCGCCCCGCGGCGCCTGAGCGCGCTGGTCTTGGCGTAATAGATGTCGCCGAGCATGCCGGCATCGACGTATCGTTTCAGGGCGGCGTTCTTGCCCTCGAACCGCATGTGCTGGCCGGTCATGAGTTTCCTGCCGGCCTTGTTGCGGGCGGCGATGAGCCGCTTGACGTCGGCCGGCGTCGGGGCGAGCGGTTTCTCGCAGTACACGTGGCACCCCGCCTTGAAGGCCGCCAGGGCCGCCGGGGCGTGGGCCATGTTGGGCGTCGCGATGTCGACCACGTCGAGGTCGACCCGGCGGAACATCTGCTTGAAGTCCGTGAAGACGTTGGCGATGGCGAACTCCTCGGCCAGCGCCTGGACCGATGGACGCCGGATGTCGCACGCCGCCACCAGTTCCACGCGGCCCTGGTCCACAAGGGCCTTCCAGCCGTTCATGTGGGCACCGCGCATGATCCCGCCCGTCCCGATGAGTCCGACGCGAAGAGGCTTCACGGCATCTCCTTTCCCAGGTCAGCACCGCGCCCGGCAAGCCGGGCGGCTAACGTGTCCGCGCCCGGCAAGCCGGGCGGCTCACATTACCCGTTCAACATAGCACCGCACATGGCACTAGGTACCGAGGTTGCCGAGGAGGTCCCGCGGGCTACCGCAGCCCAACTTGACCAGGGCCTCTCTCAGCCCCTCGACCAGTTTTCCGCACGTCTTCGGGTCCACGAAGTTGGCCGTGCCGACCGAGACGGCCGTGGCCCCGGCCCGGATGAATTCCAGCACGTCTTCGACGAACTGGACGCCGCCCAGGCCGATGATCGGCACGCCGCGCGGGCCCGCCACCTCCTGCCACACCCGCCGGACCATGTACAACGCCACCGGCTTGATGGCCGGCCCCGAGAGACCGCCCACGACGTTCGTCAGCGCCGGGCGTCCCGTCCACGGGTCCAGCGCCAGGCCGCGCAGGGTGTTGATGAGGCTGAGGGCCTCGGCCCCAGCGTCGACGGCGGCCCGGGCTAGGGCGGCGACGTCGGTCACGTTGGGGCTCAGTTTCACGATGAGCGTGGCCCGCGAGACCTTGGCCCGGACGGCCTCGACCAGCGAGGCCAGCGTCGCGGGATCGGTGCCGAACTCGATGCCGCCGCGCTCCACGTTCGGGCACGAGACGTTCAGTTCGATGCCCGCCACGGCCGGCACCGCGTCGAGGGCCGCGGACACCGCCAGGTACTCCTCGCGCGTCGAGCCGGCCACGTTCACGATGACCGGCACGTCGGCCCTGGCGAGGGCCGGCAGTTTGTCCGCCAGAAACGCCTCCAAGCCCACGTTGGCCAGGCCGATGGCGTTGAGCATGCCGGCCCGGACCTCGACGAGTCGCGGCGGGGGATGGCCTTCGCGCGGTTCCAGCGTAATCGACTTCGTGACGATGGCCCCCAGGACCGAGAGGTCGTAGAACTGGGCCAGTTCCTCGCCATACCCCGAGCAGCCGGAGGCCGTGGCGATGGGGTTCTTCATCGCGATGCGGCCGACCGTTACCCGCAGATCCACCTGGGGTTGAATCATGACGTCGCGTCCGCTCCCTGTGCCACGTGCTTGCGCGGCCGTGCCTGTCAGCGCGCCCGCGCGGGGCAAGCCCCGCGGCTAACATTGCACGTGCCACGGCTTGCTTGCAAGCCGTGAACAACACCTCATCGCGCCCGCCTGGGGCGGGCGGCTAACTCGGCCGTGTACCACGGCTCAACGCGCCCGGCAAGCCGGGCGGCTAACGTTTTACTCCCATACGACGTCGTGGGCGTCGACGACGGGGCCTTCGCGGCAGGTGAGCCGGTAGGTCCACCCCTTTTCGCTCGTCGGGTCGCGCATCTTCTGGGCGCACGACAGGCACACGCCGATGCCGCAACCCATGAACCGCTCCAGCGACAACTGGCACGGGGCCTCGCGCCTCTCGGCCAGGAGGGCGAGGGCCTGCATCATCCGCGACGGGCCACAGCCGTAGAACGCGACGGGCCGGTCCTGACGGGGCCCCTTGAGCCATCGCCGCGCGGCCTCGATCGCCGTGCCGCGCAGGCCCGCTGTGCCGTCGTCGGTGGCCAGGATCGTCTCGACGCCCGTGTCGGGCTCGGCAATGGTCCGGCACGGCTCCACGGTCTCGCCGGTTAGCGGCGGAGGCTCGCGAAACGACACCGGCACGTCGCCCAGCGTCGGGGCGCCCAGAATGAGGACGCACGGCCGCTGCTGTTCGGCGAGCATGTCCGCCAGGCCGAAGATGGGCGCCATGCCGCACCCGCCGCCCACCAGGACGCACAACCGATCGTCGGCCGGCGGCGTGAAGTGCGTGCCCAGCGGGCCGACCACGTCAACGGCCGCGCCCACCGGCCGCGACGCCAGGAACCGCGTGCCGGAGCCGATCGTCCGGACGAGGACCTCGACCTGCACGCCACCGCCCTGCCGCCGTACCCGCGAGACGCTCAAGGGGCGACGGACGAAGGGCCATTTCGGCCGCCCCAGTTCCAGTCCCGTAGCCTGGGGCCACGGACCGCCGTCGGCATCGTCCAGGGCGCGGCGTTCGGAGGCCATGGCCGCTCGGGGGTTCGACTCGCACAGGACGTCGAGAAACTGACCAGGCAGGCTCCGCCACGCCGTCGGCACGCCCAGGATGAGGCGGACGTAATCGCGGCCCGCCGGACGACGCTCGGCCAGCGGCAACTCGAGCCGTTGCGGGGGCGAGGTCTCGCGATGCGCGTTCGCCGATTCGATGGGCATGTGGCCGTGGTCCCGGGCCGCTGGTTTGGCGAAGCGATTATCGGGCCGGCGGCGGGTGATTCAAGGGTTTTCCCCGCGCCCGGCCGTAGCGCGTGAACGCGCGGGGCAAGCCCCGCGGCTAACGAGGCTGTGCGCATCGCGTCTGCGCGCGGGGCAAGCCCCGCGGCTAACTCGGCCGAGCCCACGGCGCCTCAACGCGCCCGCCTAGGGCGGGCGGCTAACTCGGCCGTGCGCATGGCGCCTCAACGCGCGG
>DATKZB010000344.1:0-3437 GCA_035528235.1 Phycisphaerae bacterium
CCGGCGGCGTCGGCCACCTGCTCGAAGTAGTCCGCCAAGGCCGTGATCCGGTACCCCGCGTGCTTGGCGATCATGCCGGCGATGAGCCGCCCGCGCCCGCCCAGGCCGACGCACCCGACCTCGACGCGCGAGTTCGCCTCCATGCCGCGCACGCGCGACGGCTTCACCACGGCCACCGTTGCCGCAGCGGCCGCGCCCGCGATGAACTGTCGGCGGCTGACGGTTCTGTCACCGCGTCCGGTTTTGCCGAACCGTTCTGTCATTTTCGACGGCTCCTTTCATTCAGCGCCGGCCGTGGGCCTGCGGGGTTGGCGTGCACGCGCTCCCCTGCGGGCCGCGGCTAAAAGCGCGCGAAACCTGGGTCGGGCCACTTAACGTGCGGCGCCTTTGGCGAAGTCCTGCCACCGTTTCTCCAACGCTTCTGTGCGGCCCGGGCCGGGGTGAACCACGATGCGGTACGCGAGGGTCAGGCTCTTGCCGGCGGGGATGGTGTGCGGCCGATCGAACAGAAGGGCGGGGCTGAAGTACGGCATCTTGGCATCGACGTACCATTTCGACGGGTGCCGCAGGTTCGCCGGGTGGTCGAAGATCGCCACGCCCCCCGCCGCACCGTCGGGCGCCGTGCCGCTGTAATCGATCCAGCGTGCGGCCAGGCCGTGCATGATCTTCGCGTCCTTGCCCATCTTCTGGTGATACTGCCGCCCTTCGCTGTCGAGGAACGTCCATCCGCGCGTCGCGGCAGCCAGGCGGAGCGAGATGCCTGCGTATCCTCCCCACCCCTTGCCGCCCTCTTCGTGGGGCAGCGGCGTGCGGTCGAGCACCACGTCGTGCTCGCCTGCGGTGAAAATCGCCGTCCAGTCGATGTGATACCCGCCGTCGGCGCCGGGCGGGCTGACGCGGACGGTCCGCTTCTCGGTCAGGACGGTCGGCTTGCCCCAGGGCTGGTAGCGGAG
Source organism: Phycisphaerae bacterium (assembly GCA_035528235.1). GTDB lineage: Bacteria > Planctomycetota > Phycisphaerae > FEN-1346 > FEN-1346 > DATKZB01. Next base: position 954 of record DATKZB010000344.1, read on the forward strand.
GTCCAGCGCGAAGGTGGCGGAGAAGTCCTTCCCCGGCGCGACCTTGACGTCGGCGATCTCGGTCCGCCCGGCCCCCTTGCCGGTCTTCCTGTCGGTTTCCCAGTAGTTGATGCCATTGATGTATTTCCACGAGAACCACCCGGCGAGGTGCCACGGGTGGTCTTTCGGCCGCAGGTCCGTCAGGACGGCGCCGCCGGGAAGGGCGAGCGGGTGAAAGTGCGGTTTGGGCTCGTCCGCCCCATAGTGGTACTGCCAGAGGACGGTCTCGCCGCGCTTCAGGGCCAGGGAGGACTCGGTCCTGGCCCAACTCAGGTCCGGCGCCTCGGACGCGGCGGCGACCGTGCCGCCGAGCGCGATGCCCGCGAGCGCGATGCCCGCGAGCGCAAGGAACGTCGCGGCTGATGAGATAGAGACGGTTCGGCCTTCACCCATGGCTCTGTCGCCTCCTTCCGTCGGCTCGCGCATCCGCGGAGACCTTCTCGACAACGTATCCGCCGGCGCGGGAGCGGACCAGCAAAATCGGCACAGCCGCCGCGACGGCGGAAAAAGAAGAAGGCTGTGCGAGAAGGTGCAGGCTCCTGCACAGCCTTTCATTGCCTTCGACCCGGCTTGCCCGCCGTAGCGGTGTCCACCGCGAAGGCGGGCCCGACCGGCGGACCTGTCCGACGTAGTCCACCGGACGACGGCGGATGATCAGTCCGCCGAGCCTGCCCGTCGCGTATTCAGTTGTCCTCTGCCACCGATCTATACGCCTGGCACCACTGTGGACGCAAGGGCGGTGTAAAAATGTATTGGCAAAGGCCGAATTCGTCGGGTATGCTTCCGGGCGACTCATAGCGCTGAGTTCCAGGCGGCTGAATTGGCGCCGTCGGGGGGCACTTCCATTGCGGCAAGCGCATGACACTCTGAGGCCGGCCGACGGGGGCGTGTCCGCCACTCCTAGGGAACAAGAGCCCAGGCTGCTGGAGCGACTCCGCTGGCAGGAGGTTCTTACGCCGATCCGCATAAGACGCCATAATAACTCATGGCATGAGACGCAAGTGACTGGGGCCAAGGGGCTTATCGCAGCCTTGGCAGATGGATCAACGGCGTGTTATACGGGCAGCAAGCCCAAATTCGGAATCTTATGCGGGTCCATCTAATCGTTGTTCGCCCTGAAGGTTGCGTGACGCTCATGAACTCAAAGAAGAAGGCTATTCTTGATCGCATCAAACATCTTGAGGACGCGATTGCCAAAGGACGTGAGTACTTGGAAAGCGGCAAGCACGCACATTGGCATGGGTTTCGACCCTGGTCTGTCGACAAGGTAAGGGACGGCAAGACGTTGCCACCTCACAAAGACTGGGTGAAAAACGTGTTTCTTCCGAGGGAGGAAAGGGCACTTAAAAAGGCTGAGAAGGCACTGGAAAAGACTGACTTAGATTGATCTGCTCTTGGACGACAGCTGGTACAGGATATAGGACTGGCGAACAAGGGGTTGGAGACTGCCCTGGTCTTCCGCGCGGCTTCGCCGCGCTCCGGCCCAGGCAGCTCAACCCCGAAGTTGGAGGCATAGAAGATGTTTAGGAAATCGAAAGTCGCAAGCTTAAGCTTCGAGATCGGTGGTCGGGAGGTCACTCATGGCAACTGGCACAAGTTCGGACCCGAAGTAACCGAAGACAAGCTCGATGCCATCGCCCATGAGGTCTACGCCACGTTTTGGGACACACGGTGTCCGGAACACCGAAAGGCCCCCAACATTCTTTGTCGAGGTCCCAGTCTCGACGAAAGCCAATTCGAGGTCACAGCGTGCTGTGATGAGTTCAAGAAGCAGGTTGAGGAGAAACTGGACGCTTTGCGTCCAACAACGGGTTGCACGGTACGTCGCTAGAGCGCCGACCGTGAACCCAAGCGGTTAGCCGAGGCGTTACACATACTGTTTGTCGATCCTCGCCTGCCCGCATTCCACACACCGACACCGGCGGCGGATGATGGCCGTGTAGGGCGTGCCGTCGGCGCGGAGGCCGGGGCACTTGTGCACCATGCGGCCCCAGTATTCAGTCCGGCGGGCGCTGCCGCACTTCGGGCAGTGCGACCGTTCCACGACCACCACGTCCACCGCGTTCCTGCTCCCCGCCTGGCCCAAGGACGGGGGCGTCGATTTCAGGTTGCATGCGCCGAAGCAGACCGTCGTGGAAGGCAAGGTGCGCGGGGGGAGGGTCGAGACGCTGAACGTCACGCTCCCCGGGCGCACAAAGGACGTCGTCATGCCCGGACCATTCATCTTGCAGGGCACGGTAAGCGGTCCGGCAAAGACGGGCCCTGGCGCACCCGGCACTCGGCAGGAAACCGGAGGCGAAATCTGCGGTTCAACAGGGTGATGGTCTCCGCCAAGGGAACAGGAATGCAGCGGCGGTCGGCGGCGGCGCTCGCGGTCGTGTGCCTGGCGTGCCTCGGCGCGCGCCTTTCCGCCCCGGCGTCGGCGGAGTCCCCCGCGCCGAAAGC
>DATKZB010000345.1:0-8599 GCA_035528235.1 Phycisphaerae bacterium
CCGCAAGAAGCCACGTTCGCGACGTCGTGTGACAATGCACTGGATGTCTCCTTCGCGGCGCGTCCGCCAGACGCGGCCCGCAGTCGGTGGGCCGCGGCGCGCCGCGGCCTACAACTTGGCGAACTGTCCTGCTGAGTTTAACCCGGCCGCGCGCGGGTTGGGCCTGCCACTTTGGCGAGATTCCGTCTCGAAGAGGCGCGTGGCCGGGTGACGCAGCGGGCAGCCCGCTCGCCTGCCGCCTGGCGGCCTTCCCAGGCCGCCAGGAACACACATCAGGCCCCATCGCGGCGGCCTAGGAAGGCCGCCGCGCGACATGCAACGTGGTAGGACTAGACCAGGGCTTGCATTGGCCGCAGGACCCCGGTAGCGTAATGCCGGCCGAGGTCAAGGGGGCCGCCCGACGGCGGCGGAGGTAACGCTGGCGTGAGACTCATCGAGCAGCAGTGGGGCGAGGTGATGGTCATCCGGCCCGAAGGGCCGCTGACCGGCGACGAGACCCAGCGGTTCACCGAGCGGTTCGTCCTGGTGGCCGACGGTTGTCGCGGCCGATGCGTGGTGGACGCGTCGGCCGTGCCCTTTGTCGACAGCAAGGGTCTGGAGGCCCTGGTGCGGGCCAACACCCACATGACCCCGACGGGCCGCCCGCTGAAACTGTGCGGCATCAACGATACCATCCGGCAGGTTCTGGAGTTGACGGAACTGGAGGCCCAGTTCGAGTATTTCGACGACGTCAGCAAGGCCGTCAGGAGTTTCCTGTGAGCCAGTCGGCGCGGCAGAAGAAACGGCTCGGCGAGACGCTGATGAAGGCCGGCGTGCTCTCGGAGGAGCAACTGGCCGGCGCCCTGTCGGAGCAGAAGTTCACCGGCCGGCTGCTGGGCGAGGTTCTGCTCGCCCAGAGCATGGTCACCCCGGCGATGGTCATCCGGGTCCTGGCCGAGTTGCTGGGCGTCAAGGGCTGCCAGTTGCGCCACGGCCTGATTGACCCGATGCTGCTCGACCTCATCGGACCCAAGGAAGCCAGGCGGCTGAAGGTGCTGCCGATGTTCCTGGTCGAGGACACGCTGACCGTGGCCATGGCCGAGCCGCAGTCGCTGCCTACGAGCGACCAGTTGCGACTGGTGACCGGGTGCAAGATCCGGCCGGTGCTGGCCATCGAGTCCGAGCTCATGGAGTTCATCGAGCGATACTCCGGCGGCGAGACCGACATGGGCGCCTTCATGGCCTCTCTGGCCAAGACCGACGTGTCGGTCATGGAGCAGGAGAAGGTCGACGAGCCCGTCGTGACCGTGATCGAGCGGACCGACGGCGAAAGCCCCGTCGTCGACCTCATCAACATGGTCCTGCTGACGGCCATCCGCGACGGCGCCAGCGACATCCACATCGAGCCGGAGCGCAAGGGCACCCGCCGGGGCACGCGCATCCGCTATCGGATTGACGGCCGACTGAGGGACCTCGTCAAGCCGCCCACCGGCATGCATGCCGCGCTCACGTCGCGCGTCAAGGTCATCGGCAAGATGAACATCGCCGAGAAACGTCTGCCGCAGGAGGGCCGCGTCCGCGTGGTGGCCGAGAAACGCGAGATCGACCTGCGCGTCTCCAGCATGCCCACGCTGCTGGGCGAGAAGGTCGTCCTGCGGATCCTCGACAAGGCGAACCTGCATCAACGCATGGAGGACCTCGGTTTCCGGGCCGAGGCCCTCAACGCGTTCCGCCGCATGCTCCGCGAGCCCAACGGCCTGGTGCTCGTTACCGGGCCGACCGGCAGCGGCAAGACCACGACGCTGTACTCGGCCCTCGACGTCATCCGCAACCCGGAACTCAACATTCTGACCGTCGAGGACCCCGTCGAGTACCAACTCGACATGATCAACCAGGTCCAGGTCCAGTCGGCCATCGGGATGACGTTCGCCCGGGTGCTTCGGAGCATGTTGCGGCAGGACCCCGACGTCATCATGGTGGGCGAGGTCCGCGACGAGGAGACCGCGCGCGTGGCCGTCCAGGCCGCCCTCACGGGGCACCTCGTCCTGGCCACACTCCACACCAACGACGCCCCCGGGGCGGTGGCGCGGCTGCTGGACATGCACATCGAACCGTACCTGCTCTCGGGCGCCCTCATCGGGGCCGTGGCCCAGCGGCTCGCCAGGACCGTCTGCGAGAACTGCGCGACCACCTACCAGCCGGCCGCCAACGTGCTGAAGGATGCGGGCCTCGCCGGAAAGACCGGCCTGGTCTTCCGCCGGGGCGAGGGGTGCGAGAGGTGTCACAACTCCGGGTTCCGCGGCCGCACCGGCATCTACGAGGTCATGGAAGTGACGCCCGCCCTGCGGGGGCTCATCCACCGAGCCACGCCGGCGCACGAGTTGCGCGACGCCCTGCACGGTACCGACTTCCTGACGCTCCGCGAGGAAGGCGTCCTCATGGCCACCGAGGGTAAGACCACCCTCGAAGAGGTCATCAGCGTCACCCACGGCGAGGGCGTCAGAGTCCTGACCGAGGACGCCGCCAGCGACCCGGCCTGACGGCGTTCCCCGCGCGGGCCCGGGGCCTATCCTGACCACGCAGGGCGAACCGTTCCCCGACTTCTATTTCCATGGCGCGAAACTGATGAAGGCGTTCGCCCTGCCGGGCGAGGCCGAGCGCCCGGGCGGCGGCCGGTAGAAATGACCTTTCTGGAGACGGCGCCGGGCGTGTAGAATCGGGGTGGTCGCGCGGCCGGGTGAAGACGCTTCGCCGGCCGGGTCCACGGCAGACGTCCCCTGAGGCGAGAGGAGCCACGATGAGAATCATAAGCGTGTTGGCGGTACTGGTGCCCGTGCTGATTTTTGCCGCGATGGGCCGCGGCGCCGAGGAAGGCATCCTGGCGCCGGGCGCCAAGGTCGAAAAACTGGCCGACGGGTTCAAATTCACCGAGGGGCCCGCGCCCGACGCCCAGGGCAACGTCTACTTCACCGACCAGCCCAACGACCGCATCCTCAAGTGGAGCGTCGAGGGGAAACTCTCGACCTTCATGCAGCCGTGCGGGCGATCGAACGGCCTGTACGTCGACCGCCAGGGCAACCTGATCGCCTGCGCCGACGAGCAGAACCAGTTGTGGTCCATCGGCCCCGACAAGAAGGTCACCGTCCTGGTCAAGGACTACCAGGGCAAACTCCTGAACGGTCCCAACGACCTATGGGTCCGGCCCGACGGCGGCATCTACTTCACCGACCCCCTCTACAAACGCCCCTACTGGAAACGCGGGCCCATGGAGCAGGACGGCCAGTGCGTCTACTACCTGGCGCCCGACCTGAAAACCCTCTCGCGCGTGGCCGACGACCTGAAACAGCCCAACGGTATCATCGGCACGCCTGACGGCAAACGCCTTTACGTGGCCGACATCGGCGCCGGCAAGACCTACGTCTACGACATCCAGGCCGACGGCACCCTGGCCGGCAAGACGCTCTTCTGCGAGATGGGTTCCGACGGCATGACACTCGACGCCCAGGGTAACCTGTACCTCACGGGCAAGGGCGTGACCGTGTTCGACAAGACCGGCAAGAAGATTGAGCACATTGCCATCGACGAGGGCTGGACGGCCAACGCCTGTTTCGGCGGCAAGGACCGCCACACCCTCTTCATCACTGCCGGCAAAGGACTGTACGCCATTCGGACGCGCGTCAAGGGCGCCCAGTGATGCTTACCCGCCGGCGACTTCTGTGGCTTGCGTTGGGCGCGGCCGTCGCCCTGGCGGCCGCAGCGCCCGCCGCGGCCGGTGTGTGGGTCCGCTTCCGGATGCTCGAACCCAAGGGGGCCGCGTACTACGTCCGCCTCGGCGGGTACATCCACAACGACCCGTGGTATCTACCGCAGGCCGTCTGGCCCGACAGGGCCGACAAGGACACGGCCGCGCGCCTCGCCTCGGGCGAGTGGACGGCGTGGTTCGACCTGGCCGAGCACGCGGGCAAGCGGATGCACGGCCGGCTGATGCGGGCGGGAGGCGTGGCCGAGTTTCCGAACGTCACGGCCGACTTTATTGCCGACCCGCCGGCCGAGGGCCGACGCGTCGCCATCGAACTCGCCACCGAGCCCCAGGCCAAGGCCGTCGTCAAACGCTTCGAGGAATCCTACACCGGGTCGCTCACCAGTTTCCTGGTCTCGCCCGACCTGAAGCGCGATGCGGCCGACCTGGAGACCGCCGCCCAGATGACCGAGCGCCGCCTGGGCTGGGCACGCCGGGCCACGGGCGGCAAGCGGGTCGCGCCGAAGCGGCTGCTCGTCCAGACGAGTTTCTGGGGTCCGCAGCGGCCCGAACTCAACCTGAAGGAGGCCGAGGTCCTGTGGCTCCTGGGCTTCAATATCGTCGGCAACCAGATGAAGGAGGTCCGCGAGACGTTCGACCTCCTCGCGCCGGGGCACACGCACGACGTCGACTTCGGCCCCGCCGCCACGCGCGAAAAGATCGACGCCACGATGCAGCAGCACGCCGCCCGCAACAAGGAGACCTTCGCGCCGGGCGTGCCGTTCGGCTTCTCCGACGAGATCGTTTGCCGGCCGCCCATCGGGGAGAACGAGCAGGCGCTCGCCCACTTCCACGCGTGGCTGGCCGAGAAGAAGATTCCGCCGCAGTCGCTCGGCGTCCAGCGCCTTGACGAGGTCGTGCCCATCGAGACGCCTGACGTGCTCCGCACGCGCCTCAAGGAGAACCCCGCTGCCGCGCGCCGGATCTTCTACCACACGTCGCGCTTTCGGCAGGACGCGATGACCCAGCGCGTCCGCTGGAACAGCGAGGCCCTGCACAGGCACTTCGGCGGCGAGCCCGTCACGACCACGCTCGTGGCCGACCATCCGTACTTCGGCGGGTCGGGCCTCGGTATGGGCATGACGCCCAACGCCTGCTGGGGCGGGTACCCGCTGGCGGCCGACTGGTTCGACCTGGCCCGCGCCAAGGTCGTCGACATGATCGGCATCGAAGACTGGATGGGCCTCCAATACATGTACGGCCCGGGCTCCACCTGGGAGGGGTTTCAACTGATGGGGTTCCAGGCGGCCATCTTCCGCAGCGGCAGCCGTGGCACCATGCCCATCATGGCCTGGATCACTCCCAGCGACGAGACCAACCTGCGTCTGAAGTCCGCGTCGGCACTGTGCCAGGGCGCCCGGCACTTCTTCTACTGGACCTACGGGCCCACTGCCACGAGCACCGAGAATTACTGGTCCGACCTGCCGAGCGCCTACGACGGCATCGCCGCCATGACGCGGCACCTGGCGGCGGCCGAACCGGTGCTCGCGACCGGCCGCACGCGCCCCACGCGCCTCGCGCTCCTCTACAGCATCTCGGCCGATCTCTGGCAGCCGTTCGGGTACGTCCACATGCTGGAGCGGCGGCTGACGTACTTCGCCCTGGTGCACGAGCAGTACCTCGTCGACATGCTGAGCGAGGAGGACGTCGAGGCCGGACGCCTGGCCGACTACGATTGCCTGTACACGGTCGACCCATGCATCCGCGCGAAGGCCGCCCAGGCCATCCGCCAGTGGGTCGAGGCCGGCGGGCATCTCTACGGTGCCTGCGCCGCGGGCAGCCGGGACGAGTTCAATGAGCCGGCGGCCGGTCTGGCGCCGGTCTTCGGCATCCGGCCCGAGGTCCGGGCGACCGCCCAGCCGGGCCGGTACGGCGTCCGCGGGGCGCTCAACGACATCGCGTACGTCGACCAGGTCCGCCCCGACCGCGGCGCCACCGGCTCGGCGCTGGTCGACTTTGGCGTCATCGGCGCGAAGGTCTCGTTCGTGCCGGCCGGCAGCACGGTCGTCGGCACGTTCAACGACGGGTCGCCCGCCGCGGTCGAGAACACCTTCGGCAAGGGCAAGGCCGTGTACGTGGGCGCGTGCCCGGCCATCGCGTACGCCAAGGAGGCGAAGTTCGTCCCCGACCGGCTGGCCGAGAAGTGGCCCGCGCTGCTTCGGGGATTCATCACGTCGCTCGCGCAGCAGCGCGGCGTGCCGCGGCTGGTCAGGCTCTCGCATCCGGTGGTCGAGGCGGGCATCTACGACGCCGAGGGCGGCACGGCGGTGGTCCTGGCGAACTTCACGTACGAGCCCATCCGGGGCCTCGGCGTAACGATTCCCGTCGGCCGGCCTGTGAAGTCGGTCCGCTCGGTCGAGAAGGGGCCGCTCAAGTTCACGGTTACCGCGCGGCCGGCTTCGGCGCAGGCGGCGGGGCCGTTCGACCGCGACGTGACGCTGCGGCTGGACCTCGGCCTGACCGACATCGTCCTGGTCGAGTGACGGTGCCATGGCCCCGGCGGCCTGGCGCACGTGCGGGAGGATGGCTTGGCAAGACGCTGATTATGGGGTGGCATGCCCACGCCGCTGTTAGCGTGGGCATGTCGCACGTGAGCCAGGGAGCATGCCCAGGCAACGGCGGCCTGGGCATGCCACCCGCCTTGGCAACTCTTGACAGACCCCCCGCTTGGTGGGGCCTCAAAGCAATTGCATCGGCCGGCGGATTGGTGTATTCAGGCAGTCAGAGACACCACCGCAGGAAGGAGCCTGGCCATGACTCAGTCCGCCTCGTCCGGCAGTTCGTCGCCCATGCCCGCGCCGGGTCGCGTGTCGCGCCGGCGATTTCTGGCGAGCGCGGCCGTCGCGATGGCGGCGCCGTACGTCGTGCCGGCATCGGTCCTGGGCGCCGACGGCCGCAAGCCGCCCAGCGAACGGATCGGCATCGGCTCCATCGGCGTCGGCGGCCGCGGCACCGACCACCTCAACGGTATGCTCAGCCGCGGCGAGACGCAGGTCCTGGCCGTCTGCGACCCGCAGCAGCCTAAGCGCGAGGGCGCCAAGAAGCGTGCCGAAGACCGCTACGCCGACGACCTCGCCAAAGGGACGTACAAGGGATGCCTGGCGACGAGCGACTTCCGCGAGGTGCTGGCCCTGCCGGGCGTCGACGCCGTCTTCATCGCGTCGCCCGAGAACTGGCACGCCCTGAACGCGTCCATGGCCGCCGCCGCCGGCAAGGACATTTACTGCGAGAAGGCCCTTTCGCTGACCGTGGCCGAGGGCCGGGGCCTGGTCGACGCCATCCGCCGCTACGGCCGCGTCCTCCAGGTGGGCACGCAGCAACGGTCGAGCCGCAACTTCCGCTTCGCCTGCGAACTGGCGCGGAACGGATACGTGGGCAAGGTCCACACGGTGGAGGTGGGCGTGCCGGGAGGGCAGGCTCTGCCCAACGCGCCGGCCAAACCCGTGCCGCCCGGCCTCGATTACGAGATGTGGCTGGGCCCCGCGCCGTACACGCCTTACAACGACCTGAAGTGCTCATTCAACTGGTACTTCATCTACGACTATTGCATCGGGTGGATCCAGTCGTGGGGCGTCCACCACGTTGACACCGCCATGTGGGGCGCGCCGGGCCTGGCGGCGTCGACGCTCGAGGTGGAGGGCACGGCCGTGTTCCCGACCACCGGCCTGGCGAACACCTCGCTTACCTGGCGCGTGAAGGCCCGCACGCCCGACGGCCTGACCTTGAGTTTCTCCGACAACGGCCACCACCCGCAGGGCTGTCGCTTCATCGGCGACAAGGGTTGGGTGCTGGTGAATCGCGGCGGCATCTGGGCCGAGCCGGCGTCGGTGCTGAAGGCCGCCATCCGGCCCGACGAGGAGCACCTATACGAGTCGCACGACCATCACGGCAACTTCCTGGAGTGCCTCCGGACGCGCCGCGACCCCGCCGCGCCGGTCGAGGCCGGTCATGCCGCCACCACGATGACGATCGTTTGCGACATCGCCACCCGCGTCGGCCGCAAGGTCCGGTGGGACTGGAAGACCGAGCGGTTCGTCGGCGACGACGCCGCCAACCGGTACCTCAGCCGGTCGATGCGAAATCCGTGGCACATGTGAGCCGCTGCACGACCAGGCGTGCCGCGACGGGTTCCTTGCCGCGCGGCATCGCCCACAGATTGGGGCTGACGCCATGAATCTTCTCATTCGCATCAGTGTGGTCATCGGGCTCGTGTGGAGTGCCGCTGCGATCGCGCCGGGCGCGGAGCAGGGCGACCTGACGCCCGACCAGGCCTTCGAGCAACTCCGGCGGTACGAGGACGGCCAGGACGCCCGCCCCTTGCGGTGGATCGAGCAGTTCGTCGCCCGGGCTACGGCCGACGCGGCAGGTCGGCTGGCCGCGGTCCTCGCCGACCCCGGCGCCACCCTCGCCGCGAAACGCTTTGCCTGCCGGTGGCTCGAACTCGTCGGTACCGAGGCCCAGGTGCCGCTGCTCGTCAAGATGCTCGACGACATGGGCACGGCCGACATGGCCCGCACGACGCTCGAAGGCATCCCCGGCGAGGCGTCGGCCGAGGCGCTGCGGGCGGCCCTCGGGCGCCTCAAGGGGCCGGCCCTCGTGGGGCTGGTCAACGCCCTGGGCAACCGCCGCGACACCAAGGCCGTCCCGGCCCTGGCGAAACTGTTGGCTGACGCCGAGGCCAACCTGCCCGCCGCCGCTGCCGTCGCGCTCGGCAAGATCGGTACGGCCGAGGCCGCCGCGGCCCTCAAAAGGGCCGACGCCGCCATGGTCCCCGCCATCCGCGATGCGCGGCTGCGGTGCGCCGAACGCCTCGCCGCCGAT
>DATKZB010000346.1:0-12431 GCA_035528235.1 Phycisphaerae bacterium
ACCGAACGTCGCGGCGATCGCCTCGTGCGTGTGCACGCTCTCATCGCACGCCCGCACCACACGCTCCCGCAGATCTATCGAGTAGGTTTCCATGCCTACTCTTATCGGCACACGCTACATCCAAACGTGAACTGCTCTAGCGTACCAACCCGGGCTTTCGTGCAGATCGCTGCAAGCAAGGCGATACGTGTAGGAGCCCAGGACGTTGCCGTCCGCATCGTACGCCAAGACGACCACGTCGGCCGAACCGTGCATGCCGCCCCAGCCAGTGGCGTCCGTCTGCTGGGCAATGTTGTAGTTCAGTTGCAGGCGCGCGCCTTGCAGCGCCCCCGCAAATACGCGCGTGGCGAAGACGGTGTCCCCGTCGAGCCCGGCGGTGCCGCCGCCCGACAGCAGCAGCCGGATGGACCGCTCGGGCGAGACAGCGTCCTCCGTGGAGTACTCTGCGGCCCACGTGCCATCGTAGTTGGCATGCACGTGGCCGAAGGCCCAAAGGTCCTGCTCCATATCGTCGGTTACGGCGACCGCCTGCCCCGCGGCAAGAAACAAGGCGGCACAAAAGACACCCACAGCCAGCAGTCTCGTCCCAGGCATGTCCTGTCTCCTTAACTGGTACCGGTTGCCCCAGCGGCGATTGAACGCCTGTCCGCCAATCCGGCGGCGCCGAACGCGCGGACACGGCAGGCGCGCACCTTGATTAAGGTGTCAATGGATAATTGGGAGTGCTCACCCCTGGCCGCGCAATGACGGCTCGCGCTCTCGCCTGGACTTCCCCCCTCTTCAGGCCCAAGGCCGGGCCCCCGGAAGTCCTTTCTTCTGGCGGGTAGTATACCACATTTTTCGGAAGGGTCAAGTGCGGCCCCATTTTTCATGAATCCGGGGACACAATACTGTGTTTCTGTTGACGGTGATGGTTTTGTGAGGTACCGAATCCGGGGACACAATACTGTGTTTCTGTTGACGGTGATGATTTTGTGAGGTACCGTGTGGACATGGCTCGCATCGCCCGCGTGATCGCCGAAGGACATCCGCACCACGTGACCCGGCGGGGCAACCGCCGCCAGCGGACCTTCTTCTCGGACGCCGACTACCGGGCCTACCTGGACCTGATGGCCGCCTGGTGCGTCAAAAAGGGCGTGGCGATCTGGGCGTGGTGCCTCATGCCGAACCACGTCCACCTCGTTGTCGTGCCGCGCACACGCGAGGGCCTGGCCCGGGCCGTGGGCGAGGCGCACCGTCGGTACACGCGGCGAGTGAACTTCCGGAAGGGGTGGCGGGGGTACCTGTGGCAAGGGCGGTTCGCGTCGTACCCGATGGACACCGCCTATGCGTTGGCGGCGGCGCGGTACAGTTAGCGGAATCCGGTGCGTGCGGGCCTGGTGAAGCGGGCGTGGGACTGGCCGTGGTCGAGCGCGGCGGGTCACGCGAGCGGCCGGGGCGACGTTCTGGTGGCGGCGGGGGGTCCGCTGCCGGCCGAGGTGTCGGATTGGCGCCGCTTGCTGTCGGGGGCGGAGGACGCGGAGGCGGTGGCCCTGTTGCGTCGCCACGGACGGACGGGCGGGCCGCTGGGGGACGTAGGGTTTGTCTCGGCGCTGGAGTCGCTGTTGGGCCGCCGCCTGGCTCCTGGAAGGCCCGGCCGGCCTCGCCAAGGGAGAAACTAGTATTGTGTCCCCAGATTAGAAACGAGTATTGTGTCCCCAGATTACCCGGATGGGGCCGCCGCGGGAGACCATCGCCATGAAACGTTCTGACGGTCGGAGGCCGGCGGCCCTCGGGTGCGCCTTGGCCGGTCTTGTGCTCTGCATCGCGGGCGCAGCGCCAGGGGCCGACTCGCCGCCCGCGGCCGCCGCCGTGGCGGGCCTGCCACGCCTCGCCTTTGCGGCCGCGGGCAACGAGTACCGGTTCGACACCGGCGCCTTGCGAGGCACGCTGCGGGAAGACGGCAAGTGGCCGGGCCTGCGGCCGGTGCAAGATGCGGCCTCGGGCAGGAGTCTGGCCGGGGATCTGGGCCTCTTTTCCCCGTACCGCCTGCTCACCTCCGACGCCCGCTTCGGCACGGCCGCGTGGGACTGGCAGAGCCGGGCGCAACTCCTGGCCGACGGGGCCGTCGAGGTTCGCTGGCTGCCCGACAAAGAGCATCCCCTGGAGATGGCGGCCGTGTACCGCTGGACCGCGCCGAACGTGCTTGATTTGCGGGTGACCGTCAAGCCGCAGCGGAAACTCCCTCGGTTCGAACTCTTTCTCGCCTCGTACTTTGACGGGTTCCCGGCAGCCTTTGCGTACGTTCAGGAAGGTCCTGCGGCAGGGGGCAAACCGGGCTTCCAGGAGGCCACGAAATCGGCCGGCGACTGGCAGGCGTTTCCGCGCGACGACGCGGCGGCGAAGATCATCGGGGACGGCCGATGGACCCGCCCGCCGAACCCGGTTCAGTGGAAGATCATGCCCCGTCTGGCGGCCCCGCTGGCCCTGCGGCGCGACGCCGCGAGCGGCCTGGCGGGGGTGCTCATGGCCCCGGCGGAAGACTGCTTCGCGGTCTCCATGCCCTTCGGCGAGGAAGGGCACCGCTCCGTCTACTTGGCCCTGTTTGGCCGCGACATCGAGGCGGGCGAAACGGCCTCCGCCCGCGCGCGGCTGGTCATCGGCAAGGAGATCTCCGACCAGCAGGCCGTGGCCCTGTACAATGCCTACGTGGCCGCGAAACCGTGGAAGGCGCCCGGCAAGCCGGGCGGCTGAATGGGCGAAGTCGGGTCTACAGGGGCGGTCCGCTCTCTCCTTCTCTGGATTCAGGCCTGGGCGGACGGCATGGCCATCCCCGAGGGTGACCATGCGGGGTGCCACTGGGGGCTTGTCCGGAGAGTGCGTTGTCTTGCCTTTTCGCCCGCCAAAGGCACGGCCGGGCAAGACCGGCCCTGGCACACGCGGAGAGCCTGTAGCCTCCACCCGCTAGCCTTAGGCCTCCAACCTGCAACCTCCAGCCTCCGGTCTCCAGCCTCCAGTCTCGGTATGCTTTAGTGCATATTGAGGTCAGTCCATTCACGATCAAAACGGGGCGCGAAACGAGCGATTCCGGCGCGTTCGGATCAAAAATCGAAAAAAGCGATCAAAAACCGCGCGTTTCCCCTTGCCTATCTTACCACAACGGGGGCGAATCGGCCCTGGCGCTGTCGAAAACGGTGTTTGGCCCGTCCAGAAGGCCCATTCTGGGCTCCGCGGGGAAAGGCCCTTTTCTTAAAGCGTATAACGGCTGGGGGCCAAGCCCGTTTTTGCCTACTCGGGCCGTGGTGGTCTTTGCGGTTGACGAAGTTGTGTGGTAGCATAACTGCCCTCGTCGGGATGGTTCCCGATGTGGCGCAGAAGAACACGGAACCACCGGTCGCACGGACCGGGGGCCCATGGAATAAGGAGACCAACGGATGAGTTTCGGCAGGGAATTGGTGTTGGCGGCACTGGCTCTGGGCCTGGTGGGCAGCGCGGCATGGGCGGAGGCGGGCAAGCCGGCCGGTCTGCCCAACGCGTTCTATGCCATGGACACGGCGTTCGTCCGGCCCGGCCTGACGCAGGACCAGCAGTTCGCCCTCGTGAAGGAACTGGGCTACGCCGGCATCGGCTGGCACGATGAAGCCCCCGAGCAGGCCAAGGCCAACGCCGAGGCCATGGCCAAGGCGGGCCTCAAGATGACCGCCATCTACTGTGGCGCCACGGTCACGCCGGCGGGCGAACTGACGCACTCGCCCAAACTGCCTGACCTTATGGCAGCGCTCAAGGGCCACGAGACCATCATCTGGATGCACATCGGCGGCAAGGGCCCGGCCATGGACGCCCTCACCGGCCAGGAGCCGCTCGTCAAGACGCTCCGCCAGGTGGCCGACACGGCCGCGGCCAACGGCCTCTGCGTGGCCATCTACCCGCACGTGGGCGAGTGGACGGCGAAGTTCGCCGACGCCGTCCGGCTGGCCAAGGTGGTGAAACACCCGCAGTTCGGCGTGTCGCTGAACCTGTGTCACGCCCTGGCGATGGGCGAGGAGAAGGCCCTGCCGACGCTCATCGAGGAGGCCAAGGGTCTGCTCGTGACCGCCACCATCTGCGGGGCCGACGCCGGCGTGACGGGGGCCGACTGGGGCCGCCTCATCCAGACGCTCGACAAGGGCACGTACGACGTGGCGGGGCTGCTGCGGCGGCTGCGGAAGGTCGGTTTCACGGGGCCCGTCGGCTTCCAGGGATACGGCATCCAGGGCGACGCCCGCCCGATCCTCGCCCCGACCATGGCGGCTTGGCGCAAACTCTCCTCGGCGGCGGCAGCGGACGAGTAAGCGGTCCGACATAGGTTTTGCGCGGAGGCCCTCTGGCGGGGGGGCTGCGGCGAGTGTCCGTCCCCCGGCGGTGCCGGGGGCTTGTTATACTGCACCCACGGTCAGTCCAGTTTGGGCTGAACCACTTCCCGGCGGGCCTGGGCGTCGGTGTCTTCGTAGGCGCCGAAGAAGTCGGAGTTGGAGTCCAGCCACAGGGTGATTCGGCGGATTTCCTGCGGCGAGAGTTTGACGTCGTAATGGCCCTTGTCGAGCAGGGCGAGCAGTTTCGACGCCCGGGCCCCGAACTGGCCCGGCACCGTCCGCGCCGACGTGAAACGGTCGAACCCGGGGTTGAACTTCGCCCCAAAGTGAAACGCGTACGGGTACAGGTTGTAGTACGACGCGTACCAGTGATACTTGTCCTTCTGCCAGTCGCCCGCCGCCAGGTCCATCACCTTGGGTTTGCCGGCCTCCTTGGCGTGGCACTCGACGCAGTGCTTGTCGAGGACGGGTTGGACCAGACGCGGGTAACTCAGCGGGTTGGAACCTTCGACCTCGGCCGTGATCCGGGACGGGTCGCGCCGGAAGGCCATGCCCGGCGGCCGCACGCCCGGAAGGGGCGAGCGTTCCCGGCGGTCATGGCACCCGGAGCAGATAAGCCGTTCGCCACCGTGGACATAGGTGGCGCTGCGCATCGATTGCACCGCCAGGCCGCGCTCGTCCAACGCCTGGAAGAAGACCTCCTTGCAGGGCGGCATCAGGAAGTGGGCGCTGCCGTCTTCCTCCACCGGCACCGTGCCCAGCACGGCCCGGGCGCTCGTTTCGCATCCGTACCCGATCTGCGGTTCGTGGTGCAAAATCGTGCTCTTGGGCAGCACCTGGACGATACGCAAGGCCTTGATGGCCACGCCCTCCGGGTACGGGTACAGGCTGTCGTACACGTTGACGACGCCGACGGTGGCCTTGCCGCTGGTGCCGACGCTGCGCGGGTCGAGCGGATGTTCGTCGCCGACGTTGCGGTAGGTGGGGTTGGCCACAAGGCGGGCCGGTTCGCCGGCAGGGGGGATCCAGGGCGGCACGGGCCGGGCCTTTAGCAGTACGGGCCCGAGACACGCGATCTTGGGGTCCGCGTACAGGAGTTCGCGGTTGCCGAAGGCGTCGAGCAGGTAGATGCCGTACTTGCCGCCGCCCCGGTCGTAGACGCACAGATGATAGGTCTCGCTGAGCGGCCAGGCGGTGCCATAGGCCTGCGGACCGTTCTCGCCGGTCTCCACAAATCCGGTCTCGGGCGTCAGCCGCCTGAGCGGCGACATCGCGTCGTCGTCCTGGACACGTTGGTCGATGATGATGAACGACCCGTACGCCTGGCCGTGGTGCGGCGCGGCCGTGGCGACGAAACGACGCGACCCTGGAATGGGCATGACGTTCAGTTCCATGTCGGGGTTGTCGTCGTGCCGCTCCTTGAAGTTACCGTGCACGGCGCGGGCGTCGCGGCCGTCCGGGGTGGTGATCCACGCGTGATGAGCCTGGTTGTGCCCGCGGTCTATGTAATCCCAGCGCGAGTAGAGGATCATTCCGTCGTTGGTCACGCTGGGGTGCCACTCGTTCGACTCATGATGGCTGAGCCGCGTCAGGTTACCGCCGTCGGCGTCCATGGCGTGCAGCGTGTACAAGGGCACGGGCCGCGGGTGGCACCGGCCGAAGCCGCCGCGACGCTCGGACATGAAGACGACCTGCCCGTCGGGCAGCCAGTTGGGATGCAGGTCGTTCCAGGCCCCATCGGTCAGTTGCACGAGGTGCGACCCGTCCACGTTGACCCGGAAGGCGTGATACGACTTCTCCGGGCTCCACGCGTCGCCCTTGGGCGAGCACTCGGTGTACGAGAAGAGGATCTGTTTGGCGTCGTACGACAGGCTGGGTTGCAGAAACGACCCGCCCTCGAGTTTGCGGCCTTTGAGGCGGCCCGATTCGACCAGGGCGTCGGCGAGGACGTCGCGGACGCGCGGCGCCGGGCCGAACGCGTCCTCCAATACGTAGATGCCGCCGCCGGGACGCGCGGTCCAGCCGAAGTACTGGTCGCACATGTGGTCGACCCGCGACCGGTGATGCTTGGCGAAGAGGATGGACGGAGAGTCCAGCAGCGGGTTGGCCAGCGCGATCTTCCGCCTAAGGGCGCACGCTTCCTCATACAGCGCCAGGCGTCCGGGAGCGTCGGTCGTGGCAACCGAATCGGCCTTGGCCCGCAGCGCGGCAAGCGCATCGGCCAGGGGCGCGAGACGCTCGGCGGGGCCGGTCTTCTCGAGGTCCGCCAGCAGGGCGCCGGTGCGGCGCAGGACGATGTCCGCCGGGTCGCGGTCCTTCTTTGTCACCAACGCCTCGGCGTTGAACGCCTGCGGCGCGACCTTCTTGAACCAGTCCAGCCGCTTGAGATCCTTGGACAACTGCTCGTGCTGGAGGCGGCACTCGTCCTTCAGCATCTCGGCGAGCGGGGCCGGGGCCGCGCCGGCCATCGCGCGCCCGCACAATAGCCCGGCCAGCACGAGCGTCGCGGTTCTCATGGAAAAGACCCCTCTGTGTCGAAGAGGCAGTCGCGCCGCCGGGCGCCCCCACTCGCCTCCGCCAACTCGGTCCGCCTCGTCCCTGAAAATCCTACAGCGTCCAGGGCGCGCGTTTCGGCCGGTCAACCAAGCGTGCGGCCACGGGGTCGCCGATAATCTCTTCCTTGACGGGGTCCCACTTCAACGGCCGCTTGAGCCAGTAGGCGATGTTCCCCAGGTGGCAGACCGTGAGGGTGCGGTGGGCGATCTCGATGTCGCGGAACGGCCGCTCGCGGGTCCGGACGCAATGCAGGAAGTCGCCAAAGATGCCGCCGTTGCCCTTGTAGTTGGGGATGTGGATGTCGGGCGGCGTCTCGGGTCTGGCGCCCTTGACGCGCGACGGGATTTCGCCGTCCGTCCCCTTGAACGACAGCATGCCGCCCCAGGCCCCCCCGTGGTGCAGCCGGACGCCGTTGGCAAACACGTAGGTCAGGTGCTTGACGTCTTTGCCGTCGGGCGGAATAACCTCGACCGGCCCGGTGCGGTGCAGGTCCATGGTGAACAGGGCCCCGCCGAACGTGTGGGCGCCCCAGTCGGTCATACCGCCGCCCGAGAAGTCGCGGCAGCCGCGCCAGTTGAACGGGTGGTAGTCTTTGTTGTACGCCCGCCACGGGGCCGGGCCCAGCCACAGATTCCAGTCCATGCCTTCGGGCACGGGCTGGGCGGGCCGGCGCATCTCGTCGGACGGGCCGCCCACGTTCACATAGCCCTCGCGGACCTGGCCGATGGCCCCGCCGCGCACCATCCGGTGGAACCAGTTGTAGTCGCCCCAGACACGTTGGCTGCCGCCCGAGAAGACGCGACCGTAGCGGCGGGCCGTCTCGACCATGATCCGGCCCTCGCGGATGGTGAGCGACTCGGGCTTCTCGCAGTAGACGTCCTTGCCGTTCTTCAAGGCCTCGGTGGTTACGATGGCGTGCCAATGGTCGGGCGTGGCACAGAAGACGGCATCGAGGTCCTTGCGGCCGACGAGTTCGCGGAAGTCTCCGTAGGCCTCGCATCCCTGGTCGCCGTAGTGGCGGTCGACGCTGGTCTTGGCGCGGTAGCGAGCGGTCTTATCGACGTCGCAGACCGCGACGTTCTGGACCTGCTTGAAACCCATGAACCCGCCCATGTCGCCCGAGCCCTGGCCGCCTACGCCCACAAAACCCATGACGATGCGGTCGCTGGGGGCAGGGCGGTCGCCGGCACCCAGCGCCGACGCCGACACCACGTACGGCGCGGCCCCGGCCGCGAGCAGCCCCTTCAGGAACATCCGCCGTGTCACGCCCCTGCCTGTGGTCGCCATCGACGCTCCTCCTTCCGACGTGGTCCTCGGGTCACGTACCGCCGACCATGTTACTTGGCGGCGCCGCTGGCCGCAAGAAGTGTCTCGGCAAATGTTGTGGACCCGGCGCCGCCCAGGCCAAGGCTTAGGCCGACAATGCTACTTGTTGCGCGGTGGCCTTCCCAGGCCACCGCGAGTTGGCGCTGGGCAACCTCTCGCGGCGGCCTAGGAAGGCCGCCGCGCACGGTGGGGGCCGGGCCGCCGCGCACGGTGGGGACGGAGCGGCCCAGGAGTCTGCGAAAAGGCTTGCACGCGCCCCCCGGTCGATGCGCTAATACGCGCCGTGGCATGTCCCGAAGGCGATGACCCGGACGGTGCGGGTCCAGTCAGGAGGCAGTGACGATGAAAACGGCAGCGCTGGTGTGCGTGGCAACGATTATCCTGGGGACGGTCCTGGCGGGATGCGAGCCGACGGCCAGCCGGCCGGCGACCATGAAGGCGCCCAGCCAGGCCGTCAGCGAACTCGTCATGCCTGCCGACAAGGCGACCCCCTTCATCACCGAGAAGGACTTCGTGATGAACTGGCTGGTGCTGGGCCCCATCGCGTTCACGGAGTCGGACTTCGGCGGCGACCAGCAGCAGCCGTCGACCGACAACGAATTCGTCAAGAACGAGGCCGCGCTCGACGGCACCCAAAAGGCGCCCCAGGGCGCCACGTGGCAGGAGAAACTCTTCAACGGCGACGTCCAGGCCGGCCAGGTCGACCTCAATGCCCTCTACAACGAGGCCGACCACTCCGCCGCCTACGCCGTGGCGTGGCTCAAGTGCACCGACGACGTCAAAGACGCCAAACTGTACGTCGGCAGCGACGATTACCTCAAGGTATGGATCAACGGTAAACTCGTCCACACCTACAAGACCGTTCGCCGCGCCAGCAACCAGGACCAGGACTGCATCAAGGGCATCCGCCTCGAGAAGGGGTACAACCACGTCGTCGTCAAGTGCGTCGACGTGGTGTTAGGCTGGGACTTCTACTTCCGTCTGACCGACGCCAAAGACCGTCCCATCGTCGCCAAGCCCGTCGTCAAGATGAAGTAGTGCGACCTCAAGGATCCTGACAAGGGGACGCGGGTGAGACGTCTCGTCGCTGCAGGTCGGGTCGCCCTGATGGTTGCCATGGGTCTTGGCGTTGCCGTGTCGGCGTGCCGCGCGGCCGGGGCCGAGTGGTCGCGCTTTCACGGGCCCAACGGCCAGGGCATCTCGGACGCCACAACCATCCCCGCCACGTGGACCGAGAAAGATTACAACTGGAAGGTCGAATTGCCCGGCGGCGGGCACTCGTCACCCGTGGTCTGGGGCGACCGCATCTTTCTGACGAGCGCCGACGCCGAGTCCGCCAAACGCATCCTCCTGTGCCTGAACGCCGCCGACGGGGCCACGATCTGGAAACGCGAATACGAGTCGAAGCCCTGTCACCTCAACGGTCTGAACAGTTATGCCGCGACGACCCCCGCCGTCGACGCCCAGCGCGTGTACGTGACGTGGGGAACGCCCGACGAGCAGCCCGTCGTCGCCCTGGACCATGACGGCAAGGAAGTCTGGCGGCGCGACCTGGGGCCGTTCCAGAGCCAGCACGGGCACGGGCCGTCGCCCATGGTGCTGGGCCAGGCGGTCATCGTGCCGAACGACCAGATGGGCAAGAGTTGCCTCGTGGCTCTCGATGCCGCCACCGGCAAGACGCTGTGGCAGACTGAGCGTAACAGCCGCCGGGCCGCCTATTCCACGCCCTGCGTCTACCAGGCCGACGGCGGCGCTGCCGAACTCATTTTCACGAGCACCGCCCACGGCATCACCAGCGTCGACCCGGTCACCGGCAAGGTGAATTGGGAGGCCGGCGACGTCTTCCCCGAACGCGTCGTCAGTTCGCCGGTGGTGGCGGGCGGCCTGATTCTGGGCACGTGTGGCACGGGCGGCAAAGGCCGGAGCGTGGTGGCGGTCCGTCCCCCCGCCAAGGGGTCCGCGGTCGCGGCCGAGGTGGCGTGGGAACTCAAGAAAGACGCCCCGTACGTCCCCACGAGCGTCTGCCGCGAGGGCCTGGTGTTCACGTGGACCGAGGGCGGCGTGGTCCAGTGCGTCCGCGCCGCCACGGGCGAATCGGTCTGGCGCGAACGGGTGGACGGCAACTATTACGCCTCGCCCGTGTGCGTCGGGGGACGGATCTACAACGTGTCGACGAAGGGCGACGTCGTGGTCGTCGCGGCGGCCGAGCAGTTCAAACTCCTTGGCCGCAACCCCCTCGGCGAAAAGAGCCACGCCACACCCGCCATCGCCGGCGGCCGGATGATTTTCCGGACCTGGTCGCACCTCGTTTGCGTCGGCGGCAAGACGGGCGGTTGATGTGTCATATGTGCCACGGCTTGCTTGCACGTGTATAGCGGTAGCGTTGTATCAGCCCCGCGAGGGGCGGTTGGTCTGTAGCCATGGGCGAGAGCCCGTGGAATCGGGAGTCCCAACCCCCTTTGTTTCAAGCCCCGTCAGGGGCGACTGAGACCAGTCGCCCCTGACGGGGCTCAAAGAAGAAGAAAACGTGGGAAGGTCGGGCGTCCGCGATCCCCGGGGTTGCCCCCGGGGCTACAGACCAATCGCCCCTGGCGGGGCTCACGCACCGCGTGCCCGCCTCAGCCGACCGCCCTGCACGTTTACGCCTTCCGGCGCAGGACCACGGCTGCGCCGCCCAGTGCCAGGAGGGCGAGCGTGGCGGGCTCCGGCACGATCTCCATCTCCCAATTCACGCCGAAGTACACGTTGCTCTGCGTTTCATCGAACAGGTACGCGCCGCCGTCGGAACCTAGGTTGATCCGGACCTGCGTCGTCGTGTCGCGGAAGATCAGCAGGTCGATCGGCGTGTAATCGCCGGGGGTGTCTCCGAAGCGCAGGTCCTGCCCGTTCGTCTCCAGGACGGACCCCAGGTCCCACGGATTGCCGTTGACGCTCTCAAAGGCGAAAAGGCCGTAGGGAACGGAATTCGCTCCGTAGGTCGTTTGCACGTCGGCCGGATCGTAGGTCAGGGCGGCCTCGAAGCCGTCCGTCGGCGGACTGCCGAGGCCGAACGGCGAGCCGTTCATCGTGCCGTCGGGCGTGAAGGTGTAATCGACGCATCCCGCCGAGGCTGCCTGGCTCACGCTGGTCTGGAAGTACTCGTTGACACGGAGGTCGTCGAAGACCGCGCCCCCGGTGGTTCCTACATTGATGCGGGCGCCGGTGCCGAGGTCCTTGAAGATGAGCAGGCCGTTCGTCACAGACCACTGGCCGTCTTCCGGCGGCAATTCCAGGTCTTGGCCGTTCTTCTCGGGAACGTCCATAGACCAGGGCAGCCCGCCGTCCGTGGCAAAGCGGTAGTCTGCCGCGGCGACGAACCGCCGCAGAATCTCGGACATGACGTAGTCGGCACTGTCGAACGTGATCGTGCCGCCGAACGGATCGGTCGGCGCGTGCGCAAGCCCGAACGGATTGCCGTTCCTGGTGCCGTTGGGCGTGAAGGTGTACTCGAGTGTGTACACCACCGCCGCAGCCGGTGCCGCCGAGATCCCCAGGATCGCCGCGCCCGCCAGTAGCATCACCCCCACTGCCGCCGCCCTCGCCACGTTCTTTACGCTGATCATCGCCAATCTCCTTGTGCCATGCGGTCCCAAAGACAAAGGGCGATCTCCGGACCTCCCCCGGAAATCGCCCTGTGCCAACCGACTTAGATTCTACGCCAACCGGACCGGCCCCCGCAATCGGGGCATGTCCGGCCCGTGTATTCCCGCAAGGATAGTAATACCTCACGATTCGGGACGTGTCAAGGACGTTTTCGGAAAAAGGGGCCGCGCGGTCGCGGAGCACCCACCCTTTCATGGGATGGCATGCTGGATTGTGGCGCGGTGGGTCGGGAGTACCCACCGCGCAAACACGCGCCGTCGTCGAGTGCCGAAGGCACGAAAGAGAATAGCCCACGGCGTAAGCCGTGGGAAACCGTGGCCACGAATCGCGTTCGTCCAAGCCCCGCAGGGGCGGCAGGATGACCGGCGCGTCGGCGTCCTTTCGCCCCTGACGGGGCTGCACTACAAACAACGGATGTGGATTGCTCCGCCGCCTACCCACGGCTCACGCCGTGGGCTATTGCCTGGTCCGAACCGGGTAGACTGTTTACAGAATGATCCGGGCACATGGTTTACAGGTGGTAAGGTGCGTGGGCGAAAGGAGCGTCGCCCATGCCTTGGACAGAAACGTGTGCCA
>DATKZB010000347.1:0-3403 GCA_035528235.1 Phycisphaerae bacterium
TACCAAGTCGGCCATTACCGAAGCCTTCGCCCAGCCCGGCCGCATCAATATGGACAAGGTCTCGGCCCAGGAGGTCCGCCGAATCCTCGACCGGCTGGTCGGCTACAAACTGAGTCCCCTGTTGTGGAAGAAGGTGGCCAAGGGCCTGTCGGCCGGCCGCGTCCAGAGCGTGGCCGTGCGGCTGGTGGTGGACCGCGAACGCGAAATCCGGGCCTTCGTCCCGGCCGAGTCCTGGCGCGTCACCGCCACACTGGCCCGAGAGGGCGAGGCCGAGACCTTCAAGGCGGCCCTGGCCGAGGTGGATGGGGCGAAGTTCGCCGTCGACAACGCCGCCCGGGCCCAGACGGTGGGCGAGGCCATGCGCCGCGCGGCCTACGCCGTCCGCTCGGTGGCGAAGAAACGCATCAAAGACTGGCCCCTGCCGCCCTACATCACGAGCGACCTGCAGCGGGCCGCCAGTTCGGCACTCGGCTTCAGCACCAAGAAGACCATGACCATCGCCCAGCACCTGTACCAGGGCATGGACCTGGGGCCCGAGGGCTCGGTGGCTCTCATTACATATATGCGAACCGACTCGCGGCACGTGGCCCCGGGGGCCCAGGCGGCCGCGCGGGAACTCATCGGGGCGATCTACGGGGCCGACTACCTGCCCGAGAAGCCGCCCGCCTACCGCTCGAAGGACCGGGCCCAGGAGGCCCACGAGGCCATCCGACCCACCGACGTCGGCCGCACGCCCGACGCCGTCAAGGCGCACCTGTCGCGCGACGACGCGCGGCTGTACGAACTCATCTGGAAACGCTTCGTCGCCAGCCAGATGGCACCGGGCGCCTGGGACGTGACGAACGTCGAGGTCCAGGCGACCGCCCAGGGCATGACCGGTCTCTTCAAGGCCCGCGGCCGCACGCTCGTCTTCGACGGGCACCTGCGCGCGAGCGGCATGCGACTGAACAAGGAAGACCAGCAACTGCCGGCCCTGGAGGCCGACGACGCGCTCGACCTCAAAGACCTCGCGGAGTCGCAGCACTTCAGCCAGCCGCCCGCCCGGTACACCGAGGCCACGCTGGTCCGCCAACTGGAACACCTCGGCATCGGCCGGCCCAGCACCTATGCCGCCATCATCTCGACCGTCCAGGACCGCGGGTACGTTGAACAGAAGAAAAACATGTTCCTCCGGTGCGAGCATTACCCCAAGTGCCAGTACACCGTGCCCTGCAACCTTCACGGCAAACCCGTGGGCCCGCCCGTCCAGGACAACGCTTGTAGCGCGTGCCGGGGCGCCCTTACCCCCAAGGAAGGCACGCGCTGTCTTTACCCCACCGACCTCGGCGAGGTGGTAACCGACAAACTCGTCGGCCACTTCCCGAAGATCATGGACGCCGCCTTCACCAGCCACATGGAAGACGAACTCGACCTGGTGGAAGAGGCCAAGACCAACTGGCTTCAGGTGGTCCGGGAGTTCTGGGAACCGTTTTCGGCGGCACTGAAGGCCGCGGGGGAGAACATGGTCAGTACCAAGCACGAGCCTGTTGAAGACGCCGGGCCCTGCCCCAAGTGCCAGCAGCCGCTCGTCAAGCGGTTCTCGCGCAACGGGCCCTTCCTCGGGTGCAGCGGATACCCCAACTGCAAGTACACCCGCCCGGTCGAGGGCGAGGCCCGCCCCGAGCCCAAGCGCACCGAGCACAAGTGCGAGAAGTGCGACGGGGTGATGCTGCTGCGCGTCAACCGCCGCAACGAGCCCTTCCTGGGCTGCGAGAACTTCCCCAAGTGCCGCAGCACGCTGCCCTGCGATGCCCAGGGCAACCCCATCCGGCCCGAGCCCACCGGCGAGGTCTGCGACAAGTGCGGCGCGCCCATGGTCATCAAGCGCGGCCGGCGGGGACCGTTCCTCGCCTGCTCGGCCTACCCCGAGTGCCGCAACGCCAAGCCGATCGGCGGAAAGAAGAAAGCCGCCGCGGAAGGCGACGATGCCGGCGCGGGCGCGTCCACCGAGGGCGCCGAGGGCGCCGCCGCCAAGGCCCGCGCCCCCCGCAAACCCCGCGCCAAGGCCACCGACATCCCCTGCCCCGAGTGCGGCAAGAAACTCGTCATCCGCTCCGGCCGACGCAGGCCGTTCCTCGGGTGCTCGGGTTACCCCAAGTGCCGCCACACCGAGAACCTGCCCGACGACCTCCAGGAAGCCGACGACCTCCAGGAAGCCGACGACACAGAGGACGCCTGACGTGCAGATCATCGTCCTGGGCTCCGGCACCAGCCACGGCGTGCCGATGATCGGATGCCGGTGCCCCGTGTGCACCTCCGCCGACCCTCGGAACCGCCGCATGCGCACCAGCGCCGCCGTCCGGCTGGCGCGCGAGACCCTGCTCATCGACACGACGCCGGAACTCAGGCTCCAGGCCGTCGCCGCCGGCATCGACCGCGTCGACGCCGTGGCCATCACCCACAGCCACGCCGACCACGTCATGGGTTTCGACGAACTCAGGCGCTTCGCCCAGCTCCAGCGCCGGGCCATACCCGTTTATGCCGCGCCGTGGACGCTGCCGCACCTCTACCGCATCTACGAGTATGCCCTGACCGACGACGCGTACCCGATGTTCGGCATCCCCATCGTCGATTGGCGGACGCTGACCGGCCCGGTCGACATGGACGGCCACCGCCTCACCCCGGTCACGCTGACGCACGGCGTCCTGCCATCCACGGGCCTGCGGATCGACTCACCCGACGGGACGTCGCTGGCGTGGTGCCCGGACTGTCGCGCCATACCGCCGCAGTCGATGGACGCGCTCCGGGGGCTGGACCTCTTGTTCCTCGACGGCCTCCGGCACCGGCCGCACCCGACGCACTTCACGGTGGCCGAGGCGGTCGAGACCATCCGCCGCTTGGCCCCGCGGCAGGCGTATCTTATTCACATGACCCACGACCTCGACCACGCCCCCACCGAAGCCGCCCTGCCCCAGTTTGATGAGGTCCCCGGCGGCATCCGCCTGGCCTACGACGGCCTGTCCATCGAACTGGGCCGCTGAGGCCGTCCGGGGGTGTGACTGTTTTCCCGCCAGCACAACGACGCTGTCATTCCGAGCGAGCGAAGCGAGTCGAGGAATCTCGCCGTGGTCGTGGCCGTCGCGGGGTTCCCGCACATTTGCGCGGCGGGTCCGAGCCTGCCCGCCTCGGGCGGGTACCCGCCGCGCCAGAATCCCGAATCGTGAGCATGTGAAAGTGGTCGCCCGGGGGCGACCACGCGGTACCTGTTCGCCCGAGGCACCCACGCGGTCCGTCAGCCCCGCCAGGGGCGCCAGGCTGTGCAACCGGGCACATCCTTTACGTTTTAGACCGGGCACATGGTTTACACTTTCATGGGGTTTATGGGCCGGTCCGGAGCCCCTGGAGCGTAGCGGAAGGGGCGCCG
>DATKZB010000348.1:0-2455 GCA_035528235.1 Phycisphaerae bacterium
GTAACTGCCTTCCGGAGCCACGGGGATGGTGATGCGGCTCTGCCGGACCCGCTGGACGGCGGCCAGCCCGCCGGGCGTCCGCTGCCACGACCCTTCGACCTTGTCCTTGGCGGGGTCAACCAGCGCCAAGAGGTCCATCCACGCGCCCCCGCCCGACGTGGACGGCCTCGACGGCGCGGCCGCCGGCTTGGCCGGCGCCAACCTGGCAACGGCTTGCTCGATCTTCTCGAGCGCCAGCGTCGCGCGGGTGCGGTTCAGGTCTTTCGGGGTGTGAATCTCGAGGAAGCGCTGGAGGTAGGCGTTGGCGCGAGCGTACATGGCGGCCTTGGCATGGGGCGGGGCCGTGGTGGCCAGGTCGCGATACCATTCGCCGAGTTCGAGGCACGCGAGTTCCGGCGGCGCCTCGACGCCCTTGGCGGCCGCGGGGACGTACTTGAGGAGCGACGTGTCTTTCGCGCCCTCCAGGTGCTTCGCCGCCTCGGCCGGGTCGTCGAGGTCCACCAGGTACAGGCGGACGAGTTCTTCGCGGGCCGCCACATTCCCAGGGCTCTTCTCCAGCAGCGCCACGAGGTCGCTGATCCGGTGGTCGGTGGCCATTCGCTGCGTCAGCGCCTCGGCCCGCGATTCGAGATCGGCCAGCCTCGGGCTCGAGACGGCGCGGGCCACGTTGCGGGCCCTGACGAGAAACACCGCCGCCTCGGCCGGCGCGGCCGCTTCGATCTTGGCGTCGGCGGCGGCCACCAGCGCGTCGATGAGCGCCTCGGCCGCCGGGGTGCGCGCGTCGCCGCGGCTGGTGTCGAATTGCCTCTGGCGGATGTCGAGCGTCCGTGCGGCACAGTCGGCGGCTTTCTCCGGGACGGTCTGCGCCAGGAAGTCCATCGCCGCCAGCGCCGTCGGGTACCCCGCCGGATGGCCCAGGGCCAGGTCGCAGGCCCTCTCGCACAGGACCGTCACGAACGCCGGCTGTTCGGCCGCCCGCTTCGCCGCCGCCAGGAGGCGGACCGCCAGTTCCACGTCGTCGCGCGTATCGCCCGTCCCCCGGACGCGCGCCAGGTCCGCGCCGTAGAGCGCGTTGAACGTCTCGGTCGCCTCATCGGTTTCGGCGGCGCGCAGCGGCACCCCCGAGACAGCGAGGACGGCGCACAAGACGTGAAGGAGACGTACCTTGCCGGCCATGGTGCATCCCCCCGTTTCCGGCGCCAAAACAGCATGCCAGTATAGCCGACGAACCCAAGCCCGTAAACAGCGGCAGGGTAAAGCGCGGGCGCGGCCGCCGCTCACGGCCGCCGCAAGGGATCGGCCCGCCCGGAGAGCATCCGAAATCGCACGCTGTCAAAAACAACCTCCCCCTTGTGCGAACAGAGGCCGGGACACAAGGGCTTTGAAAGTTGCCAGCCCGGAGGCACGGAAAGGGCCGACGTGTTTCCTTCCCAGTTGATGATCTCCTTGCCGTCCAGTGTGACAACGACGCGAGCCTGCTCGCCCGAGACGGAGACCCGGATGCCCACCGCGTAAGGCCGGCCATTCTCGAGTTTGCCGGGCTTGACGGTGGTGGGGTTCGCGCCGGCATGCTTCCCATCTATGTATTCCAAACCGTGTTGCCCGCCCTTCCAGAGTCCCAGGGAGAGTTTGACGCCGGTCGAGCCGACGGGAAGGATGACCCCCACCTGCTCATCGCCGGAGGTGCGGGTAAACCCGACCTGCATCTCGTAACTCCCCTGCACCTTCACGGGGATGGCGGCGCGTGCGTTGGCCTCCGCGTTGACAACCGCCAGGGTGCCTCTCTCGCGATGCCACGTCCCGCGCACCACATCCTTCGCCGGGTCCACGATCGGAAGGAGGTCCACCCATTGGGCGCTCGGCGCGGGCTTGGTCGGCCTGGCAACTTTGGTCGGCTTGGTGGCTTGGCTCGGTGACGGGGCGGTCAATTCGGCGACGGTTTCCTGAACCTTCTCAAGGGCCAGGGTCGCGCGGGTGCGGTTCATGTCTTTGGCCGTGTGGCTCGTGAGGAAACGTTCGAGGTAGGCTCTTGCCCGGGCGTACATGGCGGCCTTGGCATGGGCCGGCGCTTTACCAGCAAGGTCCCGATACCACTCACCGAGTTCGAGACACGCGAGTTCCGGCGGCGCCTCGACGCCCTTGGCGGCCGCCGGGACGTACTTCAGGAGCGTTTTGTCCGCCACGCCTTTCAGCCACTTCGCGGCCCTCGCCGGATCGTCGAGGTCCACCAGGTACAGGCGGACGAGTTCTTCGTGTGCCCCGGTGTTCTGAGGGTTCTTCTCCAGCAGCGCCACGAGGTCGCTGATCCGGTGGCCGGTGGCCATTCGCTGCGTCAGCGCCTCGGCCCGCGATTCGAGATCGGCCAGCCTCGGACTCGAGACGGCGCGGGCCACGTTCCGGGCCCTGACGAGGAGCGTCGCCGCCTCGGCCGGCGCGGCTGCTTCGACCTTCGCGT
>DATKZB010000349.1:0-3283 GCA_035528235.1 Phycisphaerae bacterium
ACGACCAGGGGTACGGCGACCTGTCCTGCCACGGCAACCCGGTCCTCAAGACGCCCAACCTCGACAGGCTCCACGGGGAAAGCGTCCGGTTGACCGACTTCCACGTGGCGCCGATGTGCACGCCGACGCGCGGCCAGTTGCTGTCGGGCCTCGACGCGCTGCGGAACCGGGCCCGGCACGTGTGCGGCGGGCTCGCCATGCTCCGGTCGGACGTGCCGACGATGGCCGACGTCTTCCGCGCCGGCGGCTACCAGACCGGCGTCTTCGGCAAGTGGCACCTCGGCGACCAGTATCCGTACCTCCCCCAGTACCGGGGCTTCGAGGAAACGCTCCACCACAAGTCCTGGGGCATTACGTCGGCCGCGGACTACTGGGGCAATGACTACTTCGACGACACGTACTGGCACAACGGGAGGCTTCAGAAATACGAAGGCTACTGCACCGATGTCTGGTTCCGCGAGGCCGCCCGGTGGATGAAGGCCTGTGCCGCCGCGAAGGAGCCGTTCTTCTGCTACCTCCCGACTAACGTGCCGCACGTGCCGCTTTTCGTCCCCGAGGCCTACACCGAACCCTACAGGAAGCCGGGCCTGCCCTCGGCGTTCTTCGGCATGATCGCCAACCTCGACGAGAACATGGGCAAACTCATGGCGATGCTCGACGAGACGGGCCTCGCCAGGAACACCGTCCTCATCTTCATGACCGACAACGGCGGGACGGCCGGCGTCAAGGTGTTCAACGCCGGCATGCGCGGGGGCAAGACGCAACTGTACGACGGCGGCCATCGCGTGCCCTGTTTCGTCCGCTGGCCCGCGGGCGGCCTCCGCACCCCGGGCGACGTCGAGGAACTGACCACCTGCCAGGACCTCCTGCCGACGCTGATCGACCTGTGCAACCTTCGGGCCCCCCAGGGCGCGCGGTTCGACGGCGTGAGCCTGGCCGGCCTGCTGCGCGGATCCCAGGATCGGCTGACCGACCGCATGGTGGTCCTCCAGTATCACATGCAGATACCCAAGTGGAACGCGGCGGTGATGTGGAGGAAGTGGCGCCTCGTCAAGGGCCAAGAACTTTACGACATCGCCGCCGACCCCGGCCAGGAGCGCAGCGTGGCCGACCGGCATCCCGACGTCGTCAAGGCCATGCGGGACCACTACGAGCGGTGGTGGGCCGAGGTCGAGCCGATTGCCAACGAGCCCTGCCCGGTCCACATCGGCTCACAAGAGGAGAACCCCGCAGCGCTGACCTGCGCCGAGTGGTACATGACCTACGCGGACAATTTCGGGCACCTCCAGGGCGGGAAGAACTCCTACTGGAACGTCCTGGTCGAACGCGACGGCCGGTACGAGTTCACGCTGACGCGGTGGCCCCCCGAGGCCGACGCCGCTCTGGACGGCCCCGCCACCGGCCCCCAAGGCCGGGGCAAGGCCCTGCCGATCGCCAAGGCCCGCCTGAAGATCGGCCCGTTCGACGAGTCAACGTCCGTCGCGCCGGGCGACAAGTCCGTCACGTTCACCGTCTCCCTCGAGGCCGGCAGGACGCAACTGCAGACCTGGTTCTACGACAAGGGCGGCAAGGAACTGTGCGGGGCCTACTACGTCCGCGCACGTTGCGGGTAGAGGCGCTGGGGCCCCTCCGAAACGGCGCGGAAGTGAGAAACGGGGCGGCGGACGCGCGTGGCGGGAAACTTCCCGGACGGGCGTTGTGAGAACCTGTTCTGCGGCAGGGAATAGTTGCTTTCCGCGCACCTGGTGGGTATCTTTTGTTGGGTCAAGGGTATGAGGTAATAGGGATGAGGTCCGAGCCATGAACGAACGAATTGTCATCGATCCTCGGAT
This sequence comes from Phycisphaerae bacterium, assembly GCA_035528235.1. Classification (GTDB taxonomy): domain Bacteria; phylum Planctomycetota; class Phycisphaerae; order FEN-1346; family FEN-1346; genus DATKZB01. The sequence goes on from DATKZB010000349.1 coordinate 1,833, forward strand.
TCAGCACGGGAAGCCCATTATACGCGGTACGCGCGTTCCGGTGGCGCGGATTGTCGGCGGACTGGCCGGCGGGATGACCTTCGAGGAGATCCAGAAGGAGTACGGCATCGCCCCGGAGGATGTCCGAGCGGCCCTGGAGTTCGCCGCCCAGATTATCGAACAGGAAGAACACCATACGTTGCCGGCGTAACCGGCTGCGCCTAGCGGCAGGCATTTCGAGGTCCCGCCATGAGGTTCCTGATTGATGCTGACCTTCCCCGTCGGACGGCAGGACTCATCAAGTCTTACGGCCATGAGTCGGTGGACGTTCGAGACATGGGCCTTGGCGGCGCGAGCGACGAGCAGGTCGCCGCGTATGCCCGTGCCCACCAGATGTGCCTTCTGACAGGCGATTTCGGATTCGCGGATATCCGCAACTATCCTCCCGAGCAGTTTGGCGGCCTTGTGGTCCTCGAGATTCCCAAGAATGCGACGACCGACAGGATTCTCAGGCTGCTGGAATCTTTTCTACGGCAGGCGGACATCGTCGAACGGCTGCCGGGCCGGCTCGCGATCGTGGAGTGGGGCAACGTGCGCATCCGGCCCAGGTCATAAACCGTGGGTACGGTCTTGATGCTGCCTGCCTTACCGGCCGCCCAACATTTCCAGGTGCCTTCACGCCTCGCGCTTGCCGAGGCCACGGCCCGGGCGATAGGGTTTGACAGGCGCCTCGCGGGGCGGTACGTGTAGGCGGTGGGAATCTCCCGGAAGCCGGGTTTGCTGCGAGGCCGCCAATGAAAGCAGTCAGCATTTTCAACCACGTGATCGGCCCCGTGATGCGCGGGCCTTCCAGTTCGCACACCGCCGGGGCGTTTCATATCGGCGCGATGGCACGCTCGCTCGCGGGCGGGACGCCCAAGGCCGTGGTCATCGCCTTCGACGCCGACGGCTCCTACGCGAAGTGCTACCGCGAGCAGGGCGCCGACCTGGCCTTTGCCGCCGGCCTCCTGGGGTGGTCCATTACGGATGAACGTTTCCCCGACGCTCCCAAGGCGGCAGCCGACGCGGGGATGGCCGTCGAGTTTGTCGTCGGCGGTCTCGAACAGGCGGATCATCCGAACGCCGTGGACATCCACCTGACGACGGCCGACGGCCGCACGCTCCGCGCGCGGGCCAACTCCGTCGGCGGCGGCGCGATCGAGTTCGTCCGGCTGGCGGGCTGGCCCGTGCATTTCACCGGCGACGCCCACGAGGTCGCCGTCGAGGTGAATCGCGGCACCGAAGCCCAGGTCCTGGATCTCCTCGCTCACGACGGGGCCGTGATCGGCGAGCCGGACCGCGTGGCGCGGGAGGCGCACTCGCTTCTTTGCGTGCGTCGCCGGCGACCTTTGCCCGAGGAGGCGCGGCGCAGGCTGGCGTCGCTGGACGGGGTTGAGCACGTCTGGGTGTCGGAGCCGCTGTTTTTGGTCCCA
>DATKZB010000350.1:0-4003 GCA_035528235.1 Phycisphaerae bacterium
CCGCCCCGCGAGGTCAAGCCGCGCCCGAACGTGTGCGTGCGGCTGTGCAGCATCGAGTGCTGCTTTGCCCACCCGCTGGACGTGTGCGAGACGAACAAGTCGTTCGTCGACGACATCCGCGGCTGGAACCAGGTGTGCAACCGGCTGTACATCTGGGACTACGTTATCGACTACAGCCACAGCGTCATGCCGTTCCCGAACCTGCGGGTCCTGAGGCCCAACATCCGGTTCTTCATCGCCCACGGCGTCAAGGGTATGTACGAGGAGGCGTGTTACTTCACGCCGGCGTCGGAGGTGGCGGAACTGCGGACCTGGATCATGGCCAAGACGCTCTGGAACCCCGATTGCGACACCGACTGGGCCATCGACGAGTTCCTCGCCGGCTACTACGGTCCGGCGGCGTGGCCGTTGCGGCAGTACCTCGACTTGGTGCACCGCCCGGTCGTCGAGCACCGCGACTGGCACGTCAACATCTGGGCGCCGCCCACGGCGCCGTACCTGGGGCCGGAGGTCGTGGCCGAGGCCGTGCGTCTGCTCGACGAGGCCGAGGCCGCCGTCAAGGCCGACCCGGTCCTGGCGCAGCGCGTGGCGATCGCGCGGCTGCCGGTGCTATACGTTCAGATTATGACGGCCCAGCCGGGCGACGCGCGTGCGGCCGCCTGGCTCGAGACGTTCGAGGCGGTGGCCCGGGGGGCGCGGCTTTCGACGGTCCGCGAGCACGGCGGGACGGGGCAGCTCGACATCTGGCTGGCGGCCGAGCGAGCGCGGCTGAAGATTGCCAAGAAATGACGCGCCGCGGCGCCATGCCGCCGGACGCGAACACCCGAGGCGTTCCTGACCAAGGAGGACCCAGCGATGAGACGGATCGGATTGGGCCTGGCCCTGTTGGTTCTGGCGGCCGGATGCGCGCCGAGCGAGCCGCCGCCCGCGGCGGCCGCCGCTGCCGGCACCTTCGGCGACGACCTGGCGTTCCTCAAGAAACACACCGACGTGATCGTCCTGTCCGAAGCGTCGAGCGCCGCCAAGGTGGCCGTGGTGCCGCAGTACCAGGGCCGGGTCATGACCAGTTCGGCCGAGGGCGACGGCGGCCTCAGTTTCGGCTGGATCAACCGCGAGCTGATTGCCTCGGGCAAGTCGCTGCCGCACATCAACGTGTACGGCGGCGAAGACCGGTTCTGGCTGGGCCCCGAGGGCGGCCAGTTTGCCATCTACTTTGCCAGGGGCGTGCCGTTCGACCTGGAACACTGGTTTGTGCCGCCGGCCATCGACACCGAGCCGTTCGACATCGACCAGAAGGTTCCGGAGCGCGTGGCGCTGAGACGGGAGTTCAGCGTGACGAATTACTCCGGCACGGTGTTCAAGGTGGGCGTGGACCGCGAGGTCCGGCTGCTGGTGCACGGCGCCGCCTGGAAGCAATTGGGCGTCGAGGCGGTCGACGGCGTCCAAATGGTGGCGTACGAATCGGTCAACTGCCTCACCAACGCGGGCACCGAGCCCTGGAAAAAGGAGACGGGCCTTCTGTCGATCTGGATCCTGGGCATGTTCAACCCGTCGCCGACCACGACGATCGTGGTGCCCATCCAGGCCGGGCCGGAGTCGGAACTCGGCAAGCCGGTCGTCGACGACTACTTCGGCAAGGTGCCGGCCGAGCGGCTCATCGTCAAGACGGCGGTCGCTTACTTCAGCGCCGACGGCAAGTGCCGCACGAAGATCGGCGTCGGCCCGAAGCGGTGCAAGGGCATCCTGGGCAGTTACGACGCGACGAACCGCGTGCTGACCCTCGTTCAGTTCACCTTCAAGGAAGGCGTGACCGAGTACGTGAACTCGCTCTGGAAACTCCAGGACGACCCGTACGGCGGTGACGCGGCCAACAGTTACAACGACGGCCCGCCCGAGCCGGGGGCCAAGCCCATGGGACCGTTCTACGAACTGGAATCCTCGTCGCCTGCGGCGGCGCTCGCCCCTGGCGAAACGCTCGAGCACGTGCACCGCACGATTCACATCACCGGGCCGGAAGAGAAACTCGACCCGATTGCCCGGGCGACACTCGGCGTCGGCCTCGACGAAATCAAGAAGGCGTTCCGATAGGCGGCGGGGCGCCGCGTCGCGCGCCGCCGCACGGGTTTGGACGTGGCGACCGTACCAGTCAGGAGAATGATCGATGAGACGAATCGGGTTGGCAGTAGCCTTGGTGGTGGCGCTGACGGCGACGGCGGGCGCGGCCGAGAAAATCACGTACCTCGACCTCGTGAAACGCCTGACGGACCTCGAGCACCTGGCCGTCTTGCCGGCGCCGGGCGATACGTGCGTCCAGTGGTCCAGTTACGACCGGGCCTCGAAGTACGACGAGGCGGCGGGCAAGTACGTGGCCTGGGACGCCAACGGCGACGGCGGCGGTATCATCCGCCGCGAGGGTGAGACCAGCGTCTTCGCCGAAATGAAAGGGCCCGGGTGCATCTGGCGAATCTGGTCGGCCAAGGCCGATCAGGGCCACGTCCGCATCTACCTCGACGGGTCCGAAACGCCCGCCGTCGACCTGCCCTTCGCCGGATACTTCGACGGCAAGAACGCCCCGTTCGTCTACCCGTCGCTGGTGCACAAGACGGCCCAGGGCATCAACAACTACGTGCCCATCCCGTACCAGAAATCCTGCAAGATCGTGGCCGACAAGGGTTGGGGCGCGTACTACCAGTTCGTGTACGAGACCTTCCCGGAAGGGACCCAGGTGCCGACGTTCAAGCGCGACCTGTCGGCCGAGGAGACGGCCGCGCTGAAGGCCGCCGATGAGTTCCTCACCGGTCGTCAGGGCCAGGACCCGGCGGGCCTCCGCGACGGCGAGGAGACCATCGCCCGGACCGTGACGCTCGGCGGCGGCAAGACCGACGCGGTGGCCCGTCTCAATGGGCCGCGCGCCATCACCGCCATCCGCGTGCGGATGACGTTTGCCGACGGCGCCAAGGAAGACGAAATCAATGCCCTGCGCGAACTGGCGCTGCGCATCACCTGGGACGACGACAAAACCCCCGCCGTGTGGACGCCGCTGGGCGACCTCTTCGGCACCGCGCCGGGCGTCAACAAGTACAAGTCGCTGCCGCTGGGCATGACCGACGACGGTTTCTACTGTCTCTGGTACATGCCGTTTGCGAAACGCGCGGTGGTGGAACTGGTGAACGACGGCAAGGCCGAGCGGGAGGTGGACATCCGCGTGACGCACGCGCCGCTGTCGCGGCCGGTCGACGCGCTCGGCCGATTCCACGCCAAGTGGCACCGCGACGCATTTCTGCCGGAAGAGCCTGAACGCAAGATCGACTGGACGATGCTGAAGACCCAGGGCCGCGGCCGATTCTGTGGCGTCATGTTGCACGTCTGGAACCCGCGCGGCGGGTGGTGGGGCGAGGGCGACGAGAAGTTCTTCGTCGACGGCGAGAAGTTCCCCTCGACCATCGGCACCGGCAGCGAAGACTATTTCGGCTACGCCTGGTGCTGCCCCGACCTCTTCCAGAACGCGTACCACAACCAGACCATCTCGAACGGCAACAAGGGCCACGTGTCGGTCAACCGCTGGCACATTGCCGACAGCATTCCGTTCCAGTCGTCGTTCGAGGCCGCCATCGAGAAGTACTACCCCAACGTCAAGCCCACCCTCTACGCCTGCATCGCGTACTGGTACCAGGCGCCCGGCGGCCAGGACGCGTACGAACCGGTGGCCCTGGCGGAGCGACTCGGCTACGCCATAGCCCCCGAGCCCCGCCTCGTCAAGGGCGCCCTGGAGGGCGAGTCGCTCAACATCCTCGAAAAGACCGCCGGCGACGCCCGGCCCCAGGAGATGGACGGCTATGGCAACGGCTGGTCGAGCGACTGCCACCTCTGGTGGACCGGCGCCAAGCCCGACGACCGGCTCGTCCTGGAGGTGCCCGTCAAGGCGGCCGGCAAGTACAAACTCTCCGTCAACATGACCAAGGCCATCGACTACGGCATCGTCCAACTGTCCCTCGACGGGAAG
>DATKZB010000351.1:0-5002 GCA_035528235.1 Phycisphaerae bacterium
GGTACAGAGCGAACATCCTTTCGAATAACCACGGCCGGGCTCACGTGAGCCCGGCCGTGGTTATTCGAAAGGATGTTCGCTCTGTACCGGCTTACCGCTTGCGGCGGATGAGCATGGCCGCGCCACCCATGGCCAGCAGCGCCATTGTGGCCGGCTCGGGCGTCACGGTGAAGGTGAAGTCCTCAACTGCCAGGGCGCCAGTAGCCGCCATCGCGTAATCGTCCAGCGCCTTGCCGATGAGGGTCGTCACGGTGAACTCGCCGGTCCCCTCATCGAAGATGCCGCCGCCGAGCGACACCGTGTAGGTGTTGTTGCCGGCCGGGATGTAGGCAGGGGCGTTGAACGACAGGGTCCCCAGGGAGAACGACGCCGCGTCGGGATCCGGCCACGAGCCATAGCCGTTGCGGTAGACGAGGCCATCGGGCACGACGTCGTCCGTGGGGCCGGCACCGAAAGCGGATGCAATGCCCGTATCCCACGCCCAAGCGGCACCCGCCATGGCGATGGTAGAGGCATCGAAGTTCAACTGAATGCTCGTGAGGCGGTTGAACTCATGCGGGATGGCGTTGTTCCAGGTCTGGTCGTCCCAGACGACCAGTTGGATGGGCGTCGCTTCCTCAACGAGCCCGCCGTTGGTCAGCGAGCCGCCGTCCATGTAGAGCGACGCCTCGAAGGCACCGTAAGCCGGAGCCACACCCATGAGAAGTACGGCGAGGACAACGAACTTGCGAGCGAACATACCTGATCCTCCCCCGCTACGGGCAAAACGCCCTAGTTACCAACCCTGTGTGCCCTTAGGCACACTACCCCTACGCCTGCCCCGCAGAGAAAACCGATCCCACTGCCCCTCTGAACGGCTTTCCACACATTCTAGTATACCCCAAGTCCTCGAAAAGTCAAATCGCGGGCCGCCCCAGGAGCCAGAAAAAATCACATTTTTCGGCCGGAAGACGCCTCCGAAGTGCAGGAAACGGACCCAAGAGCCCCTTTTCGGGCGGGGGAGGGCGGGCGACCAGGATTTTCCCGGCACGAACGTCCAGGCCGGTCCGCAAGGGCCTTTTCAGGGCCACAGGCCGCCAGGGACGCCCCACAGCCACGGGGCCGCCTGGGGGGCACCGGAAAAGGGCGTCAGGGCTTGAAAATCAGTCGGCCCCAGTGCTGGGGCTCCATCATGAGTTCAAAAACCTCGTCGTTGACGATGCCGGTGTGCTGGTTGTTCCAGTAGGTCCTCAGGACCGTGTCCTGTCCGGCCGTGTCGCCGTGCAGGGCGCCGAAATCGCCGCCAAGCGTGAGGCCGTCGGCGGGCCTCAGACCCAGCGCCGCCAGCGGGATGGACGCCTCCACCACGTACCGGTCGCCATGGACCTTGACCTCGACCCTGGCGTCCTCGACCACCGTGACGCTGTCCATCGGGTGGGCCTTGACGACGACGCTCGAGAACGTCTTGGGGTGTTTCTCTTTGGCCACGCGGCGGAAGAGGACGGCCGTGGGTTTGCCCTTGAAGTTGCCGATGACGAGCCGCAGGTCCCCCGAGCCGGCCTTGTCGCGCTTGGGGTCGGCCTTGGGGTCGGTGCCCAACTGGAAATCGACGGCGTCGCCCTTGCAGTACAGGAACTCGCGCAGTCCGGCGGCGTTCTGCCAGGGCGTCTTGTCGCGGACGTCCCAGGCGAGATACAGGTGGGTGTCGTCCCAGGCGGCGGCCGCGCGCACCTGGGCGTCGTCCTGTTTCTGGAAGCGGACCTGTTCGGCGCCCCTGAAATCCTTCTCGAAGTCGCCGGTGAAGGCGGGCGTCATCTTTCTGACCGTGGCGCGGCGTGTGCCGACGACGGCCTGGAGTTGGGCCGCGCGGATGGCCTCGGCCTTCTTGACGTCGTCGTCGCCGATGGCGACCTTGCCGCCCTTGATGGCCCGGATGGTGTCGAGTCCGACGACCTGGGCGTTCCAGAAGGCGGTCTTACCGGCCTGGACGAAGAGCCGGCCGTCCTGGTTCTGGACGATAGACCCGCCGAAGTCTTCGCCGCCCATGCCGCACGGGCAGTTGTCGAGGATGGCACCGGGCACGGCGTCGGGCGGCCACTCGACCTTCAGCGGGTCGGGCTGGAACAGCCGCGTCAGGTAGTAGCCGCGCTCGGTCAGAATGTGCCACTCGCCCACGTTCGTCGGGATGACCCAGATGTTGCCGACGGGGTCGGCCAGTTTGGCCGCGCCGCACGGCGTGTAGGAGCCGCGTATCATGCCCACCACCGGCGCGCAGGCCCGGTGCGAGCCGTGGACGCCCACGAAGTTGTCCGGGTACGTCCAGAGGAGTTTGCCGGAGGCGATGTCGTGGCACTCGTAGAGGCCGTGGTCGACGCCGTAGTCGCCGTGTTTGAGGACGAGCCGGCCGTCGGCCGAGCCGAGGCCCGCGACGGGCATCTTCACGCCCTGGGCCAGGTCGTACCTGGGCGCGCCGCACGCCGTAAAGCCGGTGACCTTGAACTGGCGGTCGCCGCCGTAGAACGTCAGGTCCGGCGTCATGCCCATGTACCAGCCGCTGACGCGGATCTCGCGGGCGACGCGGCTGACGATCTCGTCGTCCTGGCGCTGGCCGTCGCCGTTGGCGTCGGCCCAGACGAGGGTATGGGTGATCTTCTTGTCCTTGCCGTCGCCTTCTCGCTCGTAGTCGATGACGGTGCGGAGTTTGTACTCGCCGTCGCCGGTGCGCTCGAAGATGCTGACGGGCGCGGCATTGTAGGCCCATCCCGGCGTGGTGGCCAGGTACAGCCGTCCGCCGTTGGCCACCGCGAGGCGCGAGTTCGACATGCCGCTGCGCGTGATGACGGCGACGCAGGTGTCGCGGCCGGTCTTGGGGTCGATCCGCCACTCGCAACCGTGGCCGACCATCATGTACGGGTCGAGGGGGCTGATGGCCCCGCCCAGGGCGCCGTAGGCGGTCGGGCCGAAGAGTTCCTTGACGAGTTGGCCGGTCTGGGTGTCCCAGACGCTGATGCGTTTGGGGCTTGGGTCGGCCTCGGCCACCCAGAGTTTGCCGTCCTTGTCGACCGCCAGGCCGGCGATGAAGGCCATGCCGTCGGGCGTCCACTTGCCCAGGAGGGCCCGGCCGCCCTTGCGGCCGATGGCGCCGGCGGGCTTGCCGTCGGGGCCGAAGACCTTGACCTGGTTGACCTCGCCGCCGACGCCGACATAGAGCCTGCCGCCGGCGTCCGTCGCGATGGCCGAGGCGCCGGCCAGGCCGTCGACGACCGTGTGGGTCTTGCCGCTCGCGGCATCGAGGGCCACGACGGCCTTGCCGCCCGAGACGACGTAGACCTTGTCGGGTCCGGCGGCGGCCAGGTTGCCGGGGGCTTCGACGGTGTGGGTCTTGAGGAGTTTGCCCGTCTTGGCGTCGACGACTGCCACGAGGTTGGCCCCCGTGAAGGCCAGATACAGGCGTCCGCCGCCGGCGTCCATGCCATCGACCTTCTCGGGTTTGCCGGCGGGGTCGGGCCAGAGCCGCTTGATTTCGACGTCGCAGGAGTCGGTGCCTTCCCACATGGTGTAGGCGCCGGTCTTGGAGTCGAGTCGGTAGATGGTGTCGCCGCGCGCCGCCCCGTAGTACGTGCCGCCGTCGAGGGCGACGTGGGTGACGCCGGTCATCGAGAACCGGGTGTTCCGCCATCGGACGTTGCCGGCCAGGTCGGCGCCGACGACGGCCTGTCCGGCCTCGGCGCCGTTCCAGCCCAGGACGACGGTGTCGCCCTCGGCGGCGGCGTCGACGGGAACGCCGTGGTCGCCGCCCCAGTTACCGTTTCGGTCGTCCCAGGGCGATCGGCCGGCGTTGTGGGCCCAGCCCACCAGGCGCAGGCCGATGCCCTTGTGCATGATGGCTTCCCAGGTGTACGTGCCGCGCGGCACGGGCGTGCCGGGGCGGCTGACCGACCAGGTCGTCAGGCCGTCCCACCGGACGGTGCGCTTGCCCTTGGTCACGAAGGCGGCCGCCAGCAGTTGCCGCACGACCTGGCCGTCGGCATTCAGAATGTTGAGCGAGACGTACCCGTCCTCGGGCATCGTGAAGGCGATGTCCTTGAAGCCCGGCAGTTCTTTCGACTTCACCAGGCCGGTCCAGTCGACGACGGGGACTCCCTTTTCCATGGTGACGGGGAACTCGCGGGCGTCGGCCAGCCGCAGGGGCTGGGGCCGGACCTTGCCCTTGGCCTCGAGGGAGGCAAAGCCCCAGCACGCCGAGCCCATGAAGGTAAAGACGCGGTCGGGGGTCACTCCCGGCCGGAAGATGTCCTTGATGGTCAGCCGCCCGCCCGAGCCGATGGTGAAGTTGGGTTCGAGGGTCACCTGGACCGTGGCGCCGGCCTTCAGGGCCTCGCCGCTCTTCGTGAGGAGTTTCCAGGGGATGGCGATCTCCTGGGCGTAGCCTTTGCCGTCGGCGTCGATGGCGAAGGCCTGCTGGGCGCCTTCCTTCTTGAGGTCGTCGATGACGCCCTCGAACTTCTTGCCCAGTTCGACCTTGATGACGTCCTTCGAGTCGCGGCCCTTCCAGCAGGTCAGGTGGACGCACGTCTCCTGGGGCGTGTCAGGCGCGGTGGCGATGCGGACCTGGAGACAGTCGCCCTGGAAGCCGTGGTCGGCGATGGTGACGCCCGGGGTTGGCCAGGGGCGTCGGGTCGATCCAGCGGGCCAGGATGTACAGGTTCCGGGCGTCGTACATCAGGTGGAACCAGACGGCGAACTGGTCGCGCTGGGTCTCGGGGTCGTCGCAGGCAAAGATGCCGCCGGTCAGGTCCCAGTCGTCGACCTTTCCGTCGACCTGGACCTTGCCGGGGGCGGGCAGGGCCCGCACGCCGAGGTTCTCGGTCGGGACGGCCGGCGCCGTCGCCGCAAAGGCCAGTGCCGCGAGCAACGCAACTGCGAGCGTCTTTTTCATCTGGAGGCTCCTGCTCTTTGAGATCCCTGTGGCCGGAGTTCCCGGCTGGTTGGCCCATCAGTGCTACAACGCAACTGGAGTCTG
>DATKZB010000352.1:0-6439 GCA_035528235.1 Phycisphaerae bacterium
GAACGCCCGGGCCGCGCTCACGCGGAAGGTATGTTCCTGCACGGGATGATACAGCAGGCTGCCCCGGCCCGCCCACTCCCAGCCGGTGTACGAGTTGCGGTCGGCGCGCGCGCCGGCCACCACCGACCACTGGTCGTTCAGCCGGATATGGTCCTGGACGAACAGGCCCGTCTGGACGTTGCGGGTGGACCGGTTATCGAACTGGATCACAGCGGGTCCGGTGAGAACCGACGGGCCGTGGTTGTCCAGGTAGTCCAGCCGCAGGTTCCCGCCGTAGGTCAGCACGTGGCGGTCGCCGGCCGGCTGAACCCGCTGGACCTCGACGTCGTGCTGCGTATAGCGTATCCACGGACCGCCTTGGGACAGGTCCAGGGTATCGCGGTTCAGGAAGTACTGGACGTACCAGAGGTCGTCGGGGGCCTTCTGGTGCGTGAACCGGGTCCGCAGGTAGTGCGACTGGGGGAACCAGCGTGCGCCAGCGAAGGTGCCGGGCGGGCCTTCCACGTTGCCCAGGACGCCGTCGACGTAACCGGCGTCGATATCCAGGCTCCGCTCCTCGTCGAAGTGGTAGGTGGACCGGAGGTTGGCGCGCGGCAGGCGGAGGAAGTCGTGGTTGCCGGGCCCTTCGCGGACGCCGATCTCGGGCATCGAGTCGTACCCCGCGCTCAGCCTGAGGTCCAGTTTCCCGGCGGTCAGGCCGTACCGCATGTACGTCAGCGAGTCGAGGCGGCTGGTGAGCGTCTGGCTCAGGAACCCGCCCGGCGTCTCGCCGGGCTTCTTGGTGATGATGTTGATGACGCCGTTGGCGGCATTGGCGCCCCAGGCGGCGCCGCCGGGGCCTCGGACAACCTCGATCCGCTCGATGTCCTCCAGAAGGACCGGCTGCGTGCCCCACATGACGCCGCCGAACATCGGGTCGTAGATGGACCGGCCGTCCATGAGGACGAGCGTGTTGTTCGACCACCGGCCGTGCAAGCCGCGGACGCCGATGGCGTAATTCCAGGCGTCGATCTGCCCCACGTCCACGCCGACGGCCAGGCGCAGGAGGTCGCCCAGCGACATCATGCCGCTGGCGTGAATCTGCTCGCGGGTGATGATGCTGACGGCGTTCGGGGCGCGAGAGGCCGGTTCTTCGTGCCGCGACGCGGAGATGACCGTCGGAATCTCCTGCCAGAGCAGCAACTCCGGCGCTTTTTCCAGACCGCCGCCGGCCTGGCCGGCCGGTGGTTTCTCAGGCGCGGGTTCCTCGCCGGCAACACCCAGCGGCAGGACGACGGCAAGGACGGCGCAGGCGCAGACTCCGAGACACACGCTCTTCACAGGTCAGTCCCTCCCGGCGCGACTTCGACCCCTCTTCGCTATCGGAAACTATCGGCCGGTACACTGGGAATCTGAACGGAAACCTCGGAGCGCCGCGGCGCCGGCGCCCTCGCCGACCGATGGTGGCGGCGCGCCGACCTCGCTAGCCGCCGGACCGGCCCAAACGGCCGGCACAGACGAAAGCCGCCTCCCAATATTGGCAGACGCAAAATCGGACCGGGTCGCACCGGGAGAGACCGTGGCGCACGGCCGCGCGGGGGGATACGGCGAGGCATGAGAGAGCGCCCGGAAGAGGTGGAAAGAATTCCCGGAAGATTGCCGTCAGGTGGCCGACTGGGCCGAAGTGACCGGCTCGGCGGCGGGGCTGTCGTCGGGTTCCTCGCCTGGCGCCGGGCCGACCGGTGCGACGGCCTCTTGTGGAATGGTGAAGTGGAACGTGGCGCCCTGGCCGGCCTGGGACTCGATCCACATGCGTCCGCCGTGGCTCTCGATGATCTTCTTCGCGATGGCCAGGCCCATGCCGGTGCCGGTGTACTCGTCGCGCCCGTGCAGGCGCTGGAACACGGCGAAAATGCGCTCGTGGTACTGCGGCTCGATGCCGATGCCGTTGTCGCGGACGGCGAAGTGCCACTGGCCGCCGCACGCCTCGGCCGAGACGTGAACGCAGGGCACGTCGCGGCAGAACTTGATGGCGTTGCCGATGAGGTTCTGGAACACCTGGCCGAACTGGGCCGCGTCGCCCAGGACGGTGGGGAGGGGGTCATGGGTCACCCGGGCGCCGCGTTCGCGGATGGCGAGTTCCAGGTTCGCCAGCACGCCTGCCAGGGTGGCCTCGCAGTCGGTCGGCTGGAACGGCCTGGCCCCTCTGCCGACGCGAGAGAACTCCAGGACGTCGGTGATGAGGGCCTTCATCCGGACCGCGCCGGCCACGGCGAAGTCGATGAACTCGTCGGCCTCGCAGTCCAGTCGGCCGCGGTACCGCCGCGCCAGCAGTTGGACATAACTGGTGACCGCACGGAGCGGCTCCTGGAGGTCGTGGGAGGCCACGTAGGCGAACTGCCGGAGTTCGGCGTTCGAGCGTGCCAGTTCGCGTTCGGCGGCCCGGCGTTCGGCCAGTTCGCCCTCCAGGTCGGCATTGGCCCGGGTGAGTTCGGCGGTCCGCTGGGCCACCTTCTGCTCCAGGTCGCGGCTGTACGAGACGATCTCGCGGCGCTGCCGGCCCAGTTGGAGCGTCATCCGGTTGAAACTGTCGGCCAGGACCCGGAGTTCGTCGTTGCGGCGGCCGACGTCGACCCGGGTCTCGAAGTCGCCCGCCGCCACCTGCTCGGTGCTGGAGGCGAGCCGCCGGATGGGTAGGACGATCCAGCGTGCGAGCAGGAACAGCACGCCCAGAAAGACGACGAACAGCACGCCGCTCAAGGCGAGCATCTCGCGCTGGGCGGCCGCCGTGCGGGCCTTGACGTGCTCGTAGGAACGCCCCACGACGGCCATGGCGCGGCCGCCGCTCCCGGCAACCGAGGTGGCCTTCGTGACCATCCCCTCCGACTCGCCCACAACCTCGCGCGAAACGGAGACGGGCACCTGGAACCGGTAGTGCTCGGCGAGAGAACACTCCGAGGCGTCGCACCGGTGGACGGCGAACTGTGTCACCACGTCCAGTTGAGGCGGGATGTGGACCGTCTCGCCGACCCACCGCCGGCTCGCCAGCAGGCTACCGCTCTCGTCGTAGAACGCGACGTACAGCAGGTCGGCGTCGTCGGCCTGCCGCAGCATGTTGGCCACGCGGACCAGTTCGTCCTTGTCGCCGGTCAGAAAGCCGTACTCGGCCGCCTGGGCCACGCTGCCGGCATGGGACCGGCCGGTCTTCAGAAAATCGTCGCGGAAGTTCCTGGCGTTGGCGGCCGCATCGAAGTGGTTCCGGACGGCCGCCTCGACCGCCAGGATGGCGGCGGCCGTCAGCACCAACTTGACGCCGATGCCGTTGAGTCTCATAGACGTCTACCCCGTTCCCCCGGAGGGCGTCGTACCCGGCGGCTCGTCGGGCCGCTGCCCCGATGCCGCGCCGACCGCCTGAAGGTCATGCGACGTTCTCGTACAATTGCGCCCGCCCTGCTTGGCGGCGTACAGCGCTTCGTCGGCCAGTTTCAGGAGGGCGTCGGACGAAACGGTTTGGCCGGCCGCCAGCGCGCCCACGCCGATGCTGACGGTGACCTGGAGGGTCCGGCCTGAAAGCGACACCGGGCGGTCGGCGATGCGTTGGCGGATGCGTTCGGCCCCGACCACAGCCTCCTCGACGGTCGTGTCGGGCATCAGGATCAAGAACTCCTCGCCGCCGTAGCGGGCGACCCCGTCGGTGGCCCGGGCCGCCTCACGCATGACGGCGGCTACCTCGACCAGCACCCGGTCGCCGGCGGCGTGGCCGAAGGTGTCGTTGACCGACTTGAAGTGGTCGAGGTCGAGCATGGCCAGCGCGAGGTCCCCCCCCGTGCGGTGGACGCGCTGACACTCGTGCTCGAGCATTTCCATGAAGCGCCGGCGGTTCCAGAGGCCGGTGAGTACGTCGGTGGTGGCCAGTTCCCCGAGGCGTCGGTTGGCCTCTTCGAGTTGCGTGTTGGCGTCGGCCAACTTGCTCTCAACCTCTTTGCGTTCGATGGCGTAGCGGATGGCCCGACCCAGCAGGTTGCCGTCGATCTGCCCCTTCACGAGGTAGTCCTGGGCCCCGCGGCGGACGGCCTCGACCGCCACGGACGCATCGTCCAGGCCGGTCAGCACGACCGCCGGGACCCACGGGGCGTGCGTCAGCACCTTGGCCACCGTATCGAGTCCCTTGCTTTCCGGCAGCGACAGGTCCAGCAGGACGATGTCGACGCGGCCGGGCACAAGCCGGCGCAGCCCTTCCTCGAGGCCCTCGGCCCAGTCGACGCGGAACGCCCCGCCTCCCGTGCCGGTAAGGAACTCGCGTATCAGGCGTGCGTCGCCCGGGTTGTCCTCGATCAGCAGCACGCGAATCCGTCCATCGCCCATCGCGGTCACTCCGTAGGCAGTTTCACCAGCACCAGCCAGTAGTCCTCGATGGACTGGACCAGCGTGAGGAACTGCTGGAAGTCCACCGGTTTGGTCATGTACGAGTTCGCGTGGAGGTTATAGGCCTTGATGATGTCCTCCTCGGCGTGCGAGGTCGTAAGGACCACCACCGGGATGCGCTTCAGGGTGGCGTCGACCTTAATCTCAGCCAGGACCTCGCGGCCGTCCTTCTTCGGCAGGTTGAGGTCGAGCAGGATGAGGTCGGGCCGAGGCGCGTCGGCATAGGGGGCCTCGCGGCGAAGGAACTTCAGGGCCTCGACGCCGTCCTTGACGGTGCTGACCCGGTTGGCCACCTTGCCCTCGCGGAGGGCCTCCTGCATGAGGCGGGCGTCGCCGGGGCTGTCCTCAACCAACAGGATTTCCGCAGGCCTCGCGCTGATGGGCATGATCCTGGGTTTCTCGGTCATCGCTTGAGTGCTCATTCGCTTCCGCCTCCCTTATGGGGACCGTGAAATAGAACGTCGAGCCCTGGCCGGGCTCGGACTCAACCCAGATGCGTCCGCCGTGCCGCTCGACGGTCTTCTTACAGATGGCCAGGCCGATGCCGGTGCCCGCGTACTCGTCGCGGGCGTGCAGGCGCTGGAAGATGATGAAGATACGCTCCCGGTGCTCCGGGGCAATGCCGATGCCGTTGTCGCGAATGCCGAACCGCCACTCCTCGCCCTGCCGCTCGGCCGAAACGTGGACCCGCGGGGGCTCATCGCCGTGGTACTTGATGGCGTTGCCCACGAGGTTCTGGACCACGCGCCCCATCTGGACGTCGTCGGCCAGGATCGTCGGCAGCGGATCGTGGGTGACGACGGCGCCGGACTCCTCGATCGCCAACTGGAAGTCGGCCAGCACGTTCTCCATGATGGCCTCGCAGTCCGTCGGGACGAAGTCCTTGCCGCGCGTTGTCACCCGCGAGTACGACAGCAGGTCGTTGATGAGAACCGACATCCGCTGGGCACCGTCGACGGCGAAAGCGATGAAGTCGTCGGCGTCGGCGTCGAGTTGTCCCTTGTAGCGCCGGGCCAGCATCTGGACGTAGCCGGTCACCATCCGCAGCGGTTCCTGAAGGTCGTGGGAGGCGACGTAGGCGAACTGTTCGAGTTCGGTGTTGGAGCGGGCGAGGGCCTCCTGGGCCTCCTTGCGCTGCATGATGTAGCCGAGTCGTCGGGCCAGAGCATCGATCAGTACGCGTTCGTCTTCCATGAACGGCCCTTCGTCGGACTCGGGGCGTTCTTCCAGGTAGCAGACCTCGACGCAGCCGCGCTCTTGGCCGCCGACCCGGATGGCAGCGCTCTGGCGCCAGTGGCTCTCGGCCCCCGGGCGGGTCTCAAAGACCTCGCCGTCAAAGCGTATGCGCCCGCAAGCGATCTCGGGATACTGCCAGGCGGGCGGCAGGAGTGCGACGGCCTCCTGAAGAACCTGCCGGGGGGTCATCTCGTGCCGCTCGGCTATCCGGCTCAACTCGTACAGGGCGTTGAGTTCCTTGACGCGCTCGCCCAGGACACGGTTGGTCGCGGTGAGTTTCTCCTCGGCCTGTTTGCGTTCGGTGATGTCCTGGGCAAAGCCCGATAGGCCGTATGGCTTGCCGTCCTCGTCCTTGAGCATCACGACCTGCATGTGCGCGGGGAACGTCGTCCCGTCCTTTCGCACGTGTCCCACTTCGCCTGCGTGCTGACCGCGCCGGCTGACCACGTCGTTGAACGGAATGACGTCCGTCTTCATCTGCTCATCGGTATGGAAAATACCCAGGTGCTTCCCCACCAGTGCGGCACCCGATTCGTAGCCGTGCATCCTGGCCCAGGCCGGGTTGACGAACTGGAGGTTGCCCTCCGTATCGGCCACCGCGATCCCTTCCGCGGCCTGTTCGGCAATCACGGCCAGGCGCCGCAACTCGTGCTCCAGGCGATTGCGGTCGGTGATGTCGCGGACGGTGGCCTGGAGCATCGTCTGGCCGCCGGTCTCCATTCGCGTCAACAGGACCGTGGCGGGGAAGTCCTCCCCGTCCAGCCGCTTGTGTGTCCACTCGAAGAAGTGGGAGCCCTCC
>DATKZB010000353.1:0-4576 GCA_035528235.1 Phycisphaerae bacterium
GCCTCGTGCGTGTGCACGCTCTCATCGCACGCCCGCACCACACGCTCCCGCAGATCTATCGAGTAGGTTTCCATGCCTACTCTTATCGGCACACGCTACATCCAAACGTGAACTGCTCTAGCCGCGGCCGGTACGGCCGCGGGCTTCGGCGGCCAGGTCCCGTCGCCGTGCCGGCGACGGCTGAACGCGGCAATGGCGAAGCGCTTTACAACGAGCCGGCCAGCGTCTATCCTTGGCGCGACGGGCGACGCATCGGAAAAGCCCGGCAGGAGGCGAGGTCACGTCATGGTCGACCTGAAGAAGGTGGAGCAGGCCACGCGGATGTTGCTGGAGGGCATCGGCGAGGACCCGGCGCGGCCGGGGCTGGAGGGCACGCCCCAGCGCGTGGCCCGCATGTGGCAGGAACTCGTGGCCGGCATGGACCAGAAGGCCGAGGACATCGTCAAGGCCATCCCGGTCGAAGACTACGACGAGATCATCCTCCTCCGCGACATCCCCCTGGTGAGCATCTGCGAACATCACCTGGTGCCGTTCATCGGCCGGGCCCACGTGGCGTACCTGCCGAAGAAGGGCAAGGTGACGGGCCTCTCGAAACTCGCCCGCCTCGTCGAGATGGAGGCCCGCAAACTCCAGATCCAGGAGCGGATGACCTCGGCCATTGCCGGGCACGTCATGAAGACGCTGGAGGCGCGCGGCGTGATGGTGGTGGTGGAGGCCGAGCACCTGTGCATGACGATCCGCGGGGCCCAGAAGCCGGGCACGATTACCGTGACGAGCGTCGTGCGAGGCCTCTTCCGCGAGAACGCCGCGACCCGGGCCGAGGCGATGGCGCTGCTGATGGGCGGCCGCCGCAACGGCTGACGGCCGGCCGCGACGAGAGCCGCGAGATCCTCCGGCTTCTCGCCGACCTGTCGCCTCGCACCTTCGTCAACGTCATGGGCCAGTACCGGCCCGAGGGCCGGGTCCGGGCCCCCGCCGGTCGGTTGGCCTATCCCGAGATCGCCCGGTCGCCGACCGCCGACGAGGTGGCCGAGACCCGGCGCGGCGCCCGGGCGCTGGGCCTTCGCCTCGATGGGGAGGCGTGAGGGACCGGCCGGGCGAGGCGTTCTTCGTTTGACGGCGTGCCGCGGCGGCGGTATAGTCGCCCGCGGCGCGAAATGGCGCCCGATGGGCGAAGCGGGGCGACGGAGATCGGCATCGGCAGGCCTTGGCCGGGGCGGGACGCCGCCTATTGGGGTGGAGGAACGGCCGGTCTGGCGCCGATGTCTGGAATAGTGTATCCCGCCGCTGCGTGGGGGGCGACAGCGGCTGTGTCCAGCAGATGACCAAGGGGGTCCGTAGCGCGCATGGCGACCCAGGCAGATACGCCGCGAGTGCCGAGTCGGTACGCGCCGGCCGTGCGCCATGCCTACGTCGGTGCCGCTCACGTCCTGTTGTTCATTCTCTCGTTCTGGGTGGCCTACGGCCTGCGGTACGAGTTTCACATCCCTCCCGCGTGGGAAGCCGTCGCCGACACCGAACTGATTGCGCCGACCGATGTCCGTATCCCGCTGACGGTCTGGAACAACTTCTTCGAACTGCTGATTTTCGTTCTGCTCGTGAAGACGATCGTGTTCGGCTACTTCCGGCTGTACGCGGGGTGGTGGCAGTACGTCAGCATTCAGGACCTGGTCGAGACGTTCAAGGCCAGCCACATCTCGACGGCCATCATTCTGGGGGGCGTGTACGTCTGCAAGGCGCTTCGGGCCTACGGGGCGATTACGGTGGCCGTCGAGGTGCCCGACACGGTCCTGATTATCGACTGGGCGGCCACGATCGCGCTGGTGGGAGGGCTGCGGTTCCTGGTCCGCATCATCCGCGAGGGGTCGCGGCCGGTCAGTCCGGCGGGGTTGACGCGGACCCTCATCATCGGTGCCGGCGACGCCGGCGAAGGGGCCCTGAGGGAACTCTATCGCCTGCCGGTCGAGAAGTATCACGTGGTCGGGTTCATCGACGACGACCCGCGGAAGCGCGGCATCCGGATTCACGGCGTGCCGGTGCTGGGCGGTGTGGCCGACCTGGCGGCGGTCGCCGTACGCCTGAACGCCGAGGAAGTCATCATCGCGCTGCCCCGGTCCCCCCGCGACGAACTGCGGCGCATCATCGAGGTCTGCAAGGGCCAGCGCCTGACGTTCCGCATCGTGCCGGGCATGGCCGATCTTATCGAGGGGCGCATCGACGTCGGCCGCCTCCGCGAGGTCGACATCAACGACTTGCTGGGACGCGACCCCGTGGCCCTCGATACCGAGGACATCGGCCTCTTCCTCAAGGGCAAGGTCGTTCTCGTGACGGGGGCGGGCGGCTCGATCGGGTCCGAATTGTGCCGCCAACTCGTCGCCTTCGGCCCCCGGCGCCTCGTCCTCGTGGAGCAGGCCGAGAACAACCTCTTTTACATCGACCGCGAACTCCGCGCCGCCCACCCCGACCTGGCCGTCGTTCCCGTCATTGCCGACATCTGCGACCGGGTGCGCCTCCAGGACGTCTTCACTCAGCACCAACCGAACGTGGTCTTTCACGCGGCCGCGCACAAGCACGTGCCCATGATGGAACTCAACCCCGGCGAGGCCATCAAGAACAACATCTTCGGCTCGAAGAACGTTATCGACCTGGCCTCCCAGGCGGGGGCCGAGGCGTTTGTCCTCATCTCGACCGACAAGGCCGTCAACCCCACCAGCATCATGGGGTGCACCAAACGCATCACCGAGATGTACTGCCAGGGCCTGTCGGGCGGCCCGGACGGCTCGAAGACGAAGTTCGTCGTCGTCCGGTTCGGCAACGTCCTCGGGTCGGCCGGCAGCGTGGTGCCGATCTTCCGCGAGCAGATCGCCCGCGGCGGGCCCGTTACCGTGACGCATCCCGAGATGCAGCGGTACTTCATGACGATTCCCGAGGCCACCCAACTGGTCATCCAGGCCGGGGCCATGGGCAAGAGCGGCCAGATCATGCTGCTCGACATGGGCACGCCCGTCAAGATCGTCGACCTGGCCCGCGACATGATTACGCTGTCGGGGTTCCGGCCCGACGTCGACATCCCAATCGAGTTCCAGGGCATGCGGCCGGGCGAGAAACTGTTCGAGGAACTCCGCACCAGCGGCGAGGACGTCCTGCCCACCCACCATCACAAGATCTTCGTCTGGCAGAACCGCGGGTGCACCGCCCAGGAAATCGAGACGGCGCTCGCGCAACTGGAGTCGGTCACCAACGGCGCGTCGCTCGACCAGGTCCGCGACGTCCTCAAGCGCATCGTGCCGGAGTTCCGCGCCAACGGCGCCGACCTGCCCTCGGCCTAGAGCCGTTCCCACAAGGGTTCTACCTCTCTTGCCGGCCGTGTGCCACGGTCCGGGTATTTCCACCCATCCGGACGGCTTTTCCCCCAGGAACCCGGCCGGCGGATTTGACTTTGGCCCAAATTGGTGTATATACCCCCGGTCAACGTAAAGCCCGGGGGGGCTTCCTTGTTGAGTGTGATCTCTGCGGTCGGATTGGCTGCCGGTCAGAGGCTGCGCGCACAGGGCGGTTGCCTTCGGGGGGAGGGAATCACATGTCACGGTCTAAGCAGGTCGTTCGTGTGCTGTCCGCGGGGTGGGTCGCAGGCGTTCTGGTCGTAGCATGGGTGGCCGCGGCGTACGCCGTGCCCCCGCAACCGCAAGCGTGGGTCACCGCCGAGGAGCAGCACTGGCTCGACGTGGCCGGCGACGCGATGCCGGCCGTCCCGAGCCTGTGGGATAGGGGGTACACCCTGAACTACCAGGTCATGGGCGGCACGGTACAAGGGGCGGCCATCAGCATCACCCAACCCAATGGCATCGAGGATGTCTGGATCGACACGCCGGGGACCATCGGCTGGCAGTCGGGAACCAGCACCTTCGGCTGGCAGGCCGTCGGACCGCTCAGCGGCTCGGCCTTTGAGTGTATCGACGCCTTACCGTCGCAGGTGACCCTTACGCCGAGTTTCTCCATGACGCGCCATATCTCCAACCCCGTCCTTGGGAGCGACTCCGAGACGCGGACCCTCACGTTCGGCGTGACGATCGCCAGCAGCATGGCCGGCTACGACTGGATGCGGGTGGACATGCTCACTGACTGGAACGCACCAGACGGTCTATCCTACTCGGTGGTGAGTACGTCGGGTCCCGCGGGCTTTACGCACCAGTCCTGGGGGCTGGCCACGTACTCGGCCGATAACCCGGCGACGCTGGGCGTCGGCAGCACGTACGAGTTCACGGCCGACGTCCAGGTTACCCGCAGCGGCGACCTGGCGCAGGCCGCGCTCGGCGACCTTTACCTGAAGCCGAGCGGAAACGCCAGGTACGGCAATTCCACGCCGGTCGCCCCCGTGACGGGCAACTCGATCTCGGTGGCCGTGGGCGCCGGCGTGACCGCCACGTTCGCCTCGACGAACGTCACGAATTTCAGCGGGCAGGGCGGCCAGGCGCAGAGCCTCGATTTCAACACGGTCGCCACCGGCGTCGGTCCGATCGCGCTGAACGAGGTCTCCCTCGTGCGAAACAAGCGGACCTCGATCAGCGGAACGACG
>DATKZB010000354.1:0-2403 GCA_035528235.1 Phycisphaerae bacterium
CCTCCGCAAACGGCGAACCTGACACCGGACGCGGGGCGTGTCACACGTCATTGCTCACGGCTTGCGGGTTGCCGGCACGAAACCCACAACGCTACAAAGGCATTTCGCGCGGTGGGTCTGGAGTACCCGCCGCGCTGCCGACGGAACCATCGCGGCGGGTACTCCAGACCCGCCGCGCAGCAAGGTGCGTAGTAGTGCTATCCGAACCCGCTTCAGCGGGGTTTCCGTCGAGCCTGAAAGGCTCGAATTCGTCAGCCTGCCGCGCGAGCCGCTTCCGGCAACCCACGGCCGAGGCATGCCTCGCCCCTGCCGCCGGCCTCTGCCGCCGCTCAGCCGTTCTTGGCGCCTTTGCGCCTTGGCGTGAGGCCCCGTTGCCGTTCAACCCGCATTCCGCAATGGTTTTTGATTTGCCTTTCACCGATTTGTAAAGTATACTAATTCCAGTCGGGGGGTCGTGTGGCGATTCGGGGTCGGGCTTGCGCGCGAGCGCGGGCCTTGTTGCTGCGCGGGAGGATGCGCCGGGATCGACGTTGGGGTTTCGGGGAAGTTGACCAGACACTTCGGGGCAAGCCGGTTGCCCACGGACAGGTCGAACACGGGCATTGCCCCATCGAGAGAGCGACCAAGCCGGCGCCGGCCGCCGGGGGTTAGGCCGGCGCGGGTGGTACCGACAGCCGAGACATGTGTGAATCCAGGGCGACGTGCGGGGGCGGATTCCCGGGCGCCGCCCTCGTTCTGCGCCCGCCGTCAGGTCTATTCAGCCTGGAGGAGCCGACGATGAAGACCGCCTCAACCGTTGCTGCCGCCGTGATCCTGGCCCTTGCCTCCGTGACCGAAAGAGCGGCCGTGCGCGCCGATGTTGGCTGGCTGAGCGACACCCGCGTCGTCGCCTGGGGCTACAACTCTAGCGGCCAGTGCAACGTCCCGGCGCTGCCGCCGGGTGAGACGTACACCCAGGTTTCCGGAGGCGGGGATCACAGTCTGGCCCCTCTAAGCGACGGGTCGGTCGCCGCCTGGGGCTACAACGGCTACGGCCAGTGCAACGTCCCAGCGGGCCTCGCGGACGTCACCCAGGTCGCCGGGGGCGACTACCACAGCCTGGCCCTCAAGGCCGACGGGTCGGTCGCCGCCTGGGGCCTCAACTACTACGGCCAGTGCAACGTCCCGGCGGGCCTCGCGGACGTCACCCAGATCGCCGGGGGCAATCGCCACAGCCTGGCCCTCAAGGCCGACGGGTCGGTCGCCGCCTGGAGCTACAACTCCGACGGCCAGTGCGACGTCCCGGCGGGCCTCGCGGGCGTCACCCAGGTCGACGGGGGCGACGGCCACAGCCTGGCCCTCAAGGCCGACGGGTCGGTCGCCGCATGGGGCGGGAACACCTACGGCCAGTGCACCGTCCCGGCGGGCCTCGCGGACGTCACCCAGGTCGCCGCGGGCACGGTCCACAGCCTGGCCCTCAAGGCCGACGGGTCGGTCGCCGCCTGGGGCTACAACTCCGACGGCCAGTGCGACGTCCCGGCGGGCCTCGCGGGCGTCACCCAGGTCGACGGGGGCGACGGCCACAGCCTCGCCCTCAAGGCCGACGGGTCGGTCGCCGCCTAGGGCGACAACGGCTACGGCCAGTGCAACGTCCCGGCGGGCTTCTTCCTGGACATCGCGAGCGGGGCGGGGCACAGCCTTGGCCGCAAGTACCGCGACGTCTACGACGACCTGCTGGTCACGGGGACCGGCGCCGACGCGACCCTCCAGCGCAGCATCACCGTCTCGGGCAACGCCACGATCGAGACGCCTATGACCGTCGTCACCACCAACCCGGTCACCATGGGCGTGGTGGGGACCACCGAGGTCCTGGCGTCGGGTGCGGTCGCCCTCGACGGCTGGACGCTCACCACGGGGTCGCTCGTCAACACGTCCGGCGGCACGTTCAACCACCGCGACGGCACGCTCACGGTCCGCGGCGGCACGTACGCCCCGGGAACGACCGCCCTGACACTGAACGGCAACACGCCGACGGCCCTCCCTCACCTCGTCCTCGATGGGGCGACGCCGGCCGCCACGTTCTGGAACGTCCTCATCGGCGACAACGCCCGAGGCGCCCTGACCGTCTCGGGCGGCACGGCCCTGGAGAACAACGGTAACTCTAGCATCGGCTCCGACGCCGGCTCGACGGGCGAGGTGACGGTGGACGGCAACACCTCGGCCTGGGGTGTGGGCGGTGCCCTGATTGTGGCCCACTCTGGGACCGGCACGATGTCGGTCACAGGCGGCGGCCAGATTTCCAGCGGCTACGGGTACGTGGGCTGGGCCGCCGGGTCGACGGGCGACGTGACGGTGGACGGCAACGGCTCGCTGTGGACCACCACCGAAAGCCTGTACGTCGGAGGCAGTGACTCGGCCGCCGGC
>DATKZB010000355.1:0-7197 GCA_035528235.1 Phycisphaerae bacterium
AGCACAACCCCCTTGCACCTCGTGGACTTCGTGGTACGCTTACTCATGGTCGTTCCTCCTCTTGCGGTTCCCGTTCCAGGAACCTATCTCGGACCTATCGTATAGGCCCACGGAGGAACGGCCTACATGCTACCTGAGGCCGCCCAAGGCGGCCGAAGAATCTCGCCGTGGTCTGTTGTCTTGCGTTCCCTGCCGCGCCCGCTCTTACGGACACGGCTCGTCCGCACCAGAGCGGTTGGCCTACCCCTCAGGCGGGCAGTACGCCTCGTGTGTCTCGAATCCACGCCACGTGGCACTGCCTTCCGCGCCGACAAGACATCGAAGCCGGTCAATGACCCGCTCGTGTTCAGGGTCGATAACATCAGCCGCCTTGAGCGTGGGGGGTTTGCCGCCGATGCCGCGGCAGGCCCGAAGGAGCCAGCGGACGTGATGATCCGAGTCTGGGCACGAGAAGCCCCAGACCACCAGGCGTTCGGCCTCTTGTATGGCCTTCTCGGCCACGCGCCAAAGGAGCGTCAGTTTGGGGAACCGCTCAAACGACTTCGCCATCGTCGGGGGGATGATGACCGTCTCGAAGTCGGCGCCGCAACACTTGCACTGCGCATCGGGGCCTCGCTCGCCAGAACGGAAACTCGGAGCATAGATCGATGCCCTCACGGGGCAGGCAGGGTTGCCGCAACAGCGAAAATCCACAGAGCCATGTAACTTCAGCAACAGCGACGCGTACTCGCGTGCCATCAGGCCGTATTGCTGGCCGCGTGTTACAATGTCACCGAGTATGCCGGAACGTCCTTGCAGCATCGCGATGAAGGGATCATCCTCGGAATTGGACGGGTCTCGCTTC
The DNA here is from genome assembly GCA_035528235.1 of Phycisphaerae bacterium. GTDB lineage: Bacteria > Planctomycetota > Phycisphaerae > FEN-1346 > FEN-1346 > DATKZB01. Next base: position 845 of record DATKZB010000355.1, read on the forward strand.
CGCTGTGCATAGGTCTCGATGCCGATGTCGTAGTTGAACGTCACAACGGTGTCGCCAGACTTGAACCCTTCGAAGACCTTGTCGTAGGCGGCAATACTGCCCTCCGCAAGGGTGTCCGGCAGCGTGAGGCGCCCCCGGATGAACTCAATCAGCGCTCGCTGGATTGCCAAGGCCCTCAGCCGCAGGGCGTGGCCCTCGGAACCGTACCACACGCCGCCCAGGCCGTGGATCGACTGATCCAGATCGGACAGGACGTCCTCCAGGTTGGCATCCTGCGGATTCGGCCCGAAACGCTCGCGCAGGTACGACTCAAGGCAGCGGCCGTCCTCGTTGTCCGGTCCATCAGTCTCCTTCTTCCAGTCACGCAGGAAGCCCTTCATCACGGGGAAGCCCCAGACGGCCTTGCTCGCACCGGCACCGATGATATACGTGGTTCTCATGTCATCCCTCCCGCTCACGTCGCTGCCCGGTTTCAGGTCTCGCCGAGGATCCCGCTCTCACCGGCCAGCCCACGGCGAGATGCTTCGCTGCGCTCAGCATGACATCCCGCAAGAGCCTCGCAACGGTTCTGGCCGTTGCCGCACATCGCCTCATGCGGGCCAGTCCGAGAACCAGCCGGCGCTTAGGTCCTTCCAGTCACGGTTGACTGACTCGATGAGCGCAACCTTCTTGGCGCGCAGCCAACCCTTCAGTTCCTTCTCGCGCGAAATGGCCGCCCGCACGTCAGGCGTACTCTCGAAGTACACAAGCCGATCGATGCGGTATCGGCTTGTGAATCCCCGCGAGAGTCGCTTCTTGTGCTCGTACATCCGGCGCGCCAGATCGTTCGTCACCCCGGTGTAGAGCGTGCCGGAACGGTTCGCGAGGATATAGACGTAGTACTCACGCATGCACACACTCCGCCCGCACAGATTCTACTGCCAGACCACGCGGGACGGAAACGGAATAAAGCCAAGGCGAGATTCTTCGTTGCGGCGTCGCCGCTCCTCAGAATGACAAAATAGGCGCTCGTCCATGGGCAGGCGGTTCTCCGAACCCGTTGACCGGGCGGCGCAGCGGGCCGCACGCACTCGGCCGCAGGCCCGACACCGCCGGCTCTACGGCTCTTCCCAGAGCTTCATCTTCGCGGCCATCGCCCCGTCGAAGTCGGCGATGAACCGCCACCAGTTCCGTAGCGGTTTGCCCTGGTACGAGAGGCCGTTGGCGGCACCGGGAATGCTCTGCATCCAGTAGATGAACCACCGAAGGCTGTCGCCGGCCCAGCGGTCGCAGTTGATGGGCTGTTTGCGGCCGGTGCCGTCGGGCTTCCAGTCCTCGATGTCGCTCTCGACGTATCGCTTGTTGGCCCAGTCGTAGTCCTGTTCGCCGTTCGGCGGATAGTGCGACCACCCGCATCCCGGCCGCACGATCTTGTGCGAGATGTCGCTGCCGACGAACTTGCCCCATAAGAGGAGGTCGCCCCACTTCTCGTGCGGCGTGCGGTCGCGGCCGTCCACCCAGTTCAGGACGTGCTCCAGTTGGTGCATGTGATTCTCGCACGCCTCCGACGGGCCGCGCTGGTAGTTGTAATGGTACACCGTGTACGTCTTCGAGAGGACGGGCAGGTCGGCCGGGTCGCGGTTCGAGTTTGAGATGTCGCCCCAGGGCCCCGCCATGTTCGATTCCCACAGGACCACCACCCCGCCGTGATAGCCCCACAACCAGACCTCCTTGACGCCCTTCGTCTCGACCCAGTCCTTGATGCCGACGCGCTCCATAATCTTGCCGTAGTCGGTCAGCGGCACCTTGCCGTCCTGGCGCGGCCTGACGGGCAACGGTTCCAGGAACTCGAGCGTCGCGAGAATGGTGTACTTCAGGCTCGGCCGGGCCGTGGGGTCCTTGTACGCGTGGTACCGCGAGCCTTCCTCGAGGGCGGCCTTGACGACCTGCGTCACCCGGTCGGTCTTGGCCCGGGTGGCGTCGAGCGTCTCGCCCCAGTCGCCCGTGACCGCGCGGTCCAGCCGGTCGCCCTTGACGGGGAAGTACTTGATCACCAGGACGGGTATCTCGTAGGGCAGACCCTCGGCGGCGGCCTTCTCGGGTTCGGCGCCCCAGGCCGCGCTGCCGAAGGCGAGACCGGCCGCCCCCAGGAGAAGGACCGTCACGTACCGTGCCGGCGATCGAGTCATAGGGTCTCTCCTTGTCGCAGCCGGCGGGACTTCGGGCGCACCACCCCCCGACAGTGTAACGTCGGAGCGCTAGCGGCCCATCGTGAAATCCGGCCCGGCGCTGCTCAGGCCCGGGGCACCGGCACGGCTTCGCGCACGGAGGGCGTCGCGGGCAGGCGCCCGGCGTCCGGCCCGGGCGCGAACGGGGTCATCTTGAGGCACATTTTGCGCCCGTTCTTGCCGGATCCGTAGTAGTCCGGCAGCCGCTTGAGTCTGACGAACCCGAACGATTCGTACAGCCCGATGGCGGCGGCGTTGGACTCCTCGACCTCCAGGTAAACGGTCCGGATGCCCTCGGCCCTGGCCACGTCGAGGCAGTTTCTGAGGAGCACCTTGCCGAAACCCTTGCCGCGGTGTGCGGCCGTAACGGCCAGGGTGTACAGCCGGCCCACCAGCCCGGCCCGCGTCCGTCGCCTCAGCAGCATGGCCTCGGCCACGATCTCGCCGGCCAGTCGGACGACGTGTGTGCTGGCGTTGCGGCTGCGCAGGAGGCTGCCCCACTGCCGGCGTGAGAAGGCCACCTCCTTGGCAAAGCACTGGGCGTCCAGGGCGTACAGACGATCCAGGTCGCTCGGCTGAGCGGACCCGAGTTCGTACCGGCCCGGCCCGTCCTCGCCGGCGGCCGCGGCGACCGGCGCGGGCGACTCGGCGGCGGGCAATGACCCGACCGACATCGAGACCGCCACCGACGCCTCCTGCCGCGCGACCCATTTCGCCAGACGGTGCGACGGCCGGTAACTCTGCTTCGTCCACGCCAGCGACGGAACCTCCCAGTCGTCGCCCACGTTGCACCACGGGGCCTCGGCCCAGTACTGCCGGCAGAACTCGCTGAAGATGTACTGGGCGGAGCCCACGAACTGGCGGTCGGTCTTCTCGATGAGGATGCTGCAACTCGTCTCGTCCAGCATCTCGCCCAGGGTGAACCCCACGATCTGGTCGCCCCCGTACAGGACCATGCCGCGAAGGCCCAGGGCCTCGGCGTGAACCATGGCCTCGTAGGTGGCCAGCATGTCCTTGCACCGCTTGACGCAGACGCCCACCTCCGCCGCGGCGGCGCCGTCGCACTGCCGGCGCCAGCGGTTCATCAGGTCGGCACAGGCCTCGACGTGTTGGGGCCCGAACGGTTCGGTGCGCGGCTGGTAGGACCGGGCGAAGCGGTTCCGGGCCTGGCGTTTGCTGGCCAAGTCGCCGCCGGCCAAGTCGATCATTCGGCTCGTGGGGTAGACGTAGTCGGCGCTCATGGGCGCGGCATGAAAGGCCGGGCCGAGCCTGGCCAGCAGGTCGTCGCTGACGTACTCGATTCGCGGCTCCGTGGCGAGGCGGTGGTCGGCGGCGTACTGCCGGCAGATCGCGAGGGCCTCGCGCGCGGCAGCGCCCAGGTCGGCGTCGCCCAGCGGCGGAAACAGCAGCGTCAGGCCGCCGTCGCCGTTGGCGAACACGCACAGGCAGTCGCGGAGCACGCGCCAGCGCAGGTTGATGGACTCCCGCCAGATAAACGTATTGGCAAACGTATAATCCGACAGGCGTGGTTGGCAGGTCCGGAAGAAATCGTCGAAGTGGGGCTTGTCGTCCAGTCCCATGCGGACAAGCCCGTACCTACTGAAGGGGTCTTCGTGATCGTTCATAAAGTCCTGCATGACCTCCAAGAGGCAGGTTCTTGTCTCGCGGGGCGCGTCCGTGCCTCTGCCGGACAGCGCCCCAAACGTCTCGCCCCCCCAAACCCGGGGTGGCGACGCGACCATTATACCAACCCGCCGGCAAAACAATCGGAAACTACCACCGGGGGAAGAGTTTTTTCCGAGGTCGGGATTACCGCCCGGGCGGGCGTGTGCTCGGCCTGCCGCCGATGTCACATGCACGGCCGGGCAAGACCGGCCGTGGCACACGTTAAACACGTACACGTCCCGGGGCTTGGGTCACATCTCGGCCGCGGTCAGGCGGCGGGAGTTCCGGCGACGATCGGTCTCCTTCAGGTAGCGTTTCCGGAGGCGGATCGACTGGGGGGTCAGTTCAACCAGTTCGTCGTCCTCGATGTACTCCAGGGCGGCCTCCAGCGTCAGCCGCCGGGGGGCCTTCAGCACCACCGTGAAGTCCTTGGTCGAGGCCCGCATGTTGGTCAGTTTCTTCTGCCGCGCCACGTTGACGGCAATGTCGTCGTCCTTGCAGTGCTCGCCCACGATCTGGCCCTCGTACACCGGCTCGCCGGGCGCCACGAACATAGTTCCCCGGTCGCCCAGTTGGTCGAGGGCGTAGCCGGTGACTTGCCCGGCCTCGATGGCGACCATGACGCCGGTCGATCGGCCGGCAATCGGGCCGCGCATCCGCTCGTACCGGGCGAAGACGTGGTGCATGATGGCCTCGCCGGCGGTGGCGGCCAGCAGCCGGCTCCTCAGACCGATGAGCCCGCGGGCCGGAATGAGGAACTCGGCGTGCACCAGGTCGCCGCGCGTCGCCATCTTGAGCGACTCGCCGCGCCGGTCGCCCAGCAACTGCATGACGGGTCCGAGGTTGCCACGCGGCACGTCGACCACGAGGTGTTCCATGGGCTCGGTCCGCACGCCGTCGGCCTCTCCGTAGATGACCTTGGGTTTGCCGACCGTCAGTTCGTACCCCTCGCGGCGCATGTTCTCGAGCAGGATGCCCAGGTGCAGCAGACCGCGCCCCGAGACCTCCATCTCTTCGTTGCTCTCGCCCGGCGTCACGCGCAGGGCGACGTTCGACTGGAGTTCCTTATCGAGCCGCTCGCGCAGGTGCCGGTTCGTCAGGAACCGGCCGTCGCGCCCGGCAAAGGGGCCGTCGTTGATGCGGAAGGTCATGTGCAGCGTCGGTTCGTCCACGTGGACGGCCGGCAGCGCCTTGGGGTTCTCGGGGTCGGCCAGCGTGTCGCCGATGTCCACCCTCTCCAGGCCGACCACGGCCCCGATGTCGCCGACGTCGATGTGATCGACCTCGATGCGGCCCAGGCCGTCGAACTGCATCAGTTGGCTCACGCGCTGGAGCCGGCGGCCGCCGTGCCGGTCGATCACGAGGACGTTTTCGCCGGCCCGTAGCGTGCCGGCAAAGACCCGCCCGATGCCGATTCGGCCCACGTAATCGCTGTAGTCCAGTGTGGTGATAAGCATCTGGAGCGGCGCGGCGGCGTCGAAGTCGGGCGCCGGCACGTGCCGGATGATCGCCTCGAACAGGGCGTGGATGTCCACGCCCCCGGCCGGCCGCGCGCTGGGGTCGGTCGTCGCCCAGCCGTCGCGGCCCGAGGCGTACACGATGGGGAAATCGAGCGTCGCGTCGTCGGCCCCCAGGTCGACCATCAGGTCGAAGACCTCGTCCAGGACCTCGCTGTGCCGCTCCTCGGGCCGGTCCATCTTGTTGATGACCACGATGGGCTTCAGGCCGTTTGCCAGGGCCTTGCCGAGCACGTACCGGGTCTGCGGCATGGTGCCGTCGACGGCGTCGACCAGCAGCAGGGCCCCGTCGGCCATCTTGAGGACCCGCTCCACCTCGCCGCCGAAGTCGGCGTGGCCGGGCGTGTCGATGATGTTGATGTGATAGTGGGCGCCCGCGCGGTCGGTGTACCGGATGGCGCAGTTCTTGGCGAGGATCGTGATGCCGCGCTCGCGCTCCAGCGGGTTCGAGTCCAGAATGCAATCGCCCTTGAGTTCGCCCTGGCGGAACTGCCCGCACTGGCGCAGCAACTGGTCCACGAGCGTCGTCTTGCCGTGGTCCACGTGCGCGATAATGGCAACGTTACGAATCTGCTGACGGCTCATGGCACCTCTCGGAGTATGGAAAATGGGGAAACGTCGGCCGGTCGGAAAAACGAGGCGGCTCAGACGCGAGATGGGTCGTGCGGCTTCAGCCGATGGGCCACCAGCACGCGCGCAGCAGCCCTCCCTGCCGCCGGTGTGGCGGACGGGATGGACAATACGGTCGCAGGACAGGCGTTTCGTCGCAACATTGACACACTAGTATACCCACACGCGGCGGCAAGTCAAGCGCAAACGCCGAAGAGCCATTTGCGTTGTGGGCGTTTTGGCGGATGGGGCGAGGTGATGGGCGAGGGGCTGGTCCGCGTGGGGAGGTGAGCCGGGGGTCGCGAGGGCGCCGGGTGGCAGGGCGGCCGCGTCGCGCGGACGCTCACGGGGCTGC
>DATKZB010000356.1:0-23121 GCA_035528235.1 Phycisphaerae bacterium
AGCACAACCCCCTTGCACCTCGTGGACTTCGTGGTACGCTTACTCATGGTCGTTCCTCCTCTTGCGGTTCCCGTTCCAGGAACCTATCTCGGACCTATCGTATAGGCCCACGGAGGAACGGCCTACATGCTACCTGAGGCCCCGCTCGCGGGGCCGAAGAATCTCGCCGTGGTCTTTGGCGCAAGGCGAGATTCTTCGTCGCGGCTTCGCCGCTCCTCAGAATGACAACCGCGCACGCCGACTGCCCGTGCGCGGTCGGTCCCCGCACCGACCGCGCGAAACCGCTGCCCGTGCGCGGCGGGTACGGGGACCCGCCGCGCACAACCAGAGACCATGCCCAGGCAACGGCGGCCTGGGCATGCCACCCGTCTATCTCGGACGTTACTCGGCGGGCCAGTCCTGCATGTACGCGGCGTTCGCCTGCATCAACTCGTCGACCATCTGGCGGATGCGGGGCAACGTGAGGACCGTCGCCGTCAGAGGCCCAGGCCCCATTCCCGCACGTCGGCCACGCGGTCGTGGTCCGTCAAATCGAACCGTAGCGGCGTCACGGTGACGTACCCGTCGTAGAACGCCGCAATGTCGGAGTCGATGCCCTGGTCCTCGCGGTCGTGGTCGCCGGTAATCCAGTAATACGTGCGGCCGCGCGGGTCGGTCCGGCGTTCCCAACGTTCGCTGAAGCCTTTCATGCTCTGCGGCACAACCCGGACGCCTCTGGGCGGCCCGTTGGCGAGGTCCGGCACGTTGACGTTCAGGAGCACCGGTTCCTGGCTGCGGGACCGGCCGCGGTCGAGGCACCGCTCGGCCGTCTGCTCGATGATGCGGCGTGCTATGCGGGCGGCACCGTCGAAGTCCACTACGTCGGAGTCCTCGATGCTGATCGCGACCGACGGCAGGCCGAAGAACGCCCCCTCTATCGCCGCCGCAACCGTCCCGGAATACAGGACGTTGACGCCCAGATTCGTGCCCAGGTTCACGCCGCTGGCCACGAGGTCGGGCGGCCGGGGCATCAGTTCCAACAGGGCCAGTTTGACGCTGTCGGCCGGGCTGCCCTCGACGCCGTGACCCCACGCGCCGCCGCCCAGGTCGACGCGATGGACGCGAATCGGGTCGGTCAGCGTAATAGAGTGTCCGACAGCCGACTGGGCCGTCGTGGGCGCGACGACCGTCACCTCGGCAATTTCCAAGAGGGCACGCCTGAGGGCCAGCAGGCCCGGCGCCAGGATGCCGTCGTCGTTCGTCACCAGGATGTGCATGAACCGCCCTCGACTGCCCCCGGACGCTGGCCGGGCATCATCATCGTAGCAGGCCGTTGCCGATTGTCAAACGCCCCGCACGGAACGTTGCGTTGGGCTTCCCGGCGGCGTAGCATGGCGCCATGCGAGCAACGCAGAAACACTGGCTGTTTTTCATCTTCCTGGGCGTGACGCTGGCGGCGCTCGTGGCGTTCGCCGGGTGGCACATCTGGAAGGCCCGCGAGGAAGCCGCCGAATTCGAACAACCCGCGGCCATGGAGGGCCTCATCCCCTCGGAGCGGTCCGGCGCTGAGAAACCGTTCAGGTGACAGGGCGGTCCGTCCCAGCGTGTAGGCCGCGGCACGCCGCGGCCTACTTACTTGCACATCGGCCGTCTTGCGCGTAAAGTAGTCCCCTCGCGCACCTTGGGATTCGGGAGACGAGCACGATGCCGAAGTCGAAGCCGACGAAACGCCGCACCCGCCCGCGCCAGGCCGAGGTCCTCTTTGCCCCGGCCGCCATCCGACACCTCGAGGCCAAACACAGTCTGCCGGCCAAGTTCCAGCGGATGCTCGACCGGTTGCCGATGAAACGCGTGGTCAGCGGCGCCGTCGTGGCGCTCAAGGTGCACGTGGGCGGGTACCTGGGGTTCACCACCATTCCGCCGCTGTTTCTGCGGCTGCTCATCCAGAAGATCAAGGACGCCGGCGCCAAGAAGGTCTTCGTGACCGACGGCAGCGGCTCCATCCACGAGGCCACGGCCCGCGGCTACACGGCCGAGGTGCTGGGCGCGCCCCTGCTGGGGGCCGCCGGGGCCAACGACAAGTACTTCTACACCCACAAGGTCCGGTACAAGACGCTCAAGGCCCTCCAGATCTGCGGCAACATTGAGGACGCCGACGCCCTCATCAACCTCTCGCATTTCAAGGGCCACGGCGATTGCGGTTACGGGGCCGCCTGCAAGAACCTCGCCATGGGTTGCGTGACGCAGCGGTCGCGCGGGTGGCTGCACCAGTTGGAAGGGGGCCTGAAGTACGACGCCAAACTCTGCATCAAGTGCCGCAAGTGCGTCGAGGCCTGCACCCGCGGCGCCGCCCACTGGAACGAGGAACAGGACCGCCTCCAGATCTTCTATCACCACTGCGTCTACTGCCGGCACTGCGTCCTGGCGTGCCCGAAGGACGCCATCAAGATGCCGGGCGGCGCTTTCGTGCCGTTCCAGCGCGGCCTGGCCCTGGCGACGAGGGAAGTGCTGGGCACCTTCGACCCGGGGCGGGTCCTGCACATCAACTTTCTGACGCAGGTGACGGTGTACTGCGACTGCTGGGGGTTTTCATCGCCCGCCCTCATTCCCGACGTGGGCATCCTGGCCTCCGAGGACATCGTAGCCGTCGACCAGGCCAGCCTCGACCTGACCTCGGATGGCCAACCCCTGCCCGGCAGCCTGCCGCCCAACCACACGCTCGTCGAGGGCAAACACCTCTTCGAGCGGATTCACGGCAAGGACCCGTACGTCCAGATCGGCCAGATGGAGGCCGTGGGCCTGGGCACGGCCGACTATCGGCTCAGGAAGATTGACTGACCGGTTGACCGCAGAGAACGGGGAGAACGCTGAGAAGAAACGCGGCTGAGGTTTGCTTTGGTAAGAGGGTTCCCTCTGCGCCCTCTCCGTCGCCTCTGCCTGGGCTGGGGCGGCGAGACCGCCGGCGGGTTCTGCAACCGCATGGAACAGGACCTCATGCCCTTCAAGCCCAACCTCGTCACCACCTGTTACGGCATGAACGACGGCGGATACCGGGCCTTCGACGACGGCATCGGCAAGCGCTACCGCGAACCCATGGAGAAGATCGTCGCCGCGTGCAAGAAGGCCGGCGCCACGGTCCTCGTGGGGTCGCCCGGATGCGTCGACCTGAACTCCTGGCGCGGCCAAGCCGACGTGTACAACCAGAACCTCGCGAAACTCCGCGACATCGCCCGCGACGTCGCCAAGGCCGCCGACATGCCCTTCGCCAACGTCCACGACGTCCTGATGGACGTCATGAAGAAGGCCAAGGCCGAGTACGGCGAGAAGTACCACGTGTGCGGCGGCGACGGCGTCCACCCGTCGGCCAACGGGCAACTCGTCATGGCCTACGCCTTCCTGAAGGCCATGGGATTCGACGGCGACCTGGGGACCATTACGGTGGACCTGGCCGGCAAGGCCGCCGCCACCGGCGGGCACAAGGTCGTGGCCTCGGACGCCGGCAAGGTGGAACTCGAGAGCACCCGGTACCCGTTCTGCCTGTTCGGCGACGAGAAATCGCCCGACTCGCAGCGAGGCATCCTGCCGTTCCTGCCCTTCAACCAGGACCTCAACCGGCTCGTCCTCGTCGTCAAGGGCCTCAAGACCGACAACGCCAAGGTGACCTCGGGCAAGGCCGAAAAGACCTTCGCCCGGGCCGACCCGGAAAAGGGCGTCAACCTGGCCGACGCGTTCCTCGACAACCCGTTTGCCGACCCCTTCCGGAAGGTCGATAGGGCCGTCGCCACCAAGCAGGGCTACGAGACGTGGCTCATCAAGGATTTCAACCGGATGGTCCGCGGCATCGAGAACCAGGTGAAGGACGACGCCGAGGCCCAGGCCGCCGTCAAGACGCTCAAGGCCAAACTCCTCGCCAACCACGACACCCTCGCCAAGGCCGTCCGCGAGGCGTTCGTGCCCGTGAAACACACCCTTACGGTCCAGGCCGAGTAGGCCTGGTAGCCCAGTTCGCGGGTTCATCCCGGCGGGGCCCCCAGCACCCCGTTAGCCGCGGGGCTTGCCCCGTGCGCCGGCCCGACTCGCCGCGGGGGCTGGCATGCGCGAGAGGCCCAGTTAGCCGCGGGGCTTGCCCCGTGCGCCGGCCCGACTCGCCGCCCGCGCCTGCTTGCGCCGGGCGCCGAGTTAGCCGCGGGGCTTGCCCCGCGCGCATGGCCTGCCCCCCACCATCATACACTATGATAAAAGGCCCCTTTGCCGAGAGGCCTGAAATGGGCCTTTGGGACGCCCCAAACCCCGTTTTCGGCGCGCCAAGGCCGATTGGTCCCTATTGTGGTAAGATAGGCAAGGCGAAACGCGCGGTTTTTGATCGCTTTTTTCGATTTTTGATCCGAATGCGCCGGAATCGCGCGTTTTGCACCCCGTTTTGGGCACAAATGGAAGGTGCCCAATATGTACTATACCATCGATCCGGGCCCCGCGATCCTGCCTCACGCGCCTTCGTAGGGGCACGACATGTCGTGCCCCTACAACGCACGCCGTTTCCCGAAGGCGGCCCGGCGGAAGGAGGTAGCGACGCAACGTCGCCGAACTAATGGTCGCCCGGAAAGTACGGCTCGATGTGGACCGTGACGTGGGCGACGCCGGGCACCTGGCGGCGGACGGCCTCGGCCACTTTCGTGGCGATGTCGTGGGCCTGGCCGACGGGCATCTGGGGGTCGACCTCGACGTGCAGGTCGACGTGGGTCTCCAGGCCGCTGCGGCGGGTGAGGAGCTTCTCGGTGTCCTCGACGCCCTCGACCGTGGCCGCGACTCGCCGGATGGCCTCGACGGTTTCGGCGTCGGCGGCCTGGTCCATCAGGGCCGAACTCGTCCGCCGGAACGCGGCCACGCCGATGCCGAAGATAATCAGGCAGATGACCGCCGCCGCGATGGGGTCCAGAAACCGCCACTCCGGCCCCAGGTACACCGCCGCCGTGATGCCGGCGGCCGCGAACATGCTCGTGAAGACGTCGCTCCGGTGGTTCATGGCGTCGGCGATGAGGCTCTCGGACTTGATCTTGCGGCCCACGTACATCTTGTACCGCGACATGGCCTCCTTGACGATGATGCTGGCCAGGGCGAGCCAGAGCGTCCAGAGGGCCGGCGCCGGCTGAGGTTCCGGGCTCAGGACCTTCACCACCGCCCGGTACCCGAACAGCACGCCCACGATCATGACGATGACGGCCACCGACCGGCCCGCCAGGACCTCGGCCTTGCCGTGCCCGTACGGGTGTTCCGGGTCGGCGGGTCGCTGGGCGCGCCAGGCCCCCAGCAAGACGACCACGCTCGAGATGCTGTCGCTGAGGGTATCGACGGAGTCGGCGATGAGGGCCTCGCTGGCCCCCAGGATGCCGCCGGCCAGTTTGGCCGCGCCCAGGGTCAGGTTGCCGGCGATCCCGAGCCAGGCGCCGAAGGCCACCTGACCGTACATCTTGCGGGTGTCGGCATCGCTTGACATGTGGGTATTCTCGGGCCGGCTTGCCCGACGTGCCAGCATAATCGCCGCTGCAAACACCTACACACGCCCGGCAAGCCGGGCGCCTAACAGGCGACGATACGCTACCTCCGCACGAGCGCGGCCCAGTAGGCCCCGTCGTGGTCGGGGCCGGGCAGGATGAGTTCGTGGCGGTCGAGGTGCCACTCGGGGTGCTCGGCGACAAACGCATCGACCACGGCGTCGTTCTCCTCGGCCTGGAGGCTGCACGTCGAGTAGACGAGCCTGCCGCCGGGCCGAACCAGCCCCGCCGCCCGGGCCAGCAGCCCCGATTGATGGGCCGACAACTCCGCCAGCCCCTCCGGCCGCAGCCGCCACCGGGCCTCGACCCGCCGCGCAAGCACCCCCGTGTTCGAGCAGGGCACGTCCACGAGGGCCGCATCGAAGGCTTTCGCACTGGGGGCTGCCAGGTCGTCGGCCAACGATACCTTCACGCTCGCCAGGCCGCGGGCCGCGATGGTCCGCCGGATGGGCTCGAGTTTCTCTTCGCCCAGGTCCGCCGCGACCACCCGTCCCCGGTCGCCCATTGCCTCGACGATCTGGGTGGTCTTGGTGCCGGGCGACGCGCAGAGGTCCAGGACGGCCTCCCCCGGCCGGGGGGCCAGGGCCTCAACGGCCGCCATGGCCGAGGGGTCCTGGACCGTCAGGGTGCCGTCATCGCACAGCGTTTCGAGCCGCGCCGCATCGAGGGCCGAGACGTCGATCGACCCCGGCCGCGGTCCCGGCACCACGCCGGGCGTCTCGGCCTGAAGCCGACCCAGCAGGTCGGCAACCGTGTGCCGCATGGGGTTGACCCGGGCGAGCGTGCGCGGCCGCCGGTTGCCCCACCGGCAGACGGCCTCGGCCTCCTCGCCGAAGGCGCCGAGCCACCGGACGACGAGCCAGTCGGGGTACGAGTACGCGGCGCCCAGGTAGGCCGCGCGCCCGTCGGCCGGGTCGGGCAGGACGGGCGCCGTCATCCGGACGACGCCGCCATCGGGGTGCGGCAAGGCGGCGCGGCCAGGCAGGCCGTCGGGATCGTGTCCGACGATGAGCCGGCCCAGACCCCGGAGCATCGCGTTGACGAAACCGGCGGCCTTCCGGGCCTGGTGGCACTTGGCCGCCGCCTCCACCGCCTCGTTGACGGCGGCGTAGGCCGGCACGCGGTCGAGAAACAGGAGTTGGAAGGCCCCGAGTTCCAGGACATCGCGCAGTCGCGGCTGAATCGGCCGCGCCCGGCCCGCCCCGCCCCGCACGTAACTCAGCACGAGGTCCAACGTCCGCCGATGTCGGACGGTGCCGGCGGCCAACTGCATGGCCAGGGCCCGGTCGCGAGGCGAGAGGTCGGAAGTCCGAAAGATGGCGTGGAGTTCGTCGCGGAGGAACCCGCGGCCGGGACCACCCCGGCCCGCGCGGCGTAGGGCCTCGAGGGCCGCCCCGCGAGATGTGGGCTCGGGCGAACTCACCGGAAGAACCACCGCACGGCCGCTTCGACCTCGTCCATCTCGACGGTGGTGTCTTTGCAGGGCCCGCACGGCCAGGCGATGGTCCGGGCCAGAACGGCCTTCGGCAGGCAAGCCAACAGGCCGGCCCGGAGTTCCTTCTCGCACGCGACCGCCACGATGGCCTTGACGCTGGGGTGGCGTGCCCGGGCAGCCGCCTGGCGTCCGCCGGTCGCCCGGTAGACCTGGACGCCGTACGTCTCGGCCAGGTCGAGGAACCGCGTGACGGCACACTGGCCGCAGCGGGCACAGTTGGAGAGTTCGTCGTCGAGGCGTCGGTCGCACCCGGACCGCTGGAGGCAACTGGCGAAAAGGACGAGGACCTGGTCGGGCCGGCATCGGGTGCGGCGCAGGCGGACCGCCAGGTTGTTCAGTGCCACGACGGCCTTGTCGAGAACAGCAGGCACGCCAAACTCTCCTCGTGCGGGAACAACACCTACTTCTCACCCGCCTGGTGGCCTTCCCAGGCCACCAAGAACGGCTGTGAGACTCCTCCGCGGCGGCCTGGGAAGGCCGCCGCGCGGTAGGGGATGCTGCAGGATTACGGTGCCCTGAAACGCGCGCCGGGCTTGACGGGGTGCCCGTTCAGGAAGTCGGCGGCGCTCATGGCGCGTTTGCCCTCGGGGGTGACTTCGAGCAGCCGGACGGCGCCGCGTGCGGCCGCCACGTCGATGCCCTCCGGACCGGCCGCCACGACCGTGCCGGCCGGCTCCTTGACCGCCGAGACGGGCGAGACGGGCGAGACGACGGCCTTGTCGATGACCAGTCGCAAGGCCTTCCTCGCGCCCGCCGCGGAGAGGCTGCCGAAGGCACCCGGCCAGGGCGTGACGCCGCGAATCCGGTTGTGGACCTGGAGGGCGGGCTGGTCCCAGTGGACGAGTCCGTCGGCTTTCTTGAGGCGCGGGGCCAGGGTAACCTGGTTCTCGTTCTGGCGGCGGCGTTCGACCTCGCCCAGCGGTATCTCGCGGACGACCTCGGTCACGACCCTGGCGCCGAGTCCCGAGAGGCGATCGAACACCTCGCCGGCGGTCTCGTTGGGCTCGACAGGCGTCGCCCGCTGGCCCAGGATGTCGCCAGCGTCCATCTGCTCGGTCATGGCGATGACGGTCAGGCCGGTCTCGGTCTCGCCCTCGATGACGGCCCAGTTGATGGGGGCGGCCCCGCGGTACTTGGGCAGGAGCGACCCGTGGAGGTTGATGGCCCCGTACTTGGGCATGTCGAGGAGTTTGGGGCCGATTTTCTGGCCGAAGGCGATGACGAGAAGGAGTTCGGGGGCGGCCTGGCGGATGCGCTCGACGACCGAGGGAGCGTTGATGTTCTCCGGCTGGATGATCGGGATATCGCGTTCGCGGGCAAACCACTTCATCTGCCCCAGGCGGACCTGGCGGCCCCGGCCGGACGGCCGGTCGGGTTGCGTGACGATCAGGGCAATCTCCTGACCGCCCTCGACCAGCGCGCCGAGGGCCGGCAACCCGAAACTGCCCGAGGCGGCAAACACGATTCGCATGGAGGTCTTCCGTGTACGACAACCGGTCAGCGGTTGGTCTTCGATCCGGCCGCCGTCCGGCCGGCGCGCCGCTCGTAGCGGTCCTTGAGTTCGCGCAACCTCCGCCGCTGGGCCACGCGCTGGACCGGCGACATTCGGTCCACCAGAAGGCGGCCGTCCAGATGGTCCAACTCGTGCTGGACCGCCCGGGCGAGCAACCCCTCGACTTCCGCCTCGTGGACCTCGCCGCGCACGTCGCGGTACCGGACGCCAACGCGGTGGAACCGCCGAATCTTGACGAAAATGCCCGGGAAACTCAGGCACCCCTCCTCGGCCACCTCGGCCCCCTCGGTGGAGACGATCTCGGGGTTCACCAGGACCATCTCCTTGCCGGGCTGGCCGTCGGCGGAAACCACCACCACTTTCAGCGACAACCCGACCTGGGGCGCCGCCAGGCCCAGGCCGTTGGCCTCGGTCATGGTCTTGACCATGTCGGCGGCCAGCGCGGCCAGACGCTCATCGAACTGCTCGACGGGCCGGGCCCGCTCCCTCAGAACCGGGTCCGGATAATGGTATACCTCCATCGGCCGTCTCCCTTGATCGCGGGGGCCGGGCCATCGGTCTCCGCCCCACGATTATAGGCCGGGTCCAACGGGGCCACAAGGTTCCTTTTTGATTGACAGCCGCCTGGCAGCCGCTAAACTGTTGTTTTCCGGGAAGGCAAGGCGTGCGCCGTAAAGCGGAGCGCGGCGGCCAGCGTTACCAGGGAGACGACGAGGGTGCCGGAACCTGACAAGAAACAACCGAAGCCCGAGAAGGCCAATGGCACCCCTGCCGAGACGGCCGAGGGCACGCTGGAACTCCCGCCCGAGGTCCGTGCCATGGCCGACGGGTGTTTCGAGCGCGCCCAGCAGGCCACCGTCAGCAACAACTTCGATTACGCCATCCGGCTGTACGTGGACGGCCTGCGGTACAACCCCCGGGACATCGAGCACGGCCACAAAGGTCTGCGCGAGTGTGCCCTCAGGCGACGCAACCAGGGCAAGGGCGGCGGCCTGGGGTCATTTCTCGGTCAGGCCAAGGGCGCCTTCTCCCAGATGCTCGGACGCCACAAAGACCAGATGCTCGCGCTGGCCGATGCCATCGGACGCGACCCCCAGAACGTCACCCTCCTCATGCAGGTCATGCAGACGGCCCGCCGCCTGGGCTATGCCGACGTGGCCATCTGGTACGGCGAGATCGCCGCTGAGGAGACGCTCCGGACCAAGAAACCCCAGAAACAGGTCTTCACCACGCTGGCCGACCTGTACGAGGCCCAGGGGCGCTACCAGGAATCTGTCGACGCGTTGAGCCAGGCCGTCCGCATCGACCCGTCGGACCGGTCGCTCGACAAACGGGCCCGCGACCTGTCGGCCCGGGCCAGCATCGACGAAGGCAAACTGGAGGAGGTCGGCGAGTTCCACGACATGCTCCGCGACCGGGCCCAGGCCGCCTCCTCGGCCACGCAGGGGGTCGTCCGCACCCGCGAGCAGTTGGACGCCCAGTTCGAGGAACTGACGGCGGCCCTCGACGCCGACCCCGAGAACCCCGTCAAGATGCAGGCCCTGGCCGACTGCGAAGCCCGCCGCGGCCACATCGACGTAGCCATGGAACTGCTCCAGACGGCCCTCGACAAGACGCGCGAGTACCGGTACAAGTCGCGCATGGACGACATCCGCATGAGCGAGTTCCGCCGGGTCCTGCGTGAGATCGACGAACAACTCGAGGCCGACCCCGCCCAGACCGACCTCAAGGCCAAACGCCAGCAGGTCGTGGCCGCCCGAGACGAGTTCGAACTCGACATCTACCAGGAACGCCAGAAACAGTACCCCACCGACATGTCCATCCGCTACGAACTGGGCCTGCGTCAGTTCCGGCACCAGCAGTTCGACGACGCCATCGTCTCGTTCCAGACCTGCACGCGCGACCCCAAGCGGCGGATCCAGTCGTTCAACATGCTCGGGAAGTGCTTCTTCGCCAAGAAACTGTACCTGGAGGCCCAGGGCCAGTTCGAGTCGGCCATCCGCCAGTACGAACTCGCCACCGACCCGCTCGGCAAGGAACTCCGCTACAACCTCGCCAAGACCTTCGAGGTCGAGGGCAAGACGCCCCAGGCCATCGAATGGTACAGCGTCATCGTCCAGCAGGACTACCAATACCGCGACGTTGCCAAACGCCTCGAGGCCCTGCGCCAGCAGGACCGCGACGTGGCAGCCGCCGAGGGAGACCAGGTGGAGGCCTGACGGCCCCCGGGAAGGAGACCGTTCCGCATGCCGCACTCGTTGTCTTCCAGAAAACGTATCCGCCAGAACGCCACGGGCCGTGCCCGCAACCGCGTCATCAAGAACCGCATCCGCACCGCGCGCCGCGCGTTTCTGGAGGCCGTCGAATCCGGCGACCTCGACGCCGCCCGCGAGCGCCTTCGGGTCTGCGAGGGCCTGCTTCATCGCGCCGCCAACAACGGCCCGATTCATCGGGGCATGGCCGGCCGGCTTATCGGCCGCATGCAGATACGCCTGAACGCCGCCTCGGCGGCCAACTAGCCACAGCGCACGGGCCGGCCGTAGCGGGAGAACCGTCGCGGTGCCGGCCCTTTCTGTGTCGTGACTTGCCCGCAACCGCATCCAGAGGCTGCCCATGCTTTGCGTCAGCCTGATGCCCGGTACCACCGACGACGCCGTTGCCGGCCTGGCCGACGCGGCCGCTGTCGCCGACATGGCCGAGCTGCGCCTCGACGCCATGCCCGAGTTCGACCTGGCACGAATCCTCGCCCATCCGCCCTGCCCCGTCATTGTCACGTACCGCCCGAAGCGCGAGGGCGGCCTGTACGAGGGACCGGAGGACCGGCGCCTGGCGACGCTCCGCCAAGCCGCCCGCCTGGGCGCACGGTACGTTGACGTCGAGCACGACGCCCTGGCGTCTCTCGGCGACGTGCCGCCGGCCCAGGTCATCGCCAGTTACCATAACCACGCCGGCACGCCCGCCGACCTGGCCGCCATCCACGCTCGCTTGGCCCGGACGGGGGCCGCCGTCGCCAAGGTGGCCGTCCTGGCGAACCACATCCTCGACACCGCGGCCGTGCTCCGTGTCTTGCGCGACGCCACCGCGGCGACGATTGCCCTGTCGATGGGCCCGCGGGGTGTCCTGACGCGGGTCCTGGCCCCGAAGTTCGGCGGCTTTCTGACGTACGCCGCGGCTGGCTCAGGGCCGGATGCCGCGCCCGGCCAGGTCTCGGCCGCCGACATGCGCGGTCTGTACCACGTCGACCGCATCGGGCCCGCCACGGAGGTGTACGGCGTTATCGCCGACCCGGTGGGACACAGCCTGAGCCCGCGCATCCACAACGCGGCGTTCGCCGAGATCGGTTACGACGCCGTGTACCTGCCGCTGTGGGTCGAGGGCGACCCGGCGGCGTTCGTGCGGGCGTTCCGCGAGTTCGGGTTCAACGGTTACAGCGTCACGATTCCGCACAAGCAGACGGTGATGGCGGCAGCCGACGAGATCGAGCCGCTCGCCCGTCGCATCGGCGCGGTGAACACCCTTCAGCGCCGCCCGGACGGCAGCCTCTTCGCCACGAACACCGACTGGACGGCGGGGCTGGCCGCGAT
The DNA here is from genome assembly GCA_035528235.1 of Phycisphaerae bacterium. GTDB lineage: Bacteria > Planctomycetota > Phycisphaerae > FEN-1346 > FEN-1346 > DATKZB01. The sequence goes on from DATKZB010000356.1 coordinate 12,124, forward strand.
CGAGGCTGTCGTAGGGGCCGACTGGCTGGCGGGCAAGCAGGCGCTGGTCGTCGGGGCCGGCGGCGTCGGCCGGGCCATGGCATTCGGCCTCAAGGAGCGCGGCGCCGTCGTCGCCCTGGCCGACGTGGACGAGACGCGCGCCCGCGCCTTGGCCGACGAGGTCGGCATCTCCGTCTGCCCCATGGCCCAGGTGCCCGGCTCGGCGTGCGACGTCCTGCTGAACTGCACGCCCATCGGCATGCACCCCAAGACCGACGCTTCACCCGTGCCGGCGGCGATGCTGCGGCCAGGCATGGTGGTGTACGACGCGGTCTATAATCCACGCCGGACTCGGCTGCTGGGCGAGGCCCAGGCGGCCGGATGCCGGACGGTGGCCGGCATCGATCACTTCGTGCGGCAGGCGGTCGAGCAGTTCGAGTTGTGGACCGGCGCGGCCGCCCCCGTCGAGACGATGCGCCGGGTGGTACTCGAAGCGCTGTAACGTTCTCAGCCGTGGGGGTGCGGCAGGATTACGGCGTCTTAAGATTGCGTCTTCATATCACCACTTGGGCGCGGTGGGTCCCCGTACCCACCGCGCCGACCCGCAGTCGGACCTCGAGCGCGGCGGGTGCGGGGACCCGCCGCGCAAAAACGCGGTGTTAAACTGCTCTGGCGCGGAGTTCCAAGGTAGTTCCGACGAGACTTGCGTCAGCCATCCGAAGCCGCCCGCCGGCGGCGCCGCCGTGATTCCAGAAGTCCCACGGTCGCCAGCACGACGCCCACCCCGGGCCACAGCCATAGCCGCGCGATCGACAGCCACGGGCCCTCGGGCCACCCGTCCAACCCGATGCGGACCAGGCCGAATAAGGGCGAGACGCCCACCAACCACCCGCACGTGACGCCCAGTGCCTCGCGGGTGGCGTATTCGAGCATCAGCGGCCCGGCCAAGACCGTCATGGCCGCCAGCACCAACCACCTCGTCATGCGGGGGGCCATGCCGGCGGTGGCCACGCGCAGGCCCAGGCCGAAGACGCCCAGGCCCAGCACGGCCACCACGGTCGGGGCCGCGGCCACGGTTCCGCCCGACACCGACCACGCCACCAGGGCGAACGGCCCGGCCAGCGCCGCGAGGACGGCGAACTCAAACAGAGAAAGGCCGAGCCACCGGCCCGAGAGCGTCTGGCGCCCAGGGCCGGAGGCCAGCGCGGGCCAGAACGGCCAGACCGCCACCAGGAAAAACGCCGCGGCCGCGACCAGCGCCGATAGGGCCGTCTCACGCATCATCCACGGGCGAGCCCAGGCCAGGCGCGGACCGACCACGAGCGAGGGAAGAATCCAGAGAAGCAGCCACACGCACCACGCCACCGGCAGAAGCACCCACGCCCGCCCCGGCTCTGGCGCCGGGGATGCCTCGCGGCCATCCGCAGTGCCGTCGACCTCCGTGCCGAAGACCATGGCTTAACTCCGGAGTCGATTGTCCGGGTCGGCCGAGCGCCGCCGGATGGCTTCGTTCGGAATGTCGATGTACGCCAGCACGCCGTCGACCTGCCCGTTCAGGTGGCGGTACACGAAGTCGAGGTAGGCCACCTTCTCGTCTGGGGTTTTCTCCTGAAGCATGGCGGCGTGCAGCGTGGGGGCCCTGCCCCACTTGATGCGCGTGCCGTTGGCCGTCAACAGCAGGACCTCGGTATCGCGCGGGTCGTGGCGGCCGCCGATGTTCGCCACGTCGATTGAGACCAGGCGAAACGCCTGGCGTTTCTCGGCCACCGCCCGCACCACCCGGACGCCGGCATCGAGCGACGCGTCGCGCCACGGCTCGCCCACGTTCGGCGCGCTCGACGCCACGCCCGTAATGATCAGGAGCGCCGTGGCGCCCAGGCGCGGCTCGCCGTACACGCCCGGCAGCCGCACGCCTTGGTCGTCGACCAAACAGAACCCCCCGGTGGCCCGGACGAACGCGATGGGCCGGCGGAACTTCAGACGCACCTCCAGCGGCGGCTGGTTGGGGTTGCCACGCGGATCGCGCTTGACGATGCCTTCGACCCGCTCGACCCACGGGCACTTTTCGTACGCGGCCGCAATCCGCCCGACGACGCCCTCGTCGAGCAGGCTGAACCGTTGTGGAAAGTCCGGGTCCAGAAGCCCCACGTCGAGTTCCGCCAGAATGGCCGGCGTCATCCACGCGGGACCCTTCGCCAGGCGAAGGCTCGACGCCGACACCTGGTGCGTGGGTGCCGCCTGGATGCGGTCCCGCAGCCACCGCACGCCGTACACCGCGGCCACGCCCACCGCCACGGTCAGCAGCGCCACCAACGTGCCCTTGAGCACGCGCCAGGTGGGCGACGCGCCGGCCTTGGCGCCCTCGGCCTTCGTCTTGTTCGCCCTAGCCAATCGCGGCCTCCTCGTCTCAGTAGGACAACGCCACTTCGCCCCTCCATCCAGCCCGCCCGTGGCGGGCCGCCAGGAACACGCGTCAGGCCCGATCGCGGCGGCCTGGGAAGGCCGCCGCGCAACAAGTCGCGTCGTACGACCAGAGATCGGCCGGCCTCCAACGGCCGGTCTCAGGCATCCGGGGCCGGCTCGCCGCCGCCGGCCTGCGTGGTGCCCTTCGTGCCGGGCCGAGGGCCCGACCGGTCCCGTGCCAAGGCCACAATCCGTTCGCACAGCCGGCCGAACGGTATGCCCGCGTGAGCGGCCGCCTTCGGCACCAGGCTGTGACTCGTGAACCCGGGGATGGTGTTGACTTCGAGCACCTCCGGCTCGCCGTCGGGCGTGACGATGAGGTCGACGCGCGACAGGTCGCGGCAGCCCAGGACGCGGTGGGCGGCCAGCGCCGCCCGAACCAGACGGTCCTCCACGTCCGACGCCAGACCGTGGGCGAACACGTAGTCGGTCCGGTCCGACTCGTACTTGAAGTGGTAGTCGTACCACCCGCCGGGGGTGCGGACCTCGATCGTCGGCAGCACCGACTCGCCCAGAATGCCGACCGCGAACTCACGCCCCACGATGCGGCGTTCGACAAGGGCCGGGCCGGACGCCCCGGCCACCCGCTCGACGGCGCGGCGGAGGCCGGCCAGCGAGTCGACCATGTACACGTCGAGGCTGGACCCGCCGGCCACGGGCTTGACCACCAGTTGCGGCCCGATGGTGTCCATGGCCTCGACGAAGGGCGCCGCGTCGCCGCAGTCGAGCAGGCGGAAGGCCGGCGTCGGGACGCCTTCTTCGGAGAATCGCACCTTGGTGGCCACCTTGTCCATGGCCAGCCGGCTGGCCTCGGGTCCACTGCCGGTGTAGGCGGCGCCGAGGGCTTCGAGTTCCTCCTGGACGCCGCCGTCCTCCCCCCACTTGCCGTGCAGTGCGAGGAACACGACGTCCAGGTCGCCCACGAGCTCGGCCGTCACGTCGCCGGGCCGGACGTCGGCCGGACGGACGTCGTGCCCGAGCCGGGCCAGGGCGTCGGCCACCGCCTGGCCGCTCTGGAGGCTGACCGGCCGCTCGCGCGACGGCCCGCCCATCAGGACGCCGATCGTCAGCGCTGCGGGCACCAGCACGGCGTGGGGCTCGACTTCGGGCACGGAACCGGTCATGGCCAGACCTCAATCTCCAGTTCCAGGTACACGTCGAAGCGTTCCTTGACGGCCTTTCGGACCTGCTCAATGAGGGCGAGGACGTCGGCGGCCTTCGCCCCCTGCTTGACGACGATGTAATTGGCGTGCTTGCGCGAGACGGTGGCCCCGCCCACGGCGGTGCCCTTGAGGCCGGCCTGGTCGATGAGCCCCCCGGCCGCCAGCCCCCTGGGGTTCTTGAAGACGCACCCGGCCGTGGCGGCGCTCACCGGCTGAGAGTTCTTCTTGGCGATCCAGATCTTCTTAACCCGGTTGCCGATGGCCTTGACCTTGTCGGGCATGAGGCGGAACTCGACCTCCAGAACGAACCGGGCCGAGACGTTGCTGGTCCGGTATCCGAACGCCAGGTCGTCGCGCTCGCGGTAGAAGGTCTCGCCGTGGCTGTCCATGACCTTGATGCGTTCGACGGTCTGGCCGACGTCGCCGTACGTGCCGCCGGCGTTCATCCGGACGGCGCCGCCCACGGTACCGGGGATGCCCACCAGGCACTCGACGCCCGACAGGCCCTGGCGCGCCGCCTCGGCCACGAGTTTCGGCAAGGGCGTGGCGGCCCCGGCGCGAAGCAGATCCTCCTCGACCCCCACCTGGCCGAACCCCTTGGCGTCCAGTTGGACGACGGCGCCCTGCATCCCCTCGTCGCGGACGAGGATGTTCGACCCTCGCCCGATGGCCCGCAGGTCGAGTTTCTTCTTCTCGCACCGCGCGATGACGTGGCGCAACTCGTCCTCCGTCCGGGGTCGCAGGAAGTACTCGGCGCTACCGCCGATGCCGAACGTCGTCATCGACCCAAGCGGAAAGTCTTCCTGGACGATCGCCTCAAGGCCCTTGAAGATGGTCATCGCACGTCCTCAGCGTGTTCCGCGGTCAGGAGCCTGCGCCTATCGTGGTGCCGCCTCGGCGCCGGCCAGACCGGCCAGACCGGCCAGAAGCGGGCTCGCCAGGTGCCACACGTCGCCGGCACCCATGGTTATGAGCACGTCGCCGGACCCCAGGCTCTCAACCAGGTGCCGGCGGATGGAATCGAAGTCCTCAAAGTACGCGGCATCCGTGCCCAGGCCCGTGACCTCGGCCACCAGGTCCTGGCTGGAGACGGCATGCCGCTCGTTCTCGCTGTCGCGGACGAAATAGATGTCCGGGACGATAACTTTATCGGCCACCGTCAGGGCCCGCGCAAAGTCTTTTAGGAGAAACCGCGTCCGGCTGTGTTGGTGCGGCTGAAAAACCACCCACAGCCGCGCCGGCGAGAACCGCTCGCGCGCGGCCCGAAGCGTGGCCCGAATCTCGGTCGGATGGTGGGCGTAATCGTCGACCACCGTCACACCGCCGGCCTGGCCCAGCACCTCCATACGGCGCGAGGCGCCCTGGAACCGTCCGAGGGCCCCGGCAACGGCCTCGGCCGGCGCGCCCGCCCACGTGCATAACGCCATGGCCGCCAGCGCGTTCAGGACGTGGTGCTCTCCGGCCAGGGCCAGGCGCACCGACGCGTACATCGCCCCCTGCCGGACCACGTCGAAGGCGAATCGCCCGGCGTCGGGCCGAAGGTTCTCGGCCCGCCAGTCCCAGTCGCCGCCGATGCCGAAGGTTCGGACGGCAGCCTTCGCGGCCGCAGGCACGTCGCGGCTGCCAGGGTCCGACCCGCACACCAGCAGCAGGCCGTCGCTCGTCACGCGCGAGGCAAACTCGGCAAACGCCGAACGAATGTCGTCGAGGTCGCGGAAGTAGTCGAGATGATCCTCCTCGACGTTCAGGACGACGGCGGCGTGCGGCGACAGGTTCACGAACGACCGGTCGTACTCGCAGGCCTCGACCACCAGGTGCGGCCCGTCGCCCACGTGCGACCCGCCGCCGAGTTGCGGCACGTCGGCGCCGATGACGAAACTCGGGTCCAGCCCGGCCTCCGACAACACATACGCCACCATGGCCGTCGTGGTGCTCTTGCCGTGCGTGCCGCTGACAGCGATACCGAGCCGCAATTCCATGAGCCGCCCCAGGAACTGGGCGTACTTGAGCGTCGGGATGCCGCGGCGAACGGCCTCGGCCATCTCGGCGTTGTCGGGCTTGACGGCGGCGCTGTGGACGACCAGGTGGGCGCCTGAAGGAATGTTCTTTTCACCGTGACCGATGCCGATGTCTGCCCCCCGCCTGACCAGCCGCTCGGTGGCCGCGCTCGCCGTCATGTCGGAACCGCTGACGTCCCCTCCCTCGCTCAGAACGAACTCGGCCAGACCACTCATGCCGCAACCGCCCGCGCCGATGAAGTGAATCTTCTGCCCCGCGTAGGGGCCCGATGCGCGACGTGAACCTGAAAGGGTCATGTGTCCTCGTTTCGCGTGCGAGTTTAAACCCGGCGGGTGCCGGTGTCAACGCCTCGCCCTCTTAGTGCTACTTCGTCAATTCCGCGAGGGCCTATCGGGACGCCGCGCGGTGGCCTTCCCAGAGCCTGCCCGCCTTGGGCGGGCCACCGCGCCTTGGCGCAGGGCAACCTGACGCGGCGGCCTGGGAAGGCCGCCGCGCGAGAAGTCAAGGAGTTGACGAAGTAGCACCTGACCTTTTCCTCATGCGGGAGAACCCGGTGGCGGCACAAGACCTGCGAACGTTTATCGCGCGGCTGGAGAAGGCCGGTCAACTGCGCCGCGTGGCGGCCGAGGTCTCGACGCACCTGGAGATCGCCGAGATCGCCTCTCGCCTCGTGGCCGCCGACGGCCCGGCCGCCCTCTTCGAGAACGTGGCCGGCCACGCGATGCCCGTGCTGGTAGGGGCGTTTGCCTCGATGCAGCGGATGGCGTGGGCCCTGGGCGGCGACGACCTCGACGCCATTGCCGCACGCCTGGCCGACCTCGTCCGCCCGCCCGCCGCCGGCGCCGGGCTCCTCGACAAACTCAAGGCCGCGCCGCGCCTCCTCAAGGCCGCCGCCGCAGGGCCCAAGACCGTCCGCTCCGGGCCCTGCCAGGAGGTCGTCCACACCGACACGGCCGACCTCGCGTCGCTGCCGATCCTTCAATGCTGGCCCGGCGACGGCGGACCGTACGTCACCCTGGGCCAGGTGTACACGACCGACCCCGACGGCCACAACCGCAACTCGGGCATGTACCGGCTCCAGGTCTTCGGCCCCCGCGCGTGCGGCATGCACTGGCACCGCGACCACGACGGCGCCCGCAACTACCGGGCCTGGGCGGCGCGCGGCCAGGCGATGCCCGTGGCGGTGGCCCTGGGCGGCGACCCCGTCCTGACCTACGCCGCCACCGCGCCGCTACCGTACGGCATGGACGAACTGATGTTGGCGGGCATCCTGCGCGGCGAGGCCGTGCGGGTGGTGCGCGGCGTGACGGTGCCCATCGAGGTGCCCGCCGACGCCGAGATTATCATCGAAGGCACCGTCGACCCCGCCGAGACCGCCCTCGAAGGCCCCTTCGGCGACCACACCGGCTACTACTCCACCGCCGACCAGTACCCCGTGCTGCGCGTCACGGCCATCACGCACCGCACGGGCGCCATCTACCCGACGACGGTCGTCGGCCGGTTCCCCAAGGAGGACGGCTACCTGGCCAAGGCGACCGAGCGGCTGTTTCTGCCGGTCATCCGGACCATCGTGCCGGAGGTCGTGGACCTGGGGCTGCCGGTGTTCGGCGTGTTCCACAACTGGGCGTTCGTCAGCATCCGCAAGACGTACCCCTGGCAGGCCCGCAAGGTGATGCACGCCCTGTGGGGCCTGGGCCAGATGATGTACACCAAGTTCCTCGTCGTGGTCGACGAGACGGTAAACGTCCAGGACGCCCAGGAGGTGCTGTGGCGCGTGGGGGCCGAGGCCGACCCGCAGCGCGACGTCGTGGTCACGACGGGCCCGGCCGACGTCCTCGACCACGCGGCCCCGGCGGGCGCGGCAGGCGGCAAACTCGGCATCGACGCCACTCGCAAACTCCCCGAAGAGACCGCCGGCCGGCCCTGGCCCGACCCCATCGTGCCCGACGCCCAGGTCGCCCGCCGCGTGACCCAGCGGTGGCAGGAGTACGGCCTCGCGTAGCGCCCGGTGCCTTGAGAGCTCGCGCGGTGGCCTTCCTAGGCCACCGCGAGTTGGCGCAGAGCAACCTGTCGCGGCGGCCTAGGAAGGCCGCCGCGCAAACACGCAGTCAGTGCCTCCGGAACACTGGCGGACAAGCCGCCAGTGCCACCCGGCACGGCCTCGTAGGGGCACGACATGTCGTGCCCCTACAACCGAGGCCCTTGCGAAAGGCCGCCGCAAAGCCATCGGTGATGACCTTGACCGACACGCCAATCGACAAGCCCGACTACGTCCGCCGGATGTTCGGCTCCCTCGCCCGGCGGTACGACCTGCTGAACCACCTGCTGTCGGCAGGGCTCGACCGCGGCTGGCGCCGGCGCGCGGCCGACGCCGTGCCGGGCGACGCCGGGCTCGTCGTCGACGTCTGCACCGGCACGGGCGACCTGGCGATGGCGGTGCTGTGCCGCTGGGCCGGGGCACGGGTCGTCGGGTGCGACTTCTGCCGGCCGATGCTCGAGCGGGCCCGGGCCAAGGTCGCCCGGGCGGGCCTGGCGCCGCGGGCGGCGCTGCTGGAGGCCGACGCCCTGGCCCTGCCGCTGCCCGACGCCTCGGCCGACGCCGTCACCTGCGCGTTCGGTCTGCGGAACCTGGCCGACCCGGCGCGGGGCCTGGCCGAGATGGTCCGGGTGGCGCGGCCGGGGGGGCGGGTGGTCGTGCTCGAGTTCCACCGGCCGCGGGGGCAGGGCGCCTGGGCCGGCCTCTTTAACCTTTACTTTCGCCGGGTTCTGCCTAGGCTAGGCGGATGGGTCTCGCGAGACCGCCACGGCGGGTACGCGTACCTGGTCTCGTCGATCGAGGCGTTCGGGCCGCCCGAGCGCACGGCCGAGGCCCTTAGCCGGGCGGGCCTCGACGGCGTGCGGACCGACCCGCTGGCCGGGGGCATCGCGAGCGTCTTTGTGGGCACTAGACCGGCGTAGCCGCGCCGGGGCATCCGGGACCACGAACCAACCACCATGCACTGTGCCAAGTGTTTCTTCTACGAAACCGACGTCGGCGACGAGGTCTGCGACCGTTGCGGCCGCGCCTACCTGCCCGAGGCCAACGTGTACCTGGGCGTGGTGGTCCTGGTAACGGGCGGCCTGGCGTGGTCGCTGCGGCATCTGCTGACAGGCAGCCTGGACCCGTTCGTCCGGCCGCATATCGACCTGGGTGCCTGGGCCACGTGGCCGGTCTCGATCGTCGATAGCCCGGCCTACGGATTCGTCCTCGGCGGGTGCCTGGCCATGCTGGCGGCGGCCCCCATCCTGGCGGGCATGCTGTACGGCAAGCGCGGCGGGTGGCTGCTGGCGGGAGTGATTGCGCTGCTGGGTCCCAGCGTGCTCCTGGCGGCCGCGTCGGCCCTGGGCGTCTGGATCGCCGCCGGGTACACGCTGCGGCTGCGGAGCAAGGTGTTGAGCGCCCTGCTGGGCCTGCTGCCGGCCGCCATCTACTGGTTCGTGGCCACGGCGCTGACGGACTTCGGCAAGGGCGAGACGCCGAGCCCCGCCCTGGCGGACATGGCGCCGCTGGCGGAGGCCGGTCGGACGTTGCCCCCTGCCCTTCGCGGCCTGGCTTACGTGCCGCCCATCACGGCGGTGGTGGTGGCCGCGGCGACGTGCGCGGTGGTCGTCGGCATCGGCCGGGTCGACCGCTGGCACATCCGGTGGCCGGGCGTGCTGGTGACCGTCCTGACGGCCGCACCGGTTCTGGCGCTGCTGGCGCTGGTCGGCATCGACGAGGTCCGTTACGGCATGGTTCTGGCCGAAGGCACCCCCGCCGCGCCCTGGCCGCGCGACGGCGGGTCGGAGACGTCGCGGCTGCTGGAGTTTCTGCGCCGGCATCCGGACAGCCCGCGTGCCGACCAGGTCCGGGCCCGCCTGGCCAGGAAACTCGAGACGCCCTCGCCGAGCGCCGCCCCGGCCGCGGCGGCCCAATCGGCCCAGGACACCTGGCACGAGATCCTGAAGCGGCACCCCGAAGGCCCGTGGGCGGCCGAGGCCCGGCTCCACCTGGCCGATGCCGCCGCCAGGCAGGGACTCTTCGAGCAGGCCACGCAACTCTACGGCGAGGCACTGGCCCGGACTCAATCGGCCGGGCCGCCGGCCGAGGATCCCCTGGCCGACTTCACGGTCCTGTGGGACCTGTTCTCCATCGGGCCCGACCTGCAGGCCAAAGAGCAGGCCCATTACCTGGCCGCCGTCCGCCAGAACGTCCTCACGCACCTGGCCATCCTGGCCGACAATCGTAAAGACACCCAGGAGAACAGCCGCGCCCTGGCCCTGTACTTCGTCGCCCTCGGCCTCAAGGGCACCAACCCGTACCACGAGGCCCTGCTGGCCGCCCGCGACGCCGACCCGAAGGGCGCCCTGGCCGACAACGTGGCGTACGACCTGGCCCTGTTCGAGGCCGACGACGCCAAACGCGTCGAGGCGCTCGTTGCCGCGGCCACGGCGTGGCCCGGCACCGACGGGGCGATGCTCGCCCACCTGAAGGCCGCCCAGGACCTCATCGCCCAGGCCGCCTCCGACCCCGGCGCCACGCGCGAGGCCCAGAAACACCTCGCCCTGGCCCAGAAGGAACTGCTCGCCCGCAAGCAACGCCAGCCCGGCGACCCGTACGTGGCCCTGCTGGCCGACCGTGTCGAGAAGGAACTCGTTTATGTCCAGGCCCAACTCCGGACGCCCGACCCCGAGCGCTGAGGCCCCCGGCCCCGGCGGCGGCACGCTGGTCGTCGGCATCACCGGCGCGTCCGGCACGCCGTACGCCGTGCGGCTGGTCGAGTGTGCCGCCCGGGCCGGACGCCGCATCCACCTCGTCGTGACGGCCGCCGGCCGGCTGGTGCTGGCCGACGAGGCCGGCCTGACGGGCCCGCCGGAGGCCCCCGACCTGGCCAGCCTCTGGCCGCGCGAGGTCCTCGACCGCGTCACGTACTGGCCGGCCGAGCGGCTGAGCGCCCCGCCGGCGTCGGGCTCGTTCGGCGCCGAGGCCACGGTCATCGTCCCGTGCTCCATGAACACGCTGGCGGCGCTGGCCCAGGGCCTGGCGCTGAACCTGGCGCAGCGTGCCGGGCAGGTGGCCCTCAAGGAAGGCCGGCCCCTGGTGGTCGTTCCGCGCGAGATGCCCGTCACGGCGATCGACCTGGGGAACATGTCGCGCCTGGCCGCGGCCGGGGCGGTTGTGATGCCGGCCATGCCGGGGTTCTACCACCATCCGCAGTCGGTGAGCGACGTGGTCGATTTCGTCGTCGCCAAGGTGCTCGACCGGCTGGGCATCGCGCACGACCTGGGGGTCCGGTGGCCGGGATGCGACCAGGCTTAGTCCCACAAGCCTACTTGTCGCGCGGCGGCCTTCCCA
>DATKZB010000357.1:0-21356 GCA_035528235.1 Phycisphaerae bacterium
GCCCGCGCCTTGGCCGCCAGCACCAGGTACTGGATGCCGCGAGGACCGATGCCCCACGTCACCTGTTCCTTGATGAAGTCGGGCGCCAGCGGGTCGTCGGGCCGGGTGGACCGGCCCAGTTTCAGGCAGTACAGGGCCACGTGGTCTGAGACGGGCACCTGCCGGATGATCTGCTGGAGGGCCAGGATGTCGGGGCCCGTCAGCACCTTCTTCATGGGGGGCTCGGTGTCGATGGGGTTCGACTTGACGATGGCCAGTTCCTCGTGAGGCGCCGGGTACCCCACCTTGAGCATGAACATGAAGCGGTCGAGTTGGGCCTCGGGCAACGGGTACGTGCCTTCCTGCTCAATGGGGTTCTGGGTGGCCAGGACGAAGAACGGCTTGGGCAGGTCGTAGGTCTTGCCGCCGCTCGTGACCTGGCGTTCCTGCATGGACTGAAGCAGCGCGGCCTGGGTCTTGGGCGGCGTGCGGTTGATCTCGTCGGCCAGCAGGATGTTGGCGAAGACGGGGCCCTGGACGAACCGGAAGACGCGCTCGCCGGTCGCGCGGTCCTGCTCGATGACCTCGGTGCCGGTGATGTCGGCCGGCATGAGGTCGGGCGTGAACTGGATGCGGTTGAACTCCAGGTCGATCGCCCGCGCAATGGTCTGGACCATGAGCGTCTTGGCCAGACCCGGCACGCCCACCATCAGGCAGTGCCCCCGCGCGAAGATGGCGGTCAGGAGGTCGTCGATGACCCGCTCCTGGCCGATGATGACCTTGCGTATCTCGTCGCGGAGCGCCTGCCGCGCCTGGCCGAGACGCTGGAGGGCCTCCACGTCGATGTCTGCGGTCTTGGCCGAGCCGCCCGATTTCCCGAGTTGAGCCATACAGTTCTCCCTGACTAGAGCGTTCTAAGATTGCGTATTCACACTACGGCTCCGTGACTCGCCAATTGATGGGTGGCATGCCCGCGGCATCCGTTCCGCGGGCATGCATGCCCACGCAAAGGCGAGCATTTTGCATCCACCGCTGTAGCGCGGGGGTTTATCCCCCGCGGTCGTGGGGCTTAGGACATGTGGCGCGGGGGGTAAACCCCCGCGCTACAAGTCATGCTCCGGCGCCCGGTTGCGATTCACGATGCAAAATGCTCAAGGCGGCGTGGGCATGCCACCCGGCTAGCCTCTACTTGAGTTGTAACAGAGCACTACGGCTCTTGCGCAGCAGGTCGGGGGACCCACCGCGCGGCACGTATCGCGCCCGACGTCACCGGTCACTGCTGGACGGCATAGCACAGGACGTTCACGGCCAGCCGGCGGGCCGAGACGGCGTCCAAGGCGTTCGCATAGGGGTCGTGGACGCCCTTGAGCATGCCGAGGGCATCGGTGGGCGAGTAGACGACCGCCGCCCGATCGCCCACGAAAACGGCCTCCAGGTCGACCTGACGCTGGCGGTGGGTCCCCGCGCCGCTCACTTTTTCGATATCGTAGAGCGAGTGATACAGACCGTGGTCGGCCGGCACGGGCTTCAGCGGCCGGTCGGGCAGCAGCCTGGCGATGAGCGCCCGGGCCTCGCGGTCGAACTTGGCGTAGCCGGACGTGTTGTTGATGAACAGGAACCCGCCCGCCCGCAGGTGCCGCTGAAGGGCCTCCACCTGGACGTCGGTCAGGCCGGGCTCGCCCATGCCGGTCATGATGACGACGGGCGTCTCGGCCAGTTGGGCGACGTCGGCATCGACGGGTTTCACGTCGTACGCCACCGGGATACTGGTCCGCATGGCGGCGAGGCGGATGAGTTGGTACAGGCTGTTCGGGTCGGGGTTCCAGTCGCCCTGGTGGCGCAGGAGGCCCAGTTGCAGCGCGGCCCGGCGCTCGGGCTGGGTGCCCTCAATCTTGCGGGTGTTGGCCTGGGTCTTGGCGAAGTTGCGTTCGGCCGAGACGTACGCCACCAGGTTGATGCCCATCCGGATGGCATCGGCGGGCATCAGCGCCATCGTGGCCTGCGGCTTGGCGTTGCCCCGGCGCGGCGCCGGCGGCGCGAAAAACTCGTCCCAGCCGCACGTCATGTCGTACGGGCTCAGCAGGACGGCGGTCCGCGCCGCCACGTTCAGGCCGAGCATCTGGGGCGGACTCTCGAACTTGCTCCGCGCCCCGTCCACGATCTTGAAGTAGTTGACGTTCTGGTACGGGTAGTACCCGCGGAAGACCGGGTGGTCGAGTTGCAGGACGTCGAACTTACGCTTCGGGAACATCGACGCCACCTCGGCCTTGAACGAGGCGGCGAACTCCGGGCTGCCCAGCGCCGCATCGCCCAGCAGCGTCCCGCCGTCGAGAATGTATTCCCGCAGGGCATGACGCTGCTCGGCACTCAGCGTAAACGGCTCGTACCCCGTGACGTACAGCAGCGGAATCTCGCACTTCTTGTTCGCCTTGTACATGGCCACCAACTCGTCGAGAGACAGGATCGTGTGGCCGTACCAGGCGTCGAGTTGCTGGCGGACGCGGCGGAGCAGGCTGTCGACGTCGCCCGGGTTGGGCGTGTAATCCTGCACGGTGCCGTACGCCAGTTTGGCGACGAACAACGGCGGCGAGGGTTCCTGCTTGGGCTCGGACCGCCTCAGCGGCACGGCCGGCAACGGCAGCGGCGGCATACCTTCGGCCGCGGTCTGGCGCTGCGGGTCCTGCTTGGGCGGCGGCCCGATCGTCCCCAACTGGCGCTCGGCCCCGGCCGCGACAGACCCCATGAGCATCGCCGCCAACAGGCCCGCTATCACCCAGAGCCCGCCATCCCGTACGCTGTGCCTGCGCGTGGAGTCCATTACCGGCCTCCTTCCGATTGGCCGCCCTTGGACTCGGCGGCCTTGGGTTGATCCGGCCCGCTCGCGTTCCGGGACCCCTTGAGCACGACGGGGCCGATGCGCGAGCCGTCCGGGTTTACCGCAACGATTCCGGCGACAGGAGTTGGTATCTTGACGGTGTTCAAGTTAGCCTCCGGCCGGTCTTTGGTCAACGCTATTCCCCCGAGGTGCCGGGCGTAGCAGACCCGCTTGTCGCGGTACTGTTTCTCGTAGAGGCGTTCGCGGATCAGGGCGTAGTACGGGCGTTCCTGGTACGGTACCCAGGTGTGCTCGTCGGGGTTCTCCCAGTGCCATCGGTCGATGCGCCAGACCCACTCCCCCTCCTTGTATCCGCCGCCCACGAACGGTCGCATCCGCAGTGTCATCACCAGCAGCGCGGCATGCTGGATGTTGCCCCGGACGTCGAGCACCCACATGTCGTCGGCGAACGCGCTGAACTGCTTGTTGCCCAGTTTCGCGAAGATGGCCTTGCGCGACGCCTCATCCAGCGGCGGGTCGCCCTCGTAATCGCTCTCGGGCACCGTGGCGTCCCACCCCGCGACGGTGCCGCCGGACGCCGTCTCCAACTGGAGGTCGTACCGGCCGGGCACCGGCAAGCCCTCGATGGCAATCCGGTTCCCGTCGACCTTGCCTTCGTGCAGCCGGCCATACAGGCCGATGTCGTGGACCTTTCCCTGGCTGTCCTTGAGGCGCTGGACGCTGCGCTGGACGGCCCACACCCGTTTGATCGGGTCCGTCGCCTCAACCACCGCGCGGATGCCGCCGGCTCGCGCCGCCGCCGGCACCAGCACCGCCGCCAGCGCGGCCAGCACGAGTCGCCTGCGACCGGAACGGGCTGTCGGTCCGTACATCGTCACCAGTCGCCTCGCTATCGCTGATACGCCGGCAAATAGTGCATGTAGACCTCCAGGGCCATGGCCGCGAGGCCTGTGGAGTAGCACCGCGCCGGCCCGTTGTACGTCTCCTCCACGTAGCCGAGCCAACTGCCGTCGGGCTGCTGGTTCTCCAGAAGGGTCCGCCGCACCTTCGGATGCCAGTTAGCCCAGCGACTGCCCCCGGCCTGGAAGTGGGCCTGCATGGCGTAATACGTCATGTACCAGAAGTACGCGATGCCGGGCTCGCAGTTCGCCTTGGCCAGGAAGTCGAGCCCCTGGGCCACAGCCCGGTCGTCGAAGGCACCCAGCAACTGCATGCTGAGCAGCCCGGCCGCCGTCCGGGCCGGGGCCGGCGGACCGCCGGGCTGATAGCCGAACCCGCCGGCCGGCGACGCACAGGCGCGGACGTACTTCAGGGCGTTCTCGATCGTCTCCTTCGGCACGTCCAGCCGGGCGTTCATCGCCGCCCGCAACGCCACGATCTGCATGACCGTCACGCTGAGGTCGGCGTCCGCCGGCACCGGCTGGTAACGCCAACCGCCCAGCGGCGACTGGCTCTTGATGATGAGGTCCACGGCCTTGCGCACGCTGCTGCGCATCGCGAGCGACGGAATGAACCCATGGGCCTCGGTCAGGGCCAGCGTGGCCAGGGCGTGCTCGTACATCGGACCGTTCGACGGGTTGGGCGACATATACAGGCCGTTGGGCTGTTGCGTCGCCAGGAGGTAGTTGACCCCCCGGTCCACCACGTCGCGGTACGGCCCGCGTCCCGGCACGTGCCCCCGCCCGAGGAACGCGAGCAGGCAGATCGCGTTGACGCCGTTGTTCGAGCCCAGGGCGCACGGCCACGACCCGTTGGGCCGCTGTTGCTGCTGGAGGTACTCGATGGCCCGGTCGACCGACGCCTCGACGCGGGCCATCTCCTGCGGATCGGGCAGCAGGTCCTCGGCCGCCGGCTGACCCCGGACCGGCCCGGCGGCCAGAGCGGCGACCAGCATCGCGCCCAGCAGCGCAGTCGCCAGCCTGCCCGCCGCCCGCCTCGGGCGATCATCGGCCTGCCGGCTCTCAGATGACATCACGTCCCCTCTCGGGCCCGTACGCCTCACGTGCCCTTCGTTCCGGTTGAACACCCCCTGCCGGCCGCAGTTCCGAACCGATCGGCCGCGCCCCGGCCCGGCCGCCGCCTACGCCAGCCCCGACATGCGGCGGGCGAAGACGTCCGTGCAATACAGCATAACCAGCAACACGAGCATGACCCAGTTGTCCCAGAGTTCCTCCTCGTGGGCCCGGTGGATGGTAACGGGTTCGCCCGTGAGTTTCGTGGCCAGTTGCTCGATGGACTCCAGTTCAATCAGGTCGCCGCCGCTGAGTTCCGCCAGCGTGCCGAGGGTGTCGCGGTCGACGTCGGGCCGCACGAGTTCCCGTCCCGACTCGGCCACGCGGAGGCCCGCCGTGACGGTCGTGCCGCCGTCGTCGGTGTAGGCCACCTGGTACTCGCCGACGGCCCGCGCGGGCCACAGGCCGCAGAAATGACCGGCCTGGGCGGCCCGCTCCAGGACCACCGTCTGGGTCGATTCGCCCCAGACCACGCGGGCCTCGATGCGCGACCGGTCCAGCGGCCGGCCGTCGGCGGTCACGGCGTGGACCTCGATGGACACGTTTTCGCCCACCTCGACGCGGGCCGGGTGCACCTCCATCCACGTCGCCTCGCTGCTCCGGTGCTTGGCCCGGGCCACGTGCCGCAACGCCTGGCCCCAGAACCGGTAGAACAGGTGGTCGCCGATGTTCCGCCGCCAACGGTACGTGGCGTCGGTGCCGATGAACAGAACGCGTCCCGCCCCGGCGAAGTGCTCGGCCAGCAGCGGCCGCTCGACGTTGACGGTCTTGACCTGGGCCAGGACCGTCGCCCCGGGGGCCGCCTCGGTGGCCGCGGCCGCCCAGTAGAACGGCGGCATGCGGCTCCAGACGCCACGGTTCCGCGACGCGCTGTCGTACAGCCTGAGCGCCGGATGAATCGACCCGCCCGCCGTCACGACCATCTGGAACCGGTCGAACGCCGGCGGCTCGATGCCCGGCCGGTCGCCGTTCCGGACGCCGTCGCCGGTCTCGATCCGCACCGGCAACAGCCGCCCCAGCGGCCCGTCGGCGAAGGCGTGCGGCATACCCACCGGACCGGCCTGCACGACCAGCCCCAGCCCGTCTTCCTCGACGGCCTTGGCGAGTTGTTCCTGGATGCGCAGCGGCAGGAGCGCCGGCGTCACGTCGCCCAGGATGACGACGTTGTACTCGGCCAGGCCGGCGGCGTCCTCCGGCAGCCGGGCCGCCTTCGGCAGGTCGGCCGCCGGCACACCATCGCCCCGCAGGCGGGCCTCCATCACCAGGGTCACGTCCAGCCCGTGGTCGCGGCGCAGGGCGTGGTCGAGAAAGCGGAAATCCCACCGCGGGTACCCCTCCAGGTACAGCACCTTCCATCGCTGCTCATCCACCTCGATGGCCACGCCGAAACGGTTGTTGGCCTGGACCTGTTCCTCGGCCTGGGGCACCGCCTCGACGGTCAGCAGGCGGGTGCCCGGCTGGTCGGCCGTGAAGTTGAGTTGCACCTGCTGGCGCTGGCCGCCGGCCAGGACCACCTCGCCCTTGTCGAGTTCCTTGTCGCCTTCGAGCAGCCGCACGACCACCCGCCGGCCGTCGAGACCGTGACTGCCGATCGTCGCGATGACGACCGCCGTGTCCTGGCGGGCCACCTGGACCGGGGCCAGGGCGTCGAGGATGGCGACGTCGATGGGCGGCGTCGGGCTGCCCACCGGTATCGCCCACACCGGCGCCCCGCCGGTGTCGGCCGAGACGGCCTGGTGCCGCCGGATGACGCGGACCGGGTCCGGCCCCGTCGTGGCCCGGCCGTCGGTCAACAGGACGATACCCGCCAGACGCCGGCCGGCGGCGTCGGCGATGGCGCCCTCCAGGGCGCCGCCCAGGTCGGTGTCGCCGCGGTCGGTGTCGCGCCCGGCGTCCTTGCCGGCCGCCTTCTCGCCGGCCTCGGGCGCGCCGGAGGCCACCCGCCGCGCGAACCGCAGCGGCCGCACGTCAAACCGTTCCCGGAGCGGATCGATGAGGCCGTCCTTCTGGTGCGCGAGCACCCGCTGGAGCAGTTCGGCCCGGCTCAGGTTGACGATGTCGCGGCGGACCTTGGCATCGACCTTGGGCGGCGATCCGTCGGCCGGCCGGGCCACCATACCCGCCGCCACCGCCAGGTCGGCCAGGTGCGGCCCGTCGTACGGACCGACGGGCAGGTCCATGCTCGCCGACTCGTCGACGGCCCACGCCAGCACCGGCTTCTGCGTCACCGGTTCCTCCAGCCGCACGTACGGCCCCCCCAGCACGATGACCAGCAGGAGCAGGATGCCGATGCGGCAGGCCGACAATAGCGCCCGCAGCGACGGCGCCACGTGCGAGAGGCTCCGCCGATGGCGCAGCACGATGGCCACCGCGATGGGCACGAGCAGGACGAGGCCGATCCAGAACAGCCACGGCCGGGCAAACGACCACTCGACCTCGCCCAGACGGGCGGTGAGTGTGTCGCTGACGCCCACCATCTTGAGCAACCAACCGATCATGGCGCCGCCTTCCCTCCCCCGGCATCGGCCGCGGGCGGCGGTGCGGGGGGTGGTGCCGGTGGCTTCGGCGGTTCCGTCTTCGGCGCCGGCGCGGGCGGCGGTTTCGGTGTCGGCGGTTTTGGCGCCGGCGCGGGGGCCGCCGGAGGCTTGGCGGCCGGGGCGCCGGACGCCTCGACGTCCTCGCTCAGTTGCCGGTAGTACGCGTCGATGAGCGGCTGGTACGCCTCGGGCCCGCGTTCCTGCATGCCTTCGACGAGCGGTTGGCGGAGCTTCGGCGGCAGGCGATAGAACGTGGCGCCCTGGTCGGCGGCACCGTCCACGTCGCCGAGGTCCACGTTCAGGACCATCCCCGGCCGGGCGAGCCGGGTCCGCCCCTGCGGATCGGCCGGCAGCGACGACCACATCAGGGGGCTTTGGCTGCCCGCCCGCATCATCGCGGCCTGCATGGCGGCGCTCGAGAGCATGGCCGTCATCTGCTGCATGGCCCGCGACCCGAGTGTCTGCTGGAGTTGCTGCATGGCCTCGGCCGACATGGGCATGCCGGAGATCTGCTGCATCGGCCCGCCCAGTTGGCTCATGGCCTGGTCCAGTTGCGACATGACCTGGCTGAGTTGGTCCTGGGTGCCGGCCATGCGGTTGCTGTTGGCCGTCAGGGCCTGGACCAGTTGGTCCTGGTGCTGCATGAGCATCTGGCGCGGGGTGTACCCGCCGCGGGCCAGGCGCGGGTCGGGCCGATCGGTGGGCCGGCTGCGGCCGTCGAACCGGTCGTTGGCCTCGAGGGTGAAGGGGGTGAGTGGGACGTCGACGGGCCGGTCCCACCAGGGCTGGTCGCCCACGGCTTCGAGGTCTTCGAGGTGCCGGCGGATGGCGTCGAGGTCGGGCCCTTGCGATTCGCCCGGGGTGTCTTCCTCGGGGGTGTCGGCCTCCAGGGGCTGGGCCTGTTCGCGCCGGCCGGGCGGAATCCAGGGAGGCGGCGGCAGGATGTCGCGGTCCTGCTGCATCCGGGCGAGGCGGTCGCGGAGGAGTTGCTGGGCGCGGCGGACGAGTTCGAGGGCCTCCGGGTCGAGTTCCTGCTGCTTGGCGGAGAGGGTGTCGAGGGCGTCGGGGCCGGCCGATTCGGCCTCCTGGCGGAGACCGGCCACCTGGAGGCGCATCTCGCGGAGTTGCTGCTGCTGGGTCTGGAGGAAATCGCGCAGGCCGCCCATCTGGTGCATCATCTGCTGGCCACGCAGTTGGGCCATGAGGGCGGCGTACTGTTCGTGAGCGGCGGTGGGCGAGTCGGCCAGGGTCTCGCGCGCGGCCAGGAGTTGCTCGAACTGGCGCTGGAGGTCGGCCAACTCGTTCTGCTGGTCGGCGGTCAGTTTCTGGAGGGCCGCGAGGCGGGCGAGGACGTCTTCGTCGACCCGGCCGCCCTCGAAGGGCGGGGGCAGCATATCGGCCAGTTGGCGGGCCCGCTCGGCCATGGCGCGGAGGGCCTCGGCCTCGACCGGCAACTGGTAGAACGACTGGTCGGCCTCGCCGGCGGCCTTCTCGAAACCCAGCGACAGGGCGAGGACCTTCTGGCGCTGCTCCTGGGTCTGCCGGTGAAGTTCGAGGAGGCGGTCGCGTTGCCGGTCGGTCATCGCCTCGTTCCAGCGGTCGAGGACCTTGCGAATCTGCTCGGAGGTCAACGGCGCCCCGAACGGCGTGAGGAGGACGGCGGCGCCCGCCTCGTCGCGCCGGACCTCGATGCCCTTGAGGCCGTCGCCGAGGACCCGGCGGGCGGTGACTCCGAGGCCGTCGAGGGCGTCGATCATCTCGCCGATGCCGTCGAGCAGGCCGCTCGTGGCGAGGCCCGCGGCCACCGGGCCGTCGGCGTTGTCGCCCTTGGGCTCGGCCAGGCCGAGGCGATACGGTTCGCTGGCCACCTGCTGGCCCTTGCGGTCGCGCGCCAGCAGGCGATAGTAGACCGACTGGCCGGGCCCCAGCTTCAGCGCCCGGGTGTCGAGGGCGGCCATGACCAGGCGATTGGTCTCGGGCTTGTCGTACGTGGCCAGGACGCGGCCTTCCTCGAAGGCGTCGGCCCGCGGGGCCACCTGGATGGAGACGTCGGCCACGCCGTAATCGTCGAAGACGCGGACCATGAGCGGCACGGGCTGCGGGTCGGGCACCGTCAGGCTCTTGCCGGGCCGCTCGACCAGGACGGTGGGCGGCTGGTCTTTCGTGGCCACCACGGGGATGGCCTTCATCGCGGCGCTCGGGTGACCGAGGCTGTTGCGGAACTCGACCGTCAGGTGCCGGTCGGCCTCGACGGGGACGCGGGCCACCCATAGGCCGCTGGCGGCGTCGCGGGTCATGGGCAGGTCGGCCACGCGCTTCAGCTGCGTCTGCGGGCGCGACTGCGTGACGTACCGCACCGATCCGGCGCGGTCGAACGTGACGACGCCCCGGTCGATTTCGAACGCCATGCCGTCCAGGTCGACCGGGCCGGGCGGTTTGGCGCCAAGGACCTTCTCGATGGGCACCTCCAGCCGCTGCCACGCGCCGGCCTCGGGCAGGTGACCTATGTACCGGAGGCCCTTCTTCTCGGCGTCGGCGAGCGGCGCGCCGGGCGAGTCCCAGGCCAGCGGGTGGGTCGTGCCGCCGGCCGTCACGCGGACGGTGAGGCGGCCGGGGGGGTCCTTCGGGTCGATGCGGACGTAGAAGAACAGCGACTCGCCCGGCGCGACGGCCAGGCGGCTGAGCCGCGTGGTGAAGCCGTACGGCCGGCGATCCCACCCGAACGTGTGGGCCCGGCTGCCGCCGTAGACGGGGTCGTTGACCCACCGCCAGGTGCCGGAGCGCTCGGCGTCGGGGGGCACCTCGTCGTCGAACCAGATCGTCTCGCGGCTTTCGGTCTGGTCGGTCTCCTGCACGGCCGCCTCGAAGAGGTGGACGGTGCCGTCGGCCACGTCGCCGGTGACGGTCGCTTCCAGGCGGATGGCCGATCCGACGGGCGCGCTAATCTGGTCGGCGTGCTCGTCCACGGGCCGCGGTTCGGGCAGGCCCATGTACGCGGGCAGGTGGACCTCGGCGGCGAGGCGCTCGACGATGGGCCGGCGGACCATCGTGATGCGCCTCGATTCGGTCCACGTCCCGCCGCCCAGCACGTGGTACTCGTAGGAGTTGTTGACGGCGCTCAGGGTGAAGTCGAACGTGCCATCGTCCTGGCGGCGCATCGGATAGTTGATCCAGTCGCCGTCGTCCGGCCGCATGCGAAGCGTCAGACCGTCCACCCGGCCGCCTTCCACCGTGGCCCACAGGCGCAGGGGTTGACCGTGCAGGACGGACGTGTCGCCCGGGTGCACCTGGAGGCGGACCGACGTGACGGGCGGAATGGGCCGCGTGGGCATCAGCACCCGGCGTACCGCGGCCGACATCCGCGCATCGAGCGCCAGCCCCATCGCCATGGCGACGACGACCGCCAGCGCGGCCACGAGCACGGCCCGGAGCACCGGCTTGGGCTGGGCGACCTGGTCGAGACGGTAATCGGCCATGCGCTGGGCGGTCTGCTCGATGAGGCGTTCCACGAAGGGGCCGCTGCGCTCGGTCGTCTTGGCGGTGCCGCGGCGCAGGTCGAGCACGGACACCAGGCGGTTGTACATGCCGCCCAGGGCCCGTTCCATGCGAAACGCAACGGTCTCCAGGCGCATCGGGCGGACGGCCGGCCAGACCATGACCGCCGCCACACCGCCGAGCGCCAGCAACCAGAGGACGGCCCACGCCACGACGCGCAGCGCCACGGGCATCGGCACGAGCATGTCGAAACCGGCCGCCAGGGTCAGCCAGCCCACCGCGGCGACGACCACCAGGGCGAACCCCGCCAGGACGGCGTTGCGGCGGAGGCGGCGGCGGGTCCGGGCGACCTCGAGTTCGAGGCGGTCGGATTGTTCGCGCACGGTCGGGTTCATCGTTTTCCCGCGGTCTTGGAGTCCCGGGCCAGGTCCAGGGCCCGGCCGATTGAGACGACCCACCGCCGGGCGCGCTGGGTCGCCGTCAGGGGCAGGTCGGCCCCCCCGACCGGCCGACGCTGCGGGCGGAAGGTGGCCATCAGAAACTCGACGCCCATGACCAGGAACGTCGCCCAGATGAGCGTCCGCCAGATCTCGCGTTTGTGCGTCAACTGGTCGGTCAGGATGGGGTCGCGCGGCGACCCCTGGACGTAGGTCAGCGACGCGGCCTGGGGCAGCAGGGCGCGGATCTCGCGTTCGCCCAGGGCCGTGAAGTCGGCCTGTTCGTCGGCCAGGTTGACGGCGAAACCCAGGTCCACGCGTTCGGGCGCGCCTTTGGCGCGCGGCAGGACCTCGAACCGGTAGTAGCCCTTTCGGCGGGTGTCGACCATGGCGCCGACGAGGTGCCGCCCGGACCGCTGCAACTCGACCGGGTGCGGCTTGCCCGCCGGGTCCATCACCTCGGCCTGCGCGCGGGGCCACTGGTCGGTCATCCGAATGGTGGCCGGCTGGCCGGGCGCCACGGCCCCGGGGGCCATCGCATTGGAGGGTCTCTGAAGGTAGGCCACGCCGCGGAGCAGGATGGGGACGAACTCGGGTTTCAGGGGGAAGTTCGACCAGTCGGGTGTGGCGGCGAAACCCGCCACGAGCATCCGCCCCTCGCCGATGGCCGTCTCGACGAGGACGGGCGTCCGGTCGGCCAGGCGCATCAGCACGCTCGTTGCCGGCGCGGAGACGGCCGGCGCGTCGCCCTCGCCCTGCCCCGCGGCGGCAGGCGCCTTGGGCGCGGGCAACCCCAGGGGGAAGTACCGGTACAGCCGGACCGTGGCGAAGTAGTCCACGTCGTCGGAGGCGAACGCGCTCAGAACCGGATGGGTGAGGTCCAGCCCCACGACGGGCTTGAAGGCCGACTCGTCCTGGACGTCGCCGGTGGGCGCGGCCAGCGTGACGGATGCGGGGGCCGCCTGGCCGTCGGCGAAGAGGTGCTTGGCGTAGTCGTCGGGGTTGACGTGCGGGCCGAGCAGGACGAAGACGCCCCCGCCGGCCTCGACGTACCGCCGGATCATCCGGCCGCGCGCCGCATCCAGAGGGACGTCGGCCAGCACGATCGCGTCGGCGGCGGCGACCATGGCGTCGGTCAACTGGGCGTGCCCCACGGCGGTGACGTCGAGGGCCTCGGCCAACCGTTTCTCCTCGGTCGCCACGCCCGACCGCGCCCGGCGGGGCGACGCCAGGGCCGCCTTCAGGTACAGGTCGGGCCGCTCCTCGCTGGTGGCGCCCGGCGGGCCGGTGACGACCAGCACGCTCAGCTTCTCGGCCACGTTGAGGCAGAACAGGAAGGTGTCGTCGTCGGGAAACGCGTCGGCGGGCACCTCGAAGCGTCCGCGGATCATGCCGGCGTGTCGCGGCGTGATGCTCAGCGACCGCGTTACGCGCTGGCCCGGCTGAAGCGACACGTTGACCTGGCTGACGAGTTCATCGTCCAGGAGGACCGACAGGACGGTGTCGGTGGCCTCGCGGGCCGAACTGTTGACGAGGGTGGCCCGCAGGAGCACGGGCAGGCCCTTGACGGCGCGGTCGGTGTACGGGGCATCGCCGACGACGGCGACGTTGGCGACGGGTTCGGCCGGCCCCAGGTTCATGACGACCACGGGCGTGTGGGCATCGAGTTTCTCGAGGACCGCGTGGTCGGCCAGGTCGGCCCAGGTGCGTCTCATGCCGTCGCTCAGCAGGTAGATGACGCGTGCGCCGTGGGGCGCCGCGGCGAAGACCTCTTCGAGGGCCGCGGGCAGGTCGGCCCCGCCGGCGTCGGTGGTCACCTCGCCCAGGAGTTGGACGATGCGGTCGGCGCGGCCGGCGAAACCTTCGGCGAGGACCTCGGGCCGGCTGCCGGCACGGATGACCTTGACGTGGTCCTCGGACCCGAGCAGGCCGACGATGGTCTCGGCGGCGGCCCGGGCCCGTTCCAGGCTGGTCGTCCCGCCGCTCCGCAGGGCCATGGACGGCGAGGCGTCGAGGACGATGGCCACGTCGCGCCCCGTGCCGCCGCCGCCCAGAAACGCGAACCGCTGGACCACCGGACGGGCCAGCGTCAGAATAATCAGGGCGACAAACCCGAACCGCAGCAGCATGACCAGAAATTCCAGCAACCGCAGACGGCGACGCTGCTGCACGTAACTGTCCATCAGGAACCGGAACGTGCTCAGCTCGATCGTGTGCAGCCGGTGCCGCGTCAGCAGGTGCAGCAGAATCGGCACGAGGGCCAGTGGCAGGAACAGGAGCAGTAACGGATTAACCATGCCAGGGCCCCGCGTGCATCAGGTCAGCCGGCCGCGCCGCTCAAGGTAGGCCCCGAGCATCCGGTCCCACGGCGTATCGGTGGTAGCCAGTTCGTAGGTGACGTCGCGTTCGAAGCACCGGCGTTTGACCTCCCCCAGGAACGCCTCCAGGCGCTCCAGGTACCGCCGGCGGACGCTGTCGGGGTTGGCGACGATCATGCCCACGCCTTCCATGTCCTTAAAGCGCGCCAGGCGCTCGTACGGGAAACTGAGTTCGTGCGGGTCCATGACGTGGAAGACGATGACCTCGTGCTGGCGGTAGCGGAAATGGCTCAGGGCGTCGAACAGGGCGGGCGGGTCGTCGAGCAGGTCGCTGATGAGGATGATGAGGCCGCGACGCTTCAGCCGGCTCGCCAGTTCATGCATGACGGGGCCCATGCGGCTCTCGGCGTGGCCCTGGGCCGTCTCGAGCATGTCGACCATGAGGCGGAAGTGGCTGGCCGTCGAGCGGGCCGGCAGGTACTGCCGCAACCGGTTGTCGAACATCGCCAGCCCCACCGCGTCGTTCTGGCGCAGCATCAGGTACCCCAGCGCCGCCGCCAGGTGGGCCCCGTAGACCAGTTTGGTCATGCGGTTGTCGGCGCCGAACTCCATGCTGCGCGAGACGTCGAGCAGGATGGTGCACCGCAGGTTGGTCTGGTCCTCGAAGAGTTTGACGTAATACTTGTCGGTCTTGGCGAGGAGTTTCCAGTCGAGGGACCGGAGTTCGTCGCCCATGGAGTACGGACGGTGGTCGGCGTATTCGACGCTCGACCCGTGGTAAGGGCTGGGGTGGCGGCCGGACAGGAACCCCTCGACGGCGTCGCGAGCGACCAACTCGAGGCGCAGGATCCGCGCCAGTCCCTTCGGATCGATGAAATCGCTTTTGGCCATCGTAACCCGACCGGCTCTTGGCGCTCCCGACCCCCACGGCGGGCCGTCACACCGCTTCGGGGATTTCTTCGAGCAGTTTCTCGATGAGGTCGTCGGTGCTGACGTTTTCGCTCTCGGCCGTGAAGTTGGTCACCAGGCGGTGGCGAAGCGCCGGCTTGGCGACGAAGCGGATGTCGTCGATGGCCACGTGCGGCCGTCCGTCGAGCAGGGCCTTGGCCTTGCCGCCCAGCAGCAGCGCCTGGCAGGCGCGCGGCCCGGCGCCCCAGGTCACGTAGTTGCCGACGAAGTCGGGGCTGCCCTCGGCGTGAGGCCGCGTGGCCCGCACCAGCCGCACGGCGTACGACGCCACCGGCCGCGCCACGATGACGTCGCGCACGACCTCCTGCATCCGCAGGATGTCGGCGTGCTCGAGGACGGCCTCGAGTTTTTCCGGCCGCCGGCTCGTCGTCGTCTGGGCGATGTCGATCTCCTCGTCGAGCGACGGGTAATCGACCTTGATCTTGAAGAGGAACCGGTCCAGCGCCGCCTCGGGCAGCGGGTACGTGCCCTCCGACTCGATGGGGTTCTGCGTGCCCAGCACGAAGAACGGCATGTCGAGTTGATGGTGGACGCCGGCCACCGTGACGTGGAACTCCTGCATGGCCTGGAGCAGCGCGGCCTGGGTCTTGGGGGGCGTCCGGTTGATTTCGTCGGCCAGGACCATGTTGGCGAAGATCGGGCCACGCACGAACCGCATGACCCGCTTGCCCGTCGCCTGGTCCTCCTCCAGAATCTCGGTGCCCGTGATGTCGGACGGCATGAGGTCGGGCGTGAACTGGATGCGGCCGAACTCCAGCGACAGCAGTTGCGAGAGGCTCGATATCATGAGCGTCTTGGCCAGCCCCGGGACGCCCTCCAGGATGCAATGGCCCTGGCAGAAGAGCCCCATGAGCATCAGTTCCATGACGTCCCGCTGGCCGATGATGACCCGGCCCATCTGGGTCAGCATCTGCCGATACGCCTCGGTCACCTGGCGCGCGGTCTCCAGGACCGCCTGGCTGGGCTTCTCGGTCACGGGGCCTGCCGACACGTCCATACCGGGGCTCCTTCTCGCTCTGGGCCCGTTCCGCCACCCCCCCCTCCGGCGCGCGCGACAGGCCCTACCGCTACAGCAGGTCGGGCCGGCGATGCGCATCAGACCGGAAACGAGTGGCATGCACTTCGCTTGAACGCCGCCATCCGCCCCGAGTTACGCCCAAAACCGCCGCTGCCCGGGCCGGTCGCCGCGGGCCTTGCCCCGCGCGGCCAACCCGCCGGTACCCCCCGCCGTTATACGCTTTAAGAAAACGCCCTTGCCCCGCGACCCCCAAAATGGCCCTTTGGGACGGCCCAAACCCAGTTTTCTACAGCGCCAAGGCCGATTCGCCCTCGTTGTGGCAAGATAGGCAAGGGGAAACGCGCCGCTTTTGATCGTTTTTTTCGATTTTTGATTCGAACGCGCCGGAATCGGTCGTTTCGCGCGCCGATTTGAGCGTGAATGGACTGGGCTCAATATATACTAAAGCGTATCGAGACGGGAGGCAGTAGTCATGGGTCGGCGCGGAGCACGGTTTCGATGGAGGCGCGGAAAACCCAGGCCGTGTCGAGCGATGGAAAGAAGTTCGCGTCGAATCCGCCGACGTAGACCTGCCGGCCGGCGTCATCCGGGAAGGGCGAGACCACGAAGGTTCGTGGAGCCACCAGCTTGGGGTTACCGGGCGCCCAGCGACCGTTGACTTCCTTCAGCCGATAGCTTCGGTCTGCCTGCCGAATCAGGTACGCCCCCCCGGCATACCAGCCGAAGAACGTGTCGGGACGATACGTCGCGTCCCTTCCGCCCCGTTCGATACGGCCCTCGACGCCCATGATGTGCACCGTGCGTCCCGTGGCGGGATCCTTGAGCGGCATCATGTCGCTGTAGGCGGCGATGATGCTGCCCCTGACGGCGGTCCCCCAGCTCTTTTGCAGCAGTGGCCTGATCTGCAATTCGACGGTCGCCTTGTGATCGTCGTTCGGATCGATGCGGATGATGCGGTCTGTATGCGAGAACAGAATCGACTCGCCGGCTCCGTCCGGCGACCGCACGGCGGTCAGGCCGCGGATTCCGCCAAGTTCCCAGTGCTCGGGGGTGTTGTCCGAGTAGACCTTTTCCCAGAGCGGAGACGGCCCGTCCGTTCGACGATAGACCGAGACGCCTGCCGAGGCATAGAGACGGCCGTTGGCTTCGGCAAACGACATCGGGCGGATGGTCACCGGCCCGAGTTCGGCCCCTCGGTCCCACCGGATCCTGCCGGGTTGGTCGGCGTCGAAGACACCGCTGTAGATGCCCAACGCGCCGGCGGCAACGAAGAGGCGGTCCACTCCGGTTCGCCGATCGCGATGGACGGCCAGGGCACGCGTCGAGCGTCGGTACGTCGGGTCGGCCTGTAGCGTCGTCTTGACCCAGGTGTGGCGATCGTCGTCGCGCGTCCAGATGTTGGATTCACGGCGACCACGCTGGATATCGGAAGCCGCCAACAGCAGGTTCACGGGTGCCGCGAGTGCCTTGCCCTGGGCGTCCGTCGTGAAGGTCACGGACTCCAGCGCCGTCACACGTAGATGCTTTGGTCCCAGGGCTAGGTCAACCTTCCAGGTCCCGTTTCGTGAATCCAGGACGAGCACCTGAGACCCTGGGGTGTTTTCTGCTCCGCGCGTGTCCATCCAGTAGCCATTGCCGGCTTACAATCGGCCCTTGTGCGCGACCAGATGCACGATCTCGGTGCCCCGGATCGGCCGGCCGGTGGCCCCATCGATCATGCCCGCCTTGAAGGATGGTTCCCATCCGTTGGGGACTGGCGATTGGGCACAAGCCGTTGCCGCGGTGCAGAGGAGTGTAAGCAGAAGAGGGACGAACACGCGCTGCACGGTGTGGCTCCTCCGGCGATTGGCATGCCGCCAGCGGCCGCATCGATAGCGTGGCCGCATGAGCCGGGCGTCATGCTTTCGCAACGGCGCGAAAGCATGGCACCCGCTTCGTACGGCTTGCAGGCAAGTCGTTGAACGCGTGAACACATGGTCACCCTTCGGGATGACCATGCCACCCACCCTACGCCTGTAGTCTGTAGCCTGTAGCCTGAAGTTGGCCCTTTGGCTACTTGAGTTGTTTCAGGATCTCGTCGGCCCGTTTCTTCGTCCCGTCGTTCTTGGATTTTTCGAGGACGGTCTCGACGGCCTTCCGGCACGGTTCCTTGGCGGCGTCGCGGACTTCCTTGTGGGCGGCGAGGTTGACGATGGCCGAGCAGGCCTCCTCGGCGACGGAGGCGTCTGCCGCATAGGTCGTCAGGATCTCGAGCGCCCCGGCATTTCGGATGCCGCCCAGGACCGAAACGGCCGTCCGTTTCTCCTCGGGTCGCGTGATGAGCGGCAGGACGTTCTTGGCCATCGCCAGCCGCTGGGCGTCGCCCACGCCCTTGGCTCCCTGGATGTACTGGAGGTACCCGCGCAGGGCCAGCACCTGGTGCGGCACCTTCTTGGCCGACTTGGCCAGGGCCAGGAGCGCTTTGGCGGCGTCGGCGTCCTTGGGCCACCGGTTCGGCCAGGTGCAGAGGGTGCGGACGGCTTCGTCCTGAACGCCCTCGTCCTTGTCGTCGATGGCGGCCTTGACGGCGGCCAGTGCCGCGGGACCGCCGGCGGAGGCCATCGCATGCAGGCCGATGACGCGAAGGGCGGTCTTCTCGCCCTTGGTCAGCGGCGCCAGTCGCGGCACGATTGTCGCGCCGCCGCGGGCGCTGATGGCCGTGACGGCCTTCTCGATATTCCCCTGGTCCTTCGCATCGTCCGTCTTCTGGAGCGCCTTGACGAGGTCGGCCAGTTGCCCATCGCCGCCGATGGCACCGATAGCGTCGACGGCAGCGGCGCGGACACCGGCGTCGGCGTCACCGACGGCCCGGACCATGGCCGGCAGGGCGGCCTCGACCCGCCGCTGGCCGGCCGTCTCGATGACGACCTGGAGCGTCTTGCCGGAGGCTTTCGGCAGGCGGGCCAGGAGGGTCGCATCCACGTCCTCACCGGGCAGCCGCAGCAGCGTGACCTTGGCGGCCTGGGCGACTTCCGCATCGGCCTCGATGGCGGCATCCAACAAGACCGGCACGCACGAGGCGTTGCCGAAACGTACCAGGGCCTCCATGGCGGCCGTGCGCACGTGGCCGGGACCGCTCTTGGCCGCCTCAACCACCGCGGGCAACGCCTTGACGTCGCCGCGGTCGGCCAGGGCCAGGAGCATGAGGGCCTGCCGGTCGGAGGCGGCCTGGCGCATCTCGGCCACCAGGGCGTCGGTCGCCTCGGTGCCGGGCAGTTCGCGGGCCGTGCGCAGGCCGATGCCGAAGAGGGCCTTGTCGGGCGACTTCAACTGTTCCAGCAACAGCGGCACGCCGGCGGTCCCCCGGGCGAGGATCGCCCCGCGGGTCGCCTCAAGGACACGCTGTTTGGGCACGTCGGCCTTGCGGACCGTGTCGTAGAGTTTGACGGCCTCGGCGGCCTTGCCGTCGGCGAGGTATCGTTCGGCACACCGGACGCAACCCTCGGCGACCGCCGACCGGACGGGTGCCGGGGCCGTAGCCAGGAGCGGCTCAAGGGCCTTGACGGCCGGGTCGCCGCCGATGCGGCCCAGGGCCGCGGCCGCGGCCGACGCCACCTGGGCGTCGGCATCCTTGAGCCGGGGCACGAGAATGCCGACCGCCTTGGCGTCGCGGCGGACGCCGATGGAGTTGATGACGCCGATGAGCAGCCTGCCCTGCAACTTGGCGGCCGCCTGGCGGAGGGCCTCGTCGACGGCCGGGTCGGGAATGGCCTCCAGGGCAATCCGCGCCCACGACGCCAACTTCTCGTCCGGCAACAGCGCCGCCAGCGCCGGCACGGCGGCCTTCGTGCCACAGATGGCCAACTGCTTACAGGTTATCGCCTTGTCGCCGGGCGGCGAGGCGTCGGACACCAGGATGGCGATTAACTTGGCTTCCCTGCCGTCTTCGGCCGCGCGGGCCTGGCCGGCGGCCATGGCGGAAACCGCCGCGGCGACCATCACGACACACAGGACGAACGATCGGATCTTAAGCACCGTTAGTCTCCTTCGAGTCAGGCCGATTCTCCTGGGACGGGTATCCTGGGCAGCGTGTCTCCTCGTACGACAACGCCACTTTGCGCGGCGGGTCCCCGCACCCGCCGCGCGAAACCTTGGCGCGGTCGAGAACGCCGTTCCTTGCGCGGTGGGTACGGGGACCCACCGCGCAGAGCCTCAAGTCGCGTTGTAGTACTAGAGCCGCCACGGCTCGCGGAGCGCTTCGGACCGCAGCCGGTTCGCCTCTTCGTCGCCGACGAACAGGGTGGTCTTGGGGTCCAAGGTGACCTTGCGTTTGAGGAAGATGGCGATGCCGGCCCCGTGGCAGGCAATGTGGGTGTGGCAGGTCACGTTATGATTGGCGCGCGGCAGGCCCCGCGTCTTGACGCAGTTGAGGAAATCGCGGATGTGGTTGTTGGCGGGGTACCCGCCGACCTTGGCGAACCGCGCGGCAAGCAACGTGGGCGGGTCGGCCACCATGTCGCCATTGTCGCCCGTCTCGACCCACCCGGCGTCTCCCTCGAAGCGAACGGGGCACGAGCCCAGGCCAAGCCACCCTCCCTCGCGCAGCACCAGTCTGACGCCGTTGGCGTAATGGGCGACCGCCTGGCCGTTGGCCGGGGGCTCGTATTCCACCGGGAAGGTGTCGTCGGCCTGGTTGGCCCACTGGCAGAGGTCGACGCAATGGCTGCCCCATTCCAGGACGCCGCCGCCCACCAGTCCGCCGCCCTTCTCGAAGTTGAAACCGTCCAGGTGTCGGCGGTTGAACGGCCGCCAGGCCGCGGGGCCGAGGTACCGGTCCCAGTCGACCTGTTCCTTGGGCGGCAGGGGTTCTTCGGGTGCCCATCCGCTGCTTCCGGTGCCCATGCCGCCGGGATGGGCGTGGACCGTGTGGAGTTTGCCGAGTTTGCCGCGATGGGCCAACTCGACCGCGTACGCGACGTGCGGCAGGTTCCGACGCTGCATGCCGCCCTGGAACACCCGGCCGGTGCGGCTGAACGTGGCGGCCAGTTCGAGGCTCTGGACGATGTTCTTCGTGCAGGGCTTCTCGCAATACACGTCCTTGCCGGACTTGGCCGCGATGCAGGAGGCCGTGGCGTGCCAGTTCGGCCCCGTGGCAATCAGCACGGCGTCGATGTCGGGACGGGCCAGCAACTCGTAGAAATCACTATACATGGCGCAATCCTGGTTGCCGTACTTGGAATCGGCCATTTTCTTGACGGCCTCGCGGCGTGCGGCCTTGACGTCGCACACGGCCAGGAACCGGACGTCGGGTTCCTGCAGGAAACACCCGAGGTCGTACGAACCCCGGCCGCCGATGCCGATGCCGCCCAGCGTAATCTGCTCGCTGGGGGCCACCATGCCGCCCTTGCCCAGGACGGCGGCCGGAATGACCAGCGGCGCCGCCATCGCGACACCGGCCCCGAGCGCCGTCTTCAGAAACCGCCGCCGACTGAGGTGCCCTGCCCGTTCAGACATGATTGACCTCCTGTTGCGTACGCGTTCGCGCGTTGCCGGACCCGTGCCTCCCGGCCATCCCGACGGCGGTATTCTACAGAGACGCGGCTTGCTTGCCTACTGCGTTTTATGGCGTGTGATGCGGAGGGTGTGACCGCGGATTCTGGCACGCCCAAATTATCGAGCGGCGGTGCCGCCCGCGCCTATGTAGCGCGGGGGTTTATCCCCCGCGCCGGACGCCTCAGGCCTCCCGGCTGCGCGGGGGGTAAACCCCCGCGCTACA
>DATKZB010000358.1:0-11832 GCA_035528235.1 Phycisphaerae bacterium
GACCGCCATCAGGCTGTAGCGCGGGGGTTTATCCCCCGCGGGATCCTGCGCGGGGGATAAACCCCCGCGCTACGGCGCGTAAGTTTCGTTAATGCAAGAGGTTGCGTTCATTGCGGCGCAACAAGTGGCGTTGTAGTACTAAGTGCGGCCTCGCTCACCCCCCGCCCGCGGGCTCACCAGATGTTGTCGGGGTACCCGGGTTTGGAGACGCGTTCCTTGAGGGCGCTGAAGTAGCCTTCGGCATTGCCGAGGTGGATGTTGCGTTCGTTGTCGTCCCAGTGGCGGTTGGCGGAGGCGAGTTCGCGGAGGCCCTGCGTGAGCGTCTGGAACGTGAACTGGGCCCGCTGCTGGACGGTGGTCTGTTCGATAAGGCGCATGTAGGCTTCCACGGCCAGGGTAACCTTGGCCTCGAACTCGGCCTGGGGGGGATTGGCCTTTCCGGCCGCGGCCGCGGCCAGACCCGCATCGCCCAACGCCAGGCACAATTGCCGGTAGGCCGGGTAGGTGGCCTTCAGGTGGGCCAGGGCCTGGTCGAACTCGGCCTGGCTCTGGGGTTTCCACTGGACGGCCTCGCGTGTCTTGGGCTGCGGAATGAGATACTGGAGGGCGATGGCCCGGGCATGCAGCGCGTCGGCCAACTCGGCATCCTTCTGGAGGGTGGTCCCGGTAAGGTAGGCGACCACCTCGGTGGGCACCGAGTACATGTTGTAGGCCTCCTGGAACTGGCCGCGGTTTTCGAGTTTCCTGCCGTCTTCGAGTGCCTTGCGACATCGTTCGCGGGAGGCCGTGACCTGCCCGGCATGCCACGCCGAGGCGATGAAATACGCGATGAGCCCCGCCAGGGCCACGAAGACGAACGCGCCGATGAGGACCCCCGCCTTGCCGCCGGGGGTGAGCCGGGTGAACCAACTGCCGCGCGCTCCGCCGTACATGATTCCCGGCGACGGCCGGCCGGCCGGCGACGGTCGGGCACTGACCGTCTTGACGGGTGCGGCGGTGGGCGCCTCGTCGAGCAGGATGGCGTTGCAGTGCGGGCAAATCTGGCTGTCGACCGGCACGTCTTTGTTGCACCGCTTGCATCGTCGCGAGGTGCGAGTCGTGGCGGCGGTGGGCGCGGCTGGGATCTCGACGCCGCGGCCCTTTCCGCTGGGCACCTTGAGGCTGCGCCGGCAGTTGGGGCAGGTGACGACGGCCCCTGCGCGGTCCGACTCGACCACCATGCTCCGTCCACACGGACAACGAAACAGGATTGACATCGCACGCTCCTTCGCCAGGGGCTTACCGCGTCGGCTTACCGTTCGTCTGGCCGCCGCCCTCGTGATTGTCTGCCAGGTCTTCGGGAGTCCGTCCCTCGGCGTCGCTCGAGTCGACCGGCAACACCACCGTAAAGGTCGACCCGCTGCCGACCTCGCTCTCGACCGACACCGTTCCACCCAGGAGGCCCGTCAGTTCTTTTACGATTGAGAGGCCCAACCCCGTACCACGATACCGCCTGGTGTAACTGGAGTCCAGTTGTGTAAACCGCTCAAAAACGTGGAGTTGCTGGTCGCGCCCGATGCCGGGCCCGGTGTCGCTGACGGCGAAGGCCACCCGCTGGTCCTGGACGGGGCGGACCTTGAGGCCCACCTGGCCTTCCTCGGTGAACTTGATGGCGTTCGAGAGGAGGTTGTAGAGGATCTGCTGGACCTTGGTGGCGTCGGTGGTCATGAGGGGCGTGTCGGGGTCCACCTCGTAGGTCAGGCGCAGCGGCGTTTCGCCCAGCATGGGCCGGACCATGTTGCAGACGCTCTCGGCGAGGTCACGGGGGACGACCCGCTCGCACCGGACCTGGAGGCGGCCGGCTTCGATCTTCGCCAGGTCGAGGAGGTCGTTGATCATCTCCAGGAGCATGCGGCCGCTCGACAGGATGTTGTCGGCGTAGCGGCCGAGTTTCGGGTTGTCCTCGACGGCGGGGGCGTCGCTCAGGATCTGGGCGAACCCCAGGATCGAGTTCAGGGGCGTCCGCAGTTCGTGGCTCATGGTGGCGACGAACTTGGTCTTGACCTGGTTGGTCTCGAACAGGGCGACGTTGGCCTTGGCGAGTTCGTCGAGTTTGGCGTCGCGGGTCTCGGTGGCGGCCCGAAGGTCGGCCTGGACCTTCGCGAGTTCGTCGAGCATGTGGTTGAGGGCCTCGCTGAGGGCCTCGAGTTCGTTGCCGGTGTCGATCTCGCTTCGGACCTGGAGGTCGCCCTCGCTGACGCGGTCGGCCACGTCTTTCAGGTGCTGCACCGGCCGCACCACCATGTAGCGGAACACGGCGTAGAAGACGGCCATCGAGACGATGACCACGAGGACGGCGGCCGCGATGAGGACGATGCGGTTCGCCAGGAGCATGTTGTGGCGGTCCTCGACGTCGAGTTCCAGGGCGATGGCCCCCATGAGTTCGCCCGGCTGGAACGTGAAGTGGCAGGCCATGCACTCGTTCTCGGCCCGCAACGCCTGCACGTACAGAAACGTCTCGCCGGAGGTCTGCCCGAGCCGGACCTCCTTGGGGTGTTTCAGGAAAACCTGGATGGCCTCGGCCGGGAAGCCGGTGACCGACGCCGGGGGTTTCTGGGGCTGTCCCGGCTCGGCCGGGGCCACGCGGATGAGGGTGGCCCCTTTCTCGCCCGCGGGGGTGCCGAAGCGGCGGAGCAGTTCGGCCCGCTTGGCGGCGAGTTGGTCGGCGCCGCTGGGTTGGTTGGCATCGGCGGGCGGCGCCGTAAAGGCGACCGCGTGGATGTTCTGAAGGTACGACCGGGCCATCGCGCCCGCCCGTTGAGGGTCGCCGTACTGGGCCAGGCGTTCCATCTGCCACCACGGCCACCACAGGCACGCCACGACGGTCAGGAGGATGAAGAGGCCGAAGATGAGGCGGCTCTTGCGCTCCAGCGTCGTTCTGAGGGCGCGTCGTTTGGCCATGCCGGATGGTCCCGGGCTAGAGAAGGCCGTAATCGGTCATCGCCTGCCGCAGCGTCTCGGCCGCGGCCGGCGTCAGGTCGGTCAGCGGGAGCCGTTTCTCGTCCGATTCCAGGAGCCCCGCCCACTTCATGGCGGTCTTGACGGGAATCGGATTGGTCTCGACGAACATGGCGCGGCACAGGGGGAACAGGCGGCGGTGGGCCTGGCGGGCGGCCGCAAGGTTGCCGGCCAACATGGCGTCGGTCAGGCGTTTGACGTCTTCGGGCACGAGGTTCGCCACGACGCTGATGACGCCCTCGGCCCCGAGGGCCATGAGCGGCAGCGTGAGCGAATCGTCGCCCGAGAGGACCACGAGGTCGCACCGCGCCAGGATTTCGCTCGTCTGGTCCATCGAGCCGGTGGCTTCCTTGATGCCGACGACCTGGTCGAGTTCGGCCAGCCGGGCTACGGTCTCGGGCGTCATCGAGACGCTGGTCCGCCCGGGGATGTTGTAGAGGATCATCGGCAGGTCGACGGCCTCGGCGAGGGTCGCGAAGTGCCGGTACAGCCCTTCCTGCGTGGGCTTGTTGTAGTACGGGCAGACCTGGAGCGAGGCGTCGGCGCCGGCGTCCTTGGCGAACCGCGTCAACTCGATGGCCTCGGCCGTGGCGTTTCCGCCGGTGCCCGCGACGACGGGCACGCGGCCGGCGGCGCGGCGGACGACCGTCTCGATGATCTTCTCGTGTTCGGCCACGTTGACGGTCGGGCTCTCGCCGGTCGTGCCGACGGGCACCAGGCCGTCGGTGCCCTGGTCGACGTGCCAGTCGACGAGCCGCTCGATGCCGGCGTAATCGACCTCGCCCCCCTTGAAGGGCGTGACGAGGGCAACCAGCGTTCCGGTAAACATAGACTCCTCCTGCACAATCCTACAGTGCCACTTCGCTACTCCATCCCGCCTGGCGGCCTTCCTAGGCCGCCAGGGACACGCATCAAGCCCGATCGCGGCGGCCTAGGAAGGCCGCCGCGCGGCAAGTAGCGCTGCAGGAGTAAGAAGCCCGTCAGAACGGCTATTTTACCCGCCCGCGACGTGATGTCCAGACGTTGCGACTTAGACGGCCGGCGGCACGCGCGGCCCCGGGGGGACGGCCGGCTGGGCGAAGACCTCGTCCCAGGCCACCCTGGCCGTGGCCACCATCAGCACCGCCAGCGTGATGACTGCCACGATGACGACCGTCAGGCCCGTGTTGTCGGGCCAGAAGAAGGCGTAACTGAACCCGATGAGGTACACCAGTTGGGCCACGCCCACGTAGACCACGGCAAACTTCACACCGGCCACCATCCGCATGTAGTTGACCACCAGGAACACGCTGACGGCCGCGCAAATCCAGAACGCGTAGTGGATGTCGATCTTGTCCACCAGGTACGCCAGCAGAATGTGGAACGCGAAGAATCCCGCCGAGACAAAGAGGTAATGCATCGGGTGCAGCGGCACCTTCCTCAGGACGACGATCGTAAAGAGCACCGTGAAGAAGAACAGCAGGCTGACGGGGGCGAAGAACGACATCCGCCCGACGATGGGGCCGGCGTTGACCCGGGCGGGCATCTCGATGCCGATCTGCTGGCGGGTGCTGCGGTTTTCGAACCGCCACTCGGCCTCCATGCCCCCCGGCACCGGCTTGGCCGGTTCGGGCGTCGGGCTGGCCGAGCCTTTCGGGTAGTCGATCTCGACGAAATTCGTCGTGGCCGTCAGCGAGAACTTCTTCAGGACCGCCGTCTCGTCGCCGCTGCCGGCGAAGTCGTAGACCCACCGGTCGCGCCCCTGCGTCCGGTACGTGACGACCACCGTGTGTTCCTCGGGGCCGGCCGGCAGGGGGACGACGAACTCGTTGCCGTGCTTGGCGTCGGTGACGTCCAGGGCCTGGCCGTCGAACGTCACCGAGAGGTTCTCGAACACGCGGGCCTTGCCGGGCAGCGGAAACGTGAACGCGGCCGGCGCGGCCCGGTTCGCCGGCCGGGCAACCTTGTACGTGCCCGTGAACTCGGCCGTGTACGTGCTGAACCAGACGAGCCCCATGTACCGGTCCTGGTGGTTGAGGTCGACCGTCACGGTGCTCTCGACCGGGTCGGGCGACGGCGCGGGCTGCACCAGGCCGGAGGGGCCCCACCGGGCGTCCACCTCGGGGCCCAGTCGGTCGCTCTGGCTCTCGGTGCGAAAGTAAATCGTGCTGCCCAGGATGACCCACCCGATGCTGACGATGACGTAGATGACGGCGATCATGAAGAGGCGGAATGCGTTCACGAGGCGTTCCTTTCCGCATGGGCCGGTGCCGGCCGGCCTCGACGGGGGCGTGGCAAGCGGGAGTCTTAAAGCCGCGGGTTCGTGCCCCGGCGGTCATTCCTTGGCGCCGTTGCAGGGAACGGGTTTTCCGCCCCTGACGGCGACGTCCTTGCGCGAGTAGACGGCCTTGCCTTTCAGCCTGCTGGCCGGATTCTTCACGCCAAAGGTGTGGGTCCTGCCTCCGCCGCTCTTGCCCGCGCTGCTTTTTTCGTATTTCCAGTCAGACTTTTTGAGGAAGACAATATCCACCCGCCAGATGACGACAGGCCTGCCGGATTGGAGCGTGTGCGTGGGGTCGATGAGATACCGCCACACGATATACCAGCCCGGGTGGTCATAATGGGATTGGATCGCCCACGGCCGCTTGCTTGCCTTGCTTTCAAGACAATGCTCAGGCGGCGGCTTGTCGCCCGTGCCACGGCGTTTCAGGTCCGGAAACCGCTGCTGTGCCGTGTCAAGGTGACGCGGTTTCTCGTAGTTGCTTACGGCATCCAAGCCCTTGGTTCCGAACATGCCCACCAGGGCGCTGAACACGTTGGCCTGCTCATAGTAGACCTCGATCAGGTCGGCCAATTCCCTCTCGATGTATTCAATGGTGCGGCGGATGGCGCCGCAGTCCAGTCCTGCGGGGAGCGGAACAGAGCGGTCGAAATCAGCCTGCTGTGCCATTGCCGTTGCCCTCCCTGGGCACGTATTCCGCCAGCAGCACAATGGCCTTCCTGGCCATTTTGAAGTACTCGGCGTCGTGCTCCAGCCCGATGCTCCTCACACCGCAGGCGCACGCGGCTGCAATCGTGGAACCGGACCCCATGAAGGGGTCGAGGATGGTGCCCTCTGCGCATGGCAGTGCGGCACGGACGATCCGGCGCAGAAACGCTTGCGGCTTCAGGGAAGGGTGCGGGGCGATCCTGCGCTCGTGCCCTCGTGCCGGGGAAGAGAAAATCAGGTCCCTGAAAGGCTCCTCCTCGGAGATGCGCCGAAGCCCCCCCGTCCTCCACTTGCGCAGGTTGTCCTGCACGCGCCCTTCGCAGGGCTTGCGGAACAGCCCCCACGGTTCCCAGCAGGACCTTGGCATCACGCTCACGTCCGCGAATTCCTTGTGGGCATTCTTCGGCCTGTCGCCGCCACGAAGCGTATGAACGACCCGGATGATCTCGCCCCGCTTCTCGAAACCGGCTGCGATGAAGGGCTCATACACCAGATAGGACACGAGCGGGTTCGTGGCAATAAAGACGTGTGCCCCCGGCACCACCACCCGCATCAATTCCTTGGCGAGATGGTCGAAGAAACGGCGCAAGTCCTGCCGGTCCTTCTCTGTCAGGACCGTAAAGCGAGGCAGCGGACGCCGCTTGCATCCGTCGAACGACGGTGGAATACGCCACACCCCACCGTTGCCATTCCGCATCTTGTCAAGTTGTCCCGGCGTATACTCCAACAGGCCGTACGGCGGGTCGGTGACCACGGCATGGATACTGCTGGCCTTGGCCTGCGCAAGCCACTCGAAGGCGTCTGTCCGGTAAATGGTGTACGTCGGGCGCGCACGGGACGACGGGTTGACCTCGAACAGCATGTTCCGCGGCACCGTGGCGGTGACGCATGTTGTTTTCGGGGTGGTGGGCATACGGCTTGTGGGGGCTGCCTCCGGCAATGTCCCTACCTCATCCGTATTGTGAAGGGCCCGGCGGGCGAAGTCCAGACCCGATTTTGGGCCCGTATTCCCCGGCGCTGCTGGGCCTCATTACCTGTCGTTCGTCTCAATCAGCCGTACCATCTCGCGCACGGCGTCGCGCAGGCCCACGAAGACGGCCCGGCAGATGATGCTGTGGCCGATGTTGAGTTCTTCCATGCCCGCGATGGTGGCCACGGGCCGCACGTTCGTGTAGTTGAGTCCGTGCCCGGCGTGGACCACCAGGCCCAGGCCCTGGGCCCGCCGGGCGCCCTCGACCAGGCGGGCCAGTTGGCGCGTCCGCTCGGCGTCGTCGGTGGCGTTGGCGTACTCGCCCGTGTGGAACTCGATGGCCTCGGCCCCCGTCCGGGCGGCCGCCTCGATCTCGTCCGCCGTCGGATCGATGAAATGGCTCACCACGATGCCCGCGTCCTGGAGCCGCTTGACGGTCTCGGTAACGCGGGTCTCCTGGGCGGCCACGGCCAGGCCGCCCTCGGTCGTCAGTTCCTGGCGGCCTTCCGGCACGAGCGTGGCCTGGTGCGGCCGCGCGCCACAGGCCACCTCGACCATCGCCTGGGTCACGGCCATTTCGAGGTTCAGTTTGACCTGGACGGTTTGGCGCAGGATTTCCAGATCGCGGTCCTGGATGTGCCGGCGGTCTTCGCGCAGGTGGATGGTAATGCAGGCGGCCCCGCCCAGTTCGGCCTCGGCGGCCGCCCAGACGGGGTCGGGTTCCACGCCGCCGCGCGCCTGGCGGATGGTGGCCACATGGTCAATGTTCACGCCCAGATGAGGCATCCGCGCGCGTCCCTCCACGCTCCTGACGGCCCCCGGGCGGGGGCCCGCTCGACTTACTGCATCTTGTGCCGCCGTTTCCAGCGCATGTGTCTCTTTTTGCTGCCGACTTTGCGGCGACGTCGTTGTTTTGGCACGCATTAGCCTCCTGTTGCCGGCTGGCGCAAGGCCGACTCGGCCCTGCCGCCCGCACCCTTAGACCATAAGTCGGGCCGAATGTCAACGCCTGCGCGCCTATCGGCCGCCCGCCCGCCGCGCGAAACGCCCGCCTGGCAACGCCCGCACCAGGCCCTTGAGTTCCAGGAGGGTCAGGGCCCCGCTGGCCTGGGCGGCCCCCAGGCCGGCGCGCGACGCCAGGACGTCCATGGCCGCCGGCTCGCCGTCGAGGACCTCCATCAGCCGGGCCTCCTCCGGCGAGAGGTTGGCCTTGAGCGAAAGCGTTCCCTGGCGCGTGGCGTCCTCGTCCGGGGGCGGCTCGATGCCGAGGTCCGGGAACTCCTCGAGGACGTCGGCCACCGACTCGACGAGTCTGGCCCCGTCGCGAATCAGGCCGTGGACGCCGGCGGCGCCGGGGGCGTCCACGCGGTTGGGCACGGCGAAGACCTCTTTGCCCATCTCGGCGGCCAGCCGGGCCGTGATGAGCGCGCCGCTCCGCCGGCCGGCCTCCACGACGATGGTCCCGAGCGAAAGGGCCCCGAGAATGCGGTTGCGCCGCGGGAAGTTCTCGGCCGTCGGGCCGACCGCCATGGGGAACTCGCTGATGAGCGCCCCCCGTTCGACCACGGCCTCCGCCAGAGGTTTGTTCTCCGGCGGGTAGACGGTGGCCAGGCCGTTGCCAAGGACCGCGATCGTGCGTCCGCCGGCGGCCAGGGCCCCGCGATGGGCGGCCGAGTCGATGCCCCGGGCCAGCCCCGAGACGACCGTGAATCCCGCCCGGGCCATGCCGCCCGCCAGACGCTCGGCCTGGTCCTGGCCGTACAGGCTGCACTTGCGCATCCCGACGATGCTGATGGCCTGGGCGTCGCCGGGCACGAGGGTGCCCTTGACGTACAGGACGGGCGGCGCGTCGAACAGGTAGGTCAGGGCGATGGGGTACTCGGGCTCGCCGCGGACGATGACGGCCACGCCGGCCGCCCGGGCCCGGTCGAGTTCGGCCTGGGCGTCGGCCTGGCGGATGCCGCCGACCATCGCCTCGGCCCCGGACCGGCTGATGCCGTTGACCTCGGCGAGGGCAGACGCGCCGGCCTCGGCGGCGGCCTTGGCCGAGCCGAAGTGCTCGACGAGCGCACCGTAAAGGCGCGGCCCGATTCCGGATGTCAGGTGCAGCCGCAAGGCCGCCACACGCTCGTCGTTGTCCATGGGTCGCACCCTCTGGCCTGTCTCCGGGTGAGTTTGTAGAAGGGATGATAGAACGGCGCCAGGGGAGGGTCAACCATTCTGTGCGGGCCGCGACTCACGCATCGGCCAGCGAGAGCACGGCGCGGCGAATCTCGTCGTCGGTCACGTCGTCGACGTCGCGGACGGTGCCGACGGCCTCGGGCAGGATGAACCGCAGGCGACCCGCCTGGGCCTTCTTGTCGTGTCGCATGAGGTCGAGGCACCGCCCCAGGTCGGCCGGTGCGTCCAGGCGTGTCGGCAGGCCGAACCGCTCGAGCAGCCGGCGTTGGCGTTCGACCACCTCCACCGGCGCGAGATTCCGTGCCTGGGCGATGCGCGCCTCGGCCATCATGCCCAGGGCCACGGCACGCCCGTGCGTGACGGGGGCGCCGGCCAGCCGGTCGCCGGACTCCATGGCCAGGCTCTCGAGGGCGTGGCCGACGGTGTGACCGTAGTTCAGGATTCGCCGCAGGCCGCCCTCGCGTTCGTCGGCCATGACGACGTCGGCCTTGATGCGGACGTTGCGGGTCACGACGTCCTCGA
Source organism: Phycisphaerae bacterium (assembly GCA_035528235.1). Classification (GTDB taxonomy): domain Bacteria; phylum Planctomycetota; class Phycisphaerae; order FEN-1346; family FEN-1346; genus DATKZB01. The sequence goes on from DATKZB010000358.1 coordinate 9,639, forward strand.
GGACGGCGGGCCGGCGGGCCAGGATGGCGTCGGCGTCGGCCTCGATGGCGTCAAACAGTTCGGCGTCGCGGATGACGGCGTGTTTGACGACCTCGGCCAGGCCCGTCCGCAGTTCCTCGTCGGGCAGCGTGGCCAGGGCCGACACGTCGGCCAGGACGGCGGCGGGCTGGTGAAACGCGCCGATGAGGTTCTTGCACTCCGGATGGTCGACGCCGGTCTTGCCGCCGACGCTGGCGTCGACCTGCCCGAGCAGGCTGGTCGAGACGGCGATCCACGCGATGCCGCGCATGTACGTGGCGGCCACAAACCCCGCCAAGTCGGTCACCACGCCGCCGCCCAGGCCCACGACGACCGACCCGCGGTCCAGACCCGCCGCCAGCATCCGGTCGTACAGGCGGCCGGCCTGGGCGAGTGTCTTGGACCCCTCGCCCGGGGGCATGACGATGGTCTCGACGGCCAGGCCGGCCTCGCGCAGGCTCCGGGCCACCGGGTCCAGGCAGTGCCGGGCCACGTGCTCGTCGGTGACGAGGGCGACCTTACGGCTTCGGCCCGTCGCCTTGGCCAGGGGGCCCACCGTCGGCAAAAGGTTCGGGCCGATCCGGACGATGCAGTCGAATCCGGTGAATCGGACGTGCACTTGTTGCATGGTCTTTGGCTTTCGTTCGCGGTCGGGTCCAGACGAACCGCAACCAGAGGAACACGGCTCCCACGACCAGCAGGAGGCCGCCCATCGCGTACACGGGCATCCAGGCGGTGCCCCGCGGCGCCGTGGGGCTGAGGCCGGCTGCGCCCGTCTCTTCTTTCTCCAGGCTGCGGGCCACCAGCATCGGGGCAAAGCCCTCGCCCTTGGTCCCCCGGTACCGGCGGACCTTGTAGAAGTATCCCTTGACGCGGACGTCGTCGAAGACCTTCAGGTGGTCCATCGGGTCTTCCAGCACGATGACCGTGGCCACGGGCCGCTCCTCCGTGAGGGGCAACTCGCGAATGTTGCACTCGTACAGCACGGGCACGTCTTTCCGCAGCGCCAGAATGGGCGTCTGGAACGGCGTCACGGTCATGTAGGCCCCGCGGATGGTGACGGGTTGGCCCCGGTAGGCCGAGGGCATCGCCAGCAGTTGCGGGTACCCGGTGACCATGTCGTCGGGCTTGAAGAGTTCGGGCGGCATCTTGGCGACCCGGTCGACGAGCCACCAGAGGGCCGACTCGTCGTAGTCGAAGGTGTTGTCCTTGACGTCGGCCAGCAGGGCCTCGCCCTTCTCGAAGGAGAGGTCGTAGCGCCGGAGGATGGGCAGATCGCGGATCTCGTCGAGGGTCATCTCACGCTGACCGTCGCCGACGGGCTTGCCGGGCAACTTGCGATTCTCGGCCGGTTTCGCCTGGTCGCTGACCGAGACCTCGGCCTGGATGGCCTCGGCGACGGCCTTTTCCTTGGCCGCCTCGGCCGCCAGTTCTTTCGCGAGGTCGGCGGCGATGGCGTCCGGTGCGGGTGCGGCCGGGGCTGCCATTGCGGCGGCGGCAAGTGCCGAGGCGAGAATCGCCAGGCAGAGGGTCCGGTGTCGTGCGATCCGGCGTATGGGGTGGGTTGCGCTCATGAGCCAAGTCTCCGTGCCGATTCTAGGGCCCCCTGGGGTGGGGGTCAAAAGGAATCCGAATGCCCCGCCTATCCGGGTGTGACCGCGGATTCTGGCACGCCCAAATTATCGAGCGGCGGTGCCGCCCGCGCCTATGTAGCGCGGGGGTTTATCCCCCGCGCCGGACGCCTCAGGCCTCCCGGCTGCGCGGGGGGTAAACCCCCGCGCTACAACGGCTTGACGTTTGCCAGAAAAATCGGTCACACCCGCCTATCCGGTAAGACGGATGCGGGGGTCGTTCGTTGCACGGCGATTGGCGCGAAAAAAGAGGCGCCGCGAAGCCACACGTTCGCGGCGCCCGTGGCACCAGTCACGTTTTTCAGTCCCGCCCCTCAGCGACTGCCCAACGTCTCCTGGTGCCGCCCTCCTCGAACCCCTTGTTCCCACACCGCCAATCGTTCCCTACAACACAGGCTTGTCAGGTCTTTTTCCTCCAGTTAATTATTCGCACCGGGTGGATGGTCTGACAACCCCCCGGCGCAGATATTTTTCGCATCGTCCTCGGGGCGCAGCGGCCGCTATAATCCTACATCGCCACTTGCCGCGCGGCGGCCTTCCTAGGC
>DATKZB010000359.1:0-2387 GCA_035528235.1 Phycisphaerae bacterium
CCCGGGGCGGCGATGCGTTCCTTCGCCTCATCGAGTTCCTCCCGGACGGGAAGACCGTCCAAGTCAAGACCTATTCGCCGGTCCTGAAGGCCTACAAGACCGACTTGGCGAATCAGTTCACCCTGACGCTGGACCCGCCGCTGAAGCCCTGGTAAGGGTGGCCACCGCTCGCCCGAGCCGCGGGCGACTCAATGGGCATGCGGCTCGGGCCCGCCGCGGCCGTTCGAGTGGCGGGAGTAGTAAACCCCCTGCCGGCCGCTCCCCATCAGCCAAAAAGGCCAATACCACTCCCCCTCGTCCGCGGTTATACTCTTGGGGCACTTCGCCCCAGGGAAAGGGTCCGGCGATGAACGCGTTCAAGACGTGCCTGTCGCTTGCGGCGGCGTTCGGCATCTCGGCAACCGTGGCGGCAGCGGAGGCGCCGCCCATGGTGGCGGAATCGGCCCGCGCCATCCCGGTCGTGTATGACGTGGACGTGGTGGTCGTGGGCGGCTCGACGGGCGGCGTTTCGGCCGCCGTCGCGGCGGCCCAGGCCGGGGCCAAGGTCTTCCTGGCCGCGCCGCGACCCTACCTGGGCGAGGACATGTGCGCGACGCTGCGCCTCTGGCTGGAAGAGGGCGAAACGCCCGCCTCGCCGCTGGCCCGGCAGATCTTCTCCGTTCAGGCCGAACCGCCGGCCCCCGCGCCGGCGCCCAAGGACTTCGCCCGCCACGCCAAGCCGCTGCACGTCAAGCGCATGCTCGCCCAGGCCCTGCTGGCGGCCAAGGTCGATTTCCTCTTCGGCTGCTACGCCACCGAGATCCTGCGCGACGACGCCGGCAACCCCTGCGGCGTTGTCATCGCCAACCGCAGCGGCCGTCAGGCCGTCCTGGCGAAGGTCATCATCGACGCCACCGACCGGGCCTGGGTCGCACGCATGGCCGGGGCACAGTTCCAGCCGTACCCGAGGGGGCCGCAGACCTTCACGCGCGTCGTGGTGGGCGGCGAACCGAAAGAAGGCGAGGGTCCGGCGGTCCGCAAGGTCGGCCTCTCCTTTGCCGCCGGTGCGAAGCAGCACGACGTGTTCGAGTACACGCTCCAGGTTCCCGTGGCGGGCGGCTCATGGGCCGCCCTGGCGGCGGCCGACCAGGCCGCCCGCGACAAGACGTTCCACCTGGGCCAGGTCGATGCGGCCGAGACGGTTTTCCAGGTGCCGCCCGACCCGGTCAAAGGGACCGGCCGGGACGACCTCGGCCCGTTCCGGCCGGCGGGCGTCGCGCGGATGTATATCGTGGGCGGCTGCGCTGACGTCGCGCGCGACGAGGCCGCGAAACTCCTGCGGCCGCTTGCCCTGATGGACCTCGGTGCGAAGATCGGCGCCGCGGCCGCGGCCGAGGCCAAGGCCCTGCCCGCCGTCAGGAACGCGAAGGTGCCCGGCGCCAAGGTAACGCCCGTTGCCGCCGGCGACGTCAAGGAATTCCTCGTCGGCGTCCGCCCGACGCAACAGGGCCTGCCCACCGTGCCGAGCGAAGCGCGCGGCGTGCCTGTCCTGGGCAGGTACGACGCCGTGGTCATCGGCGGCGGAACGGGCGGCGCGCCGGCCGGCATCGCTGCCTCGCGCCAAGGCGCCAAGACGCTGCTGGTGGAGTACCTGCACGGCCTGGGCGGCGTCGGAACCATGGGCATGATCATCAAGTACTACCACGGCAACCGCAGCGGATTCACGGCCGAGGTCGACAAGGGCGTCAAGGAACTCGGCGCCGCCAACGAGGTCGTCGGCAAAGCCGAGTGGTGGCGCCAGGCGAATCGGAAGGCCGGCACGGAGATCTGGTTCGGCACAATGGGCGTGGGCGCCTTCGTCGAAAACGGTTTGGTCAAGGGCGCCGTGGTGGCCACGCCCGAGGGCCGCGGCGTGGTCCTGGCGAAGACCGTCATCGACTCCACCGGCAACGCCGACATCGCCGCGGCCGCGGGCGCCCAGACCGACTACACCGGCGGCGAGGACGTGGCCGTCCAGGGCGCGGGCCTGCCGCCCCTGAACCTCGGCGCCGGCTACACCAACACCGACTACATGTTCGCCGACGACACCGACGTGGTGGACTTCTGGCAACTCTTCGTGTACGCCCGCGAGAAATTCAAAGGGGCCTACGACCTGGGCCAACTGGTCGATACCCGCGAGCGCCGCCGCATCGTCGGCGACGTGACGATTTCGCCCATGGACATCATCCTCAGCCGCACCTGGCCCGATACGGTCGTCCTGGCGAAGAGCAACTTCGACAGCCACGGGTTCACGGTGCACCCGCTCTTCTTCGCCATCCCGCCGGGGCGCGAGAGCATCACGGCGTACGTTCCGCTGCGGGCCCTGCTGCCCAAGGGCCTGGACGGCATCGTGGTGACCGGCCTGGGCG
>DATKZB010000360.1:0-11877 GCA_035528235.1 Phycisphaerae bacterium
CCCATCGAGAAGACCATAGACCCTGCTCGGCCGTCCGCTCCGGCCTCAGAAGCCGGGGCCGAAACCCGGAACCAAGCGGAAGGGGAGTTAAGTATCCTGTCCCCGAAACTCGGAAGGGGAGTTAAGTATCCTGTCCCCGGAACTCCGGGCAGACTCGCCTACGCCATCCCGAACCAGCCGGCCACCGTGCACGATATGCTGCTTCAGGCGAGCGACGGCACGTTTCAGTTGATCGTGTGGGGCGAGCGGGTCAAGGGCGAGGACACCGTGACGGTGGCCCTGGGCGGCACGCACGCGTCGGTCAAGGTCTACGATCCGACGGTCGGCACCGACCCCGTTCAGAGCCACACCGGGATCGATTCGCTCAAACTGACCTTAAGCGATCATCCCCTGATTATTGTGATTCCAGCCGTCGCCGGCGGGACGGAGCGGTAGAAGGAGCGGGGTCTTTGTGGATGACCAGGAGGGCAGCGCCGTGACCTGCCGAGCGCGCCGGGTGCCATGCTTTCCCGCTGTTGGGAAAGCATGCTCCTTGCCGCGCGATGGCCGGGCACGTCATCTTGGCGCACGCGATTTCGCTGGCACGAGGCCCATGCCGTCAGTCTAACGTCTCTCCATGCTTTCGCAAGCGAAAGCACGGCACCCGCGCGGGAGAACACGGCCACCCGCCACTCCGCAGTGGGCGGACGCCGCCGCACGGCCCGGATCTTCCGGAAATCACGTCAGGCCGACGTCGCCTTGACCCGTTCCTCCTGGGACATCGCGGCCAGTTTCTCGACCTGCTTGGCGTCCAGGCCCAGGCCCTTGGCCACGCGCCGGCCGTAGTCGGGGTCGACCTTGAAGAAGAGCGCGGTCTGCCGCAACTGGATCCGCTTGGCCGCGCCGCCCAGGTGGGCCACGATGTTGCCGACCAGGTGCTCGCGGTCCGTGTCGGTCATGACGCGGCGATAGAGGACACCGGGCTGGACGAAGTCGTCGTCGGTGAGTTCCTGCGGATGGCGGGCCGCATGGCCTTCCAGGTCGATGGGCGGTTCGGCGAAGCGGGCGTCCGGCGCCGGTCCGCCCATGGAATGGGGCCAGTAGTTCGGCCCGCCGCCGCCGTTCGCGTCCAGCCGCATGGTCCCGTCGCGCTGGTAGTTGGCGGCCTGGCAGGCCTTGGGGGCGTTGATGGGCAGCAACTGGTAGTTGGGACCCAGGCGGTACAGGTGCGCGTCGTGATAGGAGATGACCCGCGCCTGGAGCATCTTGTCGGGCGAGGGCCCGATACCCGGCACGAAGTTGCCCGGGCTGAAGGCCGCCTGCTCGACCTCGGCGAAGTAGTTGGCGGGGTTCCGGTTGAGGGTCATGCGGCCGATCTCGATGAGGGGGTAGTCGCCGTGCGGCCAGACCTTGGTGATGTCGAAGATGTTCCAGCGATAGGTCTTCGCGTCCTCGGGCGGCATGATCTGGACCGAGACGCGCCAGGAGGGGAACTCGCCCTTCTCGATGGCGCGGTACAGGTCGGTCGTGGCATGGTTGGGGTCCTCGCCGGCCAGGCGCGCGGCCTCCTGGCGCGTCAGGTTCCGGATGCCCTGCTCGGTCGTGAAGTGGTACTGCACCCACACGTACCGGCCCTTGGCGTCGTACCACTTGAACGTGTGGCTGCTGTAGCCGTTCATGTAGCGGAAGGAGCGCGGCGTGCCGCGGTCGGAAAACAGGATGGTCACCTGGTGGATGGACTCCGGCGTCAGCGACAGGAAGTCCCAGAACATGTCGGGGTTGGGCGCGTTGGTGGCCGGATCGCGTTTCTGGGTGTGGATGAAATCGGGGAACTTCAGCGGGTCGCGGATGAAGAAGACCGGCGTGTTGTTGCCCGTCATGTCATAGTTGCCCTCTTCGGTGTAGAACTTGATGGCGAAGCCGCGCGGGTCGCGCGCCGCATCGGCCGAGCCCTTCTCGCCGCCGACCGTGGAGAACCGCGCGAACACCTCGGTCTTCTTCCCCGCCTCCGACAGGAACCGGGCCCGGGTGTGCTTCGACACGTCGGCCGTGCACTCGAAGACCCCGTGCGCCCCGGCCCCCTTGGCGTGGACGACGCGCTCGGGGATGCGCTCGCGGTTGAAGTGCGCAAGTTTTTCCATCAGGTGCACGTCCTGCATGAGGGCGGGTCCGCGCGGCCCGGCTGTCATCGTGTTCTGGTCGTCGTCCACCGGTGCGCCGGACGCCGTGGTCAGTCGCTTCGTCTTCTTAGCCATGAGATCGGCTCCTTTTCGGGCGGGGCGGGTGGTGCCCCGTGCGGCTCTTGGCTACTCCATCCCTCTGATTTGGCAGAAGGTCTTACGGCTGCCTCGCCAACTCCCTGCCCTCTCGCGTTGGCAACGTAGCGACCAACAACGAGTATAGAGGGCTCACGTCCGTCGGGTCAAGGGGGCCGCACAGTCCGGCGACCGCCCTCCTGAGGCACGAGGCCGTGGTCGAGTCGGCCAACGCCCGTTTGCATTTCCCACCCCGCCGTGGTATCAAGGCGGCGGGCCTCGGCAGGCGGTCGCTCGAACGCATTACGGCGCCCTGAAACACGGGCCGGGGCTGGCGCCGCCTCGCCTGGAAGGACCGCGCGGAGGTCGCCCCATGACGTCCATCGTGGCCACGGTGTTGCTTCTCGCCCCGCGCTCGTCGCGGTCGGAACCGCCGCGGAACCGGACTTACTTGCGGCGCAGCGTCTCCCGTACCAGGCAGGAGGAACAGACGCATGGTCGCCAAAGCGGTCGCGACACTCATGCCCTTTGTGCTGTGCGCTTCCATGCTGCTCCCGCGGTCGGTGTGTGCCGCCGGGCACGTCACGGAAATCGGGGCCCGACCGGCCAAGTCGTCGGTGCCCGCGTGGGATGCGCGGGGGCTCGGGCCCCTGCCTCAACAGGGAATCGCGTGCCTCGACATGAGCGACGACGGCCGATTCGTGGCCGTCGGCACGATCTCGCCGCCGGGCGACCCGAACGTGCTGATCCTGGACGAAAGCGGGAAGATCGTCGGCCGGCACCGGGCGGGCCTCCGCTGGGTCCAGGAGGTCCTGGTGAGCAACGACGGACGGTCCGTGCTGGCCTTCTGCACCACACCGCAGGGGACGGCGGGCGACTCGCTGCGCCTGTACGGTTTCCGGGGCAACGCGGAAGTGGCTCAGGTCGGCGGCGCCTTCCGGTTCGCCGACGTCCACGCGGGCGGTTATCTCCACCACTACGGCGACCACTCGAACCACGTCCCCCGTGTCGCTTGCCGCGCGGGCGATCGGTGGGCCGTCGCCGGCGACGACCGACTCCAGTGGCTCTCGCCCGGTGCCGACGCGGCCGAGTCGGTGCCGCTGCACGACGGCGCGACGACGGCTTTCGCGGCAAGCGCGAACGGGCGGGCCGTGGTCGGCCGCTTCGCGGGCCTGGGACCGGGCGCCGCCGCCCGGCCGAGCCTGGTCGTCATCGAGCAGGGCCGGGCGGGGCCCCTCTGGGCGCGGCCCGTGAGCGCGGACGTGGCGGCGTCGCCTAAGCCCGAGGCGGGCGTCTACGGCCCCGCCGTGCCGCCGTACGAGGACAGGAAATTCCAGGCGCCGCTGGCCGTGGCCATCGACCGCGGCGGGCAACGGGTTGCGGTGGCGGACTACGAAGGATGGCAACGGGTCTTCCGCCCGGGCGATGGCGGGGCCGAGGTCGTCTTCGGCTTGCGGGTCATGCCCTCGCGTCCGACGATTCACGTTCACGACGCCGACGGCCACCCCATCTGCCGCCTGGCCCCGGAGCGTTTCCGATCGCCTTTCTGGTGCGACCTGGCGTTTTCCGCCGACGGCCGGCGGATCCTCATCCGGCCGCACAACTGGGCCTCGCGCGGCCTCGGCGGCCAGGCGTTCCTGCCGGCCGACGAGGGTGCCCGCGACCTCTACGTCCTGGACGTCGGCACCCAGGACGTGAACACCGCCCGCTTTCCCGACGCCATCTCCTGTGCCGCATGGGTGGCCGATGACCGGCTCGCGGTGGCATGCTGGGACGGCCGGGTCTATAGCCTGGACGCAACCCTCCGGCCCATCGGCGGGCCGGCCGGCGGCGTGGACGTAGGCGGAGCCGGCCTCGTCCGCGCGTCGGCGGACGGGAAGCGCGTGGCCGTCGCCACCGCCGCCGGCACCGTGCGGATGCTCGATTGGGACGGCAAGGAACTCTGGCGCAACGACCTGAACCGGTCGGCCACGTCCGCCGACGAACCGCGGACGAAGAACCAGAAAGCCGACCGGGTCGGCCCCGGCATCTGGCGGACCAACGGCGGCATGGCCCACAGCGACATGGGCGGGCAATACCTCATCGAGGCGCCGCAAGGACTCATCCTCGTCGATCCGAACGCCGGAGCGTCTTTCGAGCAGAATTGGGCCCGCATCCAGGGCGCCGGTCTCGACCCAAGGCAGGTCAAGTACGTGCTCATTACCCACGAGCACGGCGACCACGCCCCCGGCGCCTACCGGTGGCGGGTGGCTACGGGGGCCCAAGTCGTCGCGGGCGCTGAAGCGGCCTACATCCTGGGGCATCATCTCCCCGGCGGCACGGGGTAGGGGCTGCATCCGCCCAACCCCGTCGACGTCGTCCTGAGCGCAGACCAGGAACTGGACCTGGCAGGGCTGCACGTCAAGGCCGTCCGCCTGCCGGGCCACACGTATGGGTCCATGGGGTACCTCTTCACGAAGGATGGCCGCACGTACGCCGCCATCGGCGACCTCATCATGCCGGGCGGGGTGCTCGGCTACTCGGGCAGCCTCGACTTCAGTGCCGCTGACGTGCTGGCCAGCCTGCGGAAACTCGCGGCCCAGCGGCCGGACGAGGTCCTCGGCGGCCACGGCGCAGGCGATCCCGATAACTTCATCGCCAAGGGCATCGCCGCCGGTGAAGCGACCGGCTGGTCGCGCATGACGCCCGAAAAGCCCGACCCGTTCTACGGTTTCGCCCAGTCCAACTACCTGGTGGTCGCCTGGCTCCAGCCCATCCGGTCGGCCGCCTACGGCGACGTCGACGGCGACGGGCGGCCGGACGTGGCGGTGCTGGCGGCCAAGGGCGCGGGCTCCGCCGTGCGGATCTACCTGAACAAGGGCGGCCGGTTCGCGGACGCCCCCGACGTCGAGATCGACCTCGCCGACCTGGGCGGCGGGTGGAAACTGCGCCTCGGGCACGTCAACGAAGACAAGGTGGCCGACCTGCTCGCGACCAGCGAGGGCCAAGTCATCCTCCTGCTCTCCCAGGAGGGGAAACTCCTGTTCCGCCGCGTGGCCCTGCCGGGCATCACCCGCGCGACGCAGATGCTCACGGGCGACTTCAACGGTGACGGCCGGACCGACCTGGTTCTGGGGTCGCGCTTTGTGGGCAACCACGCCGTCGCCAGCCGGAACGCCGACGGCACCTTCCGGGTCGCGCACTCGAAGCCCCCCGGCCGCATGTACTTCGACATCCAGTTGGCCGACGTCAACGGCGACCAGCGCGAGGACCTCCTCTTCTCGTGCGGCGACATCCTGCTCCGCCGGCAGGACGGATCGCTGGCCGACGCCCCGGCGGTGCGGCTGACGCCCCCGGGCGGCGAGCAGGCGGGCTGGGCCTTCATGGCCGCGGCCGACTTCGACCACGACGGTTGGACCGACGTCGCGCTCCTGGCCGGCGGCAAAGACGGGGCAACGGTCTGGCTCTATCGCAACACGCGGCAGCCCCAGTCGCCCTTCCCCCAGAAACCGAGCGCGGCCTTCGTGGCCCGAGGCGCCGCGATTCTGCGCGACGGGCCGACCGTTGCGGACTGGAACGGCGACGGCGTGCCCGACCTGGTGCTGGGCGCGCTGGGAAAGTCGGGGACACACGTCCTGCTGGGGTCACGGGCGGACGGTCTCAGCCCCGACCGCGCCGTCCGCGTGGACCTCGACTACGCGCCGCACTACGACACGCGGCTGGGTGTGGCCGACTTCAACGGCGACGGCCTGCCCGACCTGGCCGGTTTCGGCCCGTCGGGCGTCGGCGCGGTCGGTGTGTACATCCGGCTTCAGCCGGCCGCGAGCACCCCGTAGCGCCCCGGCGTAGACCGCCGGCGGCGACCCCCTTGGCTGCAAGGCGATGGTCGGGCGGATGCCGGCCCGTTGCGCCAACTCAGCCGCACCCATGCTTCTTGACAGGTGGCCTGTTGGAGGCGTATCTTCCAGGTCATGGATGCCGATGCGCCGTCGTACCCGGCTACAGAGCGCCGGCGGCCGGCGGGATCATCTTGTGCGTGCGGCCTGACCGGCAAGGGGGACGGCACCCAGGGGGGAAACCTGAAAAATGGGGTGAGCGAGGGGACTCGAACCCCCGACCCTCGGGACCACAACCCGATGCTCTAACCAACTGAGCTACGCCCACCACCCGAACACGGCCCGGAGTCTATCGGCCGCAGTGGCCGCAACCTTCAGCCGCGGACGCGGCATTATGGCCACCCGACCGGCTGCCGTCAAGAGCGCACTGGTCTGACTCATCCCCCGTTTGCCTGCCGCGGCTGCGTCCAAGCACGGCCGGGCAAGACCGGCCGTGGCACACGCTGAACACGCCGGACGGATTGCCGCGCCCACACAAGAAGCCGGACGGCTCTATCCCCCCTCACCTTCCCAGGTGCAGGGCTCCTCGCAGCGGCGGATCTGGAAGATGGCCAGCCCGGCCCGCCAGTTGGCCAGCCAGCGGCCGATGGGCCGGTACCCGGGCGTCAGGAAGATCTCCCGGGTCTTGCACAGGTTCTCGCGCCGGCAGAATTCGCGGAAGTCGCGGACGGTGCATAGGTGCACGTTAGGCGTGTCGTACCAGTCATCGGGCAGAAGGCGTGTGCGCGGCATGCGGCCCTCCAGGAGGAGGCGAAGGCGGACGCCCCAGTGCCCGAAGTTGGGGAAACTGATGACGGCCCGGTCGGCCACGCGGAGCATCTCGCGGATGACCGCCGCCGGCCGCACCGTCTGCTGAAGCGTCTGCGACAGGATCGCCACGTCGAAGTGCCCGTCGGGGTAGAAACTCATGCCCTCGAGCATGTCGCCGTGGTAGACCGGCAGGCCGCGCTTCACGCACTCGAGCACGGCCTTCTCGTCGATGTCGATGCCTCGGCCCTCGCAGCCCTTGCGGCGGATGAGGTCGTCGAGCAGTTGCCCGTCGCCGCAGCCCACGTCGAGCACCTTGGCGCCGTCGGGCACGAAGGAGCCGATGAGTTCGTAGTCGAGCCGCGCTCGGGCCGGCCGGTCGGTGTGGGGCGAGGTCATGGTTGCCGGCCTCCGTCGGCGCCGCCCTCGCGGACGCGCCGCTGGACGTTCTCGAGAAACGCCGCGATCGCCGCCGCCAGCGGCTCGCTGGGCAGCAGAAAGGCGTCGTGCCCGTGGGAGGAATCGAGTTCCAGGAACGTCGTCGGCACGCCGCACGCCTTCAGGGCCCGGACGATCTCCTTGGCCTGCGGCGTCGGGAAGAGCCAGTCGCTGGAGATCGAGATGACGAGCATCTCGGCCCGGACCTTTTCGAACGCCGCAACGAGCGACCCGTGGGCGCCCGCCAGGTCGAAGTAATCCATCGCTTTCGTGATATACAGATACGAGTTGGCGTCGAACCGGCGGACGAACGCGTCGCCCTGGTACTTCAGGTACGACTCGACCTGGAACTCGGTCCGGAAGTCGTAGGCCAGGCGGTCGCCGTCCTGGAGGCGGCGGCCGAACTTGGCGTGCATCCGGGCGTCCGACAGGTACGTGATGTGGCCGATCATCCGCGCGATGGCCAGGCCGGCCCAGGGCGCCTCGCGGCCATAATAATCGCCGCCGCGCCAGGCGGGGTCGGCCATGATGGCCTGCCGGCCCACCTCGTCGAACGCGATGGCCTGGGCGCCCAGCCGGGCGCTCGTGGCAATCGGTATCGCCGACGCCACCCGGTCCGGGTACCGGACCGCCCACTCCAGCGCCTGGAACCCGCCCATGCTGCCGCCCGACATCGACAACCACCGCTCGACGCCCAGGTGGTCCGCCAGCCGCCGCTGGGCCCGGACCATGTCGCCGATGGTGACCACCGGAAAATCGAGACCGTACGGCCGGCCGGTGGCCGGGTTGACGCTCGACGGGCCCGTGCTGCCCTTGCACCCGCCCAGGATGTTCGAGCAGACCACGAAGTACCGCTCGGTGTCGAACGCCTTGCCGGGCCCGATGAAAAGGTCCCACCAGCCCGGTTTGGCGTCGTCGGGCGCGTGGTACCCGGCGGCGTGAGCGTCGCCGGAGAGGGCGTGCAGGATGAGGACGGCGTTGTCGCACCGCGGCGACAGGCGGCCGTAGGTCTCGTACGCCAACGTGACGGGACCGAGGCGGCGGTCGCACTCCAGCGGCAACTCGTCCGGGGGCGCGGCAAAGGTGAAGGTCCGGGCCTGGACCAGGCCGACGCTCTGCGGCCCGCCAAAGCGGCTGCCTTCGCCAATCGGAATGGCATCATCAATCGACACAGGTTTCGCCTCGCTTCGCCCCCGCCGCGCCATACCGACCACCCCGCGCGGTGGGTGCGGGGACCCACCGCGCTATGGCGCATGTGCCACGGCTTGCTTGCAAGCCGCGATGCGGCTAACTCTAGGCCTTGGCCAGGGCCTGGTCGAGGTCGGCCAGCAGGTCGCCCACCGTCTCCAGGCCGACCGAGAGGCGGACGAAGTCGGGCGTGACGCCGGCCTGGGCCTGTTCCTCGTCGGACAACTGCTGGTGCGTGGTCGAGGCCGGGTGAATCGCCAGGCTCCGGGCGTCGCCGATGTTCGCCAGGTGGCTGAAGAGCCCGAGACCCTCGATGAACCGTCGCCCCGCCTCCACACCGCCCTTGACGCCGAACCCCACCAGGCCGCTGGCGCCGTCCGGCAGGTATGTCTTCGCCCGCGCGTACGACGGATGGTCCGCCAGGCCGGGGTAGAGCACCCAGGCGACCTGCTTGTGGTCGGCCAGGAACCTCGCCACGGCCAGGGCGCTCTCGGAGTGCCGCGCCATCCGAAGCGACAGCGTCTCGATGCCCTGGAGAATCAGGAACGCATTGAACGGGCTGAGGCACGCCCCCAGGTCGCGCAGCGTCCGGACGCGGGCTCGCACGGCAAACGTCAGGTGGCCGAACGTCTGGTGGAACCGAAGGCCGTGGTAACTCGGGTCGGGCTCGACGAAGTCCGGAAAGCGGCCGCCGTCCCACGGGAACCGGCCGCTGTCGACCAGGACGCCGCCGATCGAGTTGCCGTGTCCGCCCAGGTATTTCGTCAGGCTGTGAACGACGAGGTCGCAGCCGTGCTCGATAGGCCGGCACAGGGCGGGCGTGGCCGTCGTGTTGTCGACCAGCACGGGCACGCCCTTGGCATGGGCGGCCGCTGCGATGCCGGCCAGGTCGGGCACCGTCAGGCGGGGGTTCCCGATGGTCTCCAGGTACACGAGTTTCGTCCGGTCGGTGATGGCCCGGGCGAAGTCCTCCGGCTCGTCGCTGTCGACGAAGTTGACGCGTATGCCCATGCGCGGCAACGTGGCCGTAAAGAGCGTGACCGTGCCGCCGTAGAGCCGCGTGGTCGAGACGATCTCGTCGCCCTGCCGGCACAGGGTGAGGATGGCGGCGGAGATGGCCCCCATGCCGCTCGCGAAGGCCAGGCCCGCCGCGCCGCCCTCCAGCGCCGCCACGCGCTGCTCCAGGACGTCGGTCGTCGGGTTCATGATGCGGGTGTAGATGTTGCCGAACTCCTCGAGGGCAAACAGGCGCGCGGCATGCGACGTGTCCTTGAACACGTAACTGGTGGTCTGGTAGATGGGCACGGCCCGCGAGCCGGTCTGCGGGTCGGGCGTGTACCCGGCGTGAAGGGCGCGGGTGTCGAATCCGGTACTCGGTGAGGGCGTCATAACGATTCCTTTCCCGGCGGTGCCGGCGCAAACGCCAAACAAAAAGCCTCTTCCGATAAGAAGAGGCTTGGGTGCGCCGGCTCTCTCCTCATCTTTCCCCGTAAGGGGGCGGGAGTTAGCACCTGCGGTCGCCCGTGCGACCCGGTTGCTGTGGCGTCATCGGGCCCGGCCCTCAGCCACTCTCGATAAGGTTCGCCTTATTCAGTTGTCACGTCTATGATACGGACGTTCCGCCAAAAATCAAGGCCCCAAATGCGCATCACGTCCGGAGCGACGGCGGTTTGTGCCGGGGTTCGGCGGCCGGCGGAGGCAATTCGCGCATCTCCTGCCGCAGTTCGTCCACCTCGCCCCGCAGCCGGTCCAGTTCCTGCGAGAGCTCTTTCTCACGCTCAGCGGACCTCGACACGACCACCACGCCGTGCAACACGATGGCCGCCAGGAACACCAGCACCACCAGCAGCATCAGGACGCCGGGGTCCAGGCCCAGCCCTTCGGCCGCGGCAACCAGCGCGCCGGGCGCGAGCACGATGGTCAGGATGGCCAGGCTCGTCAGGACCCAGAGCGCGGCAGCGACCCCGCTCAGGCGGCGCCGGCGCAGCAGGTGCAACACGAGGCCCAGAAGCCCGAGCCCCAGGATGAGCAGCACGACCCGTTGCGTCCACGCCATGGCGCCACCTCTCCTTTTCCAGGCCCGTGCCATCATAGCCGCCGCGCGGCGGCATCACAAGGGCTCATTGAGGCGGCCCGGCGAACGAACGGCCGGATTTCGCGCCCCCGGAAGGCTTGCCAACGGGCATAACATGCGGTACATTTCAGCATCAGCATCGAGGGAAAGCCTTAGAATCGTTCCAGGTCGTCCGGCTGCAAGGGTCGTCTCCATCCCCGGAGGCGCGCCGGTGAGCCTGGGCCCGCCTCCTTCGGCTGGAAGGCGCCACGATGGACGGTCGCGTCAAAGAAGCGACGATCGCCCGCACGCCCCACGCGTTCATCAGCCGCCACGGCGAACCCATCGTCATCACGCCGCTCGACGAGGCCCGCGAGGTTGACCTCCTGGACATGTACCTGAAGTACGAGCCCCGGAATTCGTTCTGGGGCCTGCCGCCCATCCAGGACGCCGCCTGCGAGCGGTGGGTGCGCGGCATGGCGGCCAACGGCGTGAACCTGCTGGCCCTGTCGTTCAACGCGGGCGTGGTGGGGCACGCGGCCCTCTTCCCGATGCACGAGGAGACGTGCGAGATGCTCGTCGTGGTCTCGCCGCCGCATCAGAACGTGGGCATCGGCACGCAACTGGCCCGCTGCGGCGTGCAACTGTCGCACGAGATCGGCTTCTGCCGCATCTGGCTCTCCATTGAGGCCAACAACCTGCGGGCCCGGCACGTCTTCCGCAAGTGCGGTTTCGAGTACGTGTCGCAGCAAGACCCCACCGAAGTGGAAATGGCCCTGGACGTCGCCGGCTACCACCACCCCGCCGACGTCTGCGTGGGCGAACTGATGACCCGGCAGGTCCTGACCCTCCACAAAGACATGCCCTGCCGCGCGGCCATCCAGATGTTCCTGACCAGCGCCATCGGGGCCATGCCGGTGGTCAACGGCGCCGGCGAGGTCATCGGCATCGTGTCGCAGACCGACCTGCTCCTGCCCGCCAACGCCGGCAAGAACGTCGGCGACATCATGACGCGCCACGTTCTGACCGTGCCGGAGGACTGCCCTCTGGCCAAGGTGATCCACCTGTTCCACGCCCGGCGGATCCGGTGCATCCCGGTCCTCGATCGGCGCAAGAGGCTGGTGGGCGTCGTCGGACGCAAAGACATCCTGACCTACTACCACGACCACCTCTGACGGCGGCCACACCCAACGAGCGCGGCCCGCCCCGGTACGTGTTCAGCGTGTGCCCGTTCGGCCAAGCCGTGTGCCACGGCCGGTCTTGTCCGGCCGTGTTCCACGTGTTTGCGCGGCGGGTCCCCGCACCCGCCGCGTTCCCCGCAAGATGTCGAGTTGGCGCGGTG
>DATKZB010000361.1:0-3395 GCA_035528235.1 Phycisphaerae bacterium
TTCCGGGAGTATCTACTCCCTTTCCTACGGGTTACGGCCGCTCCGGCGTCTCCGCCGGTATTCGCGCAACTCGCGAATTCAGCCAACGTTATGACTGGTAGCGGGGGCAGGATTCGAACCTGCGACCTTCGGGTTATGAGCCCGACGAGCTACCGGACTGCTCCACCCCGCGATCCATACTCCTCATTCTAGCACGTCCGCCCGCCGTGTCAAGCAACTATTCCGCCGAGCATTCGGTCGAGTCCGCCCGGCCGGCGGCCCGGCCAACGCCTCGCGCGGCCGCGCTACTTGGCGGCCGGCGTCTGCACGCGCCGAAAGGTATATCGGCGGTCGGGCGTCAGGTAGTTGAAGATCTGTTCCTTGCCTTCCTCGACGTTGCGGATGTCAAACGGTCCGCGCACCAGCCGCTTGTGTCGCACGTCCTGGAAGTGCAGCAGCCGCCGCGGGTCTCCCTTGTCGCCGGTCGCCTCCATCAGCACCGCGACGTTGACGACCTGCTCGCCCTGGGTGGAGGTCCTGGCAAAGACGCGGACCTCGCGCAGGGCGCCGCTCGCCAGCGGCATGACCATCATCCGCGCGATGCCGTACGCGAAACCCTCGAACCGCATCTCGACGGCGCCGCCGTCGTCCACCGGCTCGAACGCGATCTGGGTCTCGCCGGTCCCGGGCACCGACGGCCGCACGACGATGCGGGTGGCCCCGCGGAACACGATCGCCGGCTGGAACATCACCATGTCGTCCAGCCGCACCTCTTTGCCCGGCCGCACGCGCACCGTGACGGCGACGACCGTCTGGTCGCCCGCGCGGTGCAGCTCCACTTCGATGGCCTCCACGCGGTCCCATTGCCGCACGAACGACTCGAGGGCCTTCAGCGCCTTGGGGGCGTAGGCCAGGACGGTCCGTACCGTTGCGGCCAGTTCGCCGCCCGCCGCGTCGGGCGAGGCATGCTCGACGCGTTCCTCAAGCAGCGCGGCCAGCGATTCCTGAAGGTCCGCGAGGTCCTCGGCCGCCAACATCTCGGCCACGACGGCGTCGCGCAGGTCCTCGGGCAGCTGCCTGCCGGCCGCTGCAAAGCCGATGCGTAAGACGACCTGGACCAGGACGGTCCGAACCTGGTCGACGTCTTCGGGCCGCAGATCGGCCAGGAGCGACCCGGCGGCCTGCTCGTTCAGATACGCCGTGACGAGGGCCAGCATCGGCCCGGCGGCCAGGCCCATCGGCTCGTCGCCCCGTCCGTCGGGCTCGTCGGTATCGCGGATCGAGGTCTGCCGGGCAATGACCTCCACGCGACCGAGGGCGGCCGCCAAGCCCTGCGCCCAGCGGTGGCGGTCCACGGAGCGGTCCGACCGGGCGATCTCGTCGACGTCGCGGATGGCCAGGCGGGCCTGGGCCAACACGTCGGCCGCCGACTTGGCGTGGGCGGGGCTGACCGAGAGTTCAATCTCCGCGGCCCCCTGTTTGAGCCGGTCGGCGGCGCGGACCAGCGAAATGGTCGACCAGACGAGACCCGGCCGCTGGCGGATGATCCACTTGGCCGGCAGGGCCCGGCCGCCCATCGACGGCCGGTAGGGCGGGCCCAGGTCGGCGGTGCCGTGGAGCGAGGCGTACCGGTCCAGGTCGCTCTCGCCCAACTTGTACGACGCGATGCATCCGGCGCTGGCGGCCGCGAGGGCCGCCACGGTCAGCGTGAGCACGAGCCTCACCGGGCACCTCCTGGATCGCTCGGGGCAAGCCGCCCCGAGTCGCGGCGTTACGGATTCGTGGCGGCTTGTTGGGCCTTGCGCTGCGTGGCCAGGTCTCTCAGGTGCTGCTCCATGGCCGACCGCGGGAACCGGCCGCCGTCGAAGAGGGCCTTCTCGATCTGGTCCCAGCCCGTGACGACCTGGACGGCGTCGGGCAGGTCCTTCATCGAGTCGGCCAGCAGGTCGAGTTGGGCCGGCGTGGCATCGTCCGCCACCTGGATGATGAGAAACCCCTTCAGCCCGTTCTCGTGGTACGCCTGCACGTCGCCGGCCTTGTCGCCGATGCCGATCTCGACCTTCGTGAACCGCTTCTTCAGGGCTTGGATCGCCTCGGTCTTGTACGTGCCGCTGCCTTTCAGAAACCCGCCCATGCTCGACAACAGGACCGGCCCGGGCGGGTATCCCTTGGCGCGCAGCCACGTCTTGCTCTTGGGGCCGAAGTAGTCGGGCCGGTGCGTCAGGAACACGACCGTGTGGGTCCGGGCCAGCCGGTTCAACACCTCGACCGACCCCGACATCGGCGTCGGGTTGCCCAGGAGCACCGTGTGGAACCCCGACGCCACGACCGTCTTGTCGAGGTCGACGATGGCCAGGCGCGTGTCGGCCTTGCGGCAGGCGACGAGCAGTTCGCGCGGCTCGGGCGGGGCGTCGGGCAAGCCGTTGGGCGCCACCTCGACGACAAACCGGTAGTCGCCGGCCTCCGACGGGGTGAAGGTCACCGAGGCCATGCCGTCGGCGTCCGTCTCGGTGGCCTTGTACATCTGGTCGCCATGCCGGAACCGGACGATGAGTCCCTGGCGGCCCCGCAACAGGTCCCCCGCCTGGAACCGTGCCTCGAGCGCGACCTCTTCGCCCGGCAGGGCCAGGGCGTCGCGGACGGTCAGCAGGTACGACCCCGTGGTGCCGAGCAGAATCTGCTGCGTGCCGCAACCCGTGGCAACCGTCAGAACGGCCAGAAGAACGAACGCCAGCAGTCGTCTCATGGCTTGTGCTCCCCGATAGGGAATACCCCAGTATAGACCGACCCGGGGGGTGAATCAACCATGCCGTTGACGAATCCCGCCAAGTTAGCCAAGTTGACGTTGCACGGGGAGGGCCCACGACGGTAACATATCCTATAGCGTGGCCGGGCCCCGGGGTGGTTGGCAGAAGGGGACCTCAAGGATGTGCAAGTCTGCTTGGGCCGGTTGGGTCATGGTGGCGGCGTCGGTGTGGGTGGCCGGGTGCGGCGGGCCGGTGGTGACGGTCCGGCACGTGTTGCCGGCGGCGGTTCCGCTGCCGGCTGAGGCGGCCATGGTCCGCGTCCGCAAATTCACCGTCGAGCCCGCCGACCAGGCGGCCCTGGCGGCGCCCATGACCGAGGCGCTCCAGAAGCGTCTGTCGCGGCACTGGGCCATCGACGGCGATGCCGAGACCCGCGCCACGGCCGTCGAGGTGGGCGGAATCCTTCACGCCGACGTCCGCGACGCCAAGTCGTCTCGACGCCTCCGCCAGTGGGACGCCGCGACCCGCGAGTGGCGCGAGGTCGAGGTGCCCACGCTGGTCCGGACGGTGGCGCTGGTCGTCGAGTTCGCGGTCTTCCGTCCCGGGGCCGACGAGCGGCTGCTGACGGTCGAGATTCGCCGGTCGTATGATTCGACCGAGGACCCGCGC
>DATKZB010000362.1:0-5669 GCA_035528235.1 Phycisphaerae bacterium
ATCATCTTCCTGGCGGCTCTGCAAGGTGTGCCGCGCTCGCTTTACGAGGCGGCCCGCATCGACGGCGCGGGGGCCTGGGGCAGTTTCTGGCACATCACGGTACCGATGATCTCGCCCGCCACCTTCTTCATGATGGTCATGGGGGTCATTGGCGCCGTCCAGGTCTTTACCCAGGCGTACCTGATGACGAACGGCGGGCCCGTGAACTCGACCCTGTTCTACGTCCTGTACCTGTTCCGGCAGGCGTTCCAGGACCTGAACATGGGGTACGCCAGCGCCATGGCGTGGGTGCTGTTCATCTTCATCCTGGTCGTGACGGGCGTCCAGTTCCTGCTGGCAAGACGATGGGTCTACTACGAGGGGGGGAAGCCCTGATGCCGGGCGCACGCGGACACAGGCAGATGACCAACTCCCTCGTCCACCTCGTCCTGGTGGGCTTGCTGGTCGTGTTCCTGGGCCCGTTCCTGTGGCTCGTCTCGACCTCGATCAAGCCGGACACGCTGATGTTCAAACTGCCGCCGCGGTGGCTGCCCTACCTGGGCAGCGAGGAACAGTTCGAGGGAGCCCTGGAGAACTCGCCGCGGCTGAAGGAACTCATGTTCCCGGTAACGCTGGAGCACTACCGGGAGGCGTTGTTCGAGTTCCCGGCCATCAAGTACGCCGGCAACACGCTCATCATCGTGTTCTTCTCGACCGCCGGGACGCTGCTGTCGTGCTCGATGGCGGCGTACGCCTTCAGCCGCCTGAAGTGGCCCGACCGGGGGTTCCTCTTCGGCCTGCTGATAGCCACCATGATGATCCCGGCCCAGGTCACCATGATCTCGGTCTTCATCATGTTCTCGAAACTCCAGTGGGTCGACACCTTCCTGCCGCTGACGGTGCCGGCGTTCTTCGGCAACGCGTTCTTCATCTTTCTGCTCAGGCAGTTCTTCATGACGATTCCGGAGGAACTGCTGGAGGCGGCCCGGCTGGACGGGGCCGGCGAATGGCGCATCTTCTGGCAGATCGTCCTGCCCCTGTCGAAGCCGGCCCTGCTGACGGTCATGATCTTCTCGGTCCTGGCCGCCTGGAACGACTTCATGGGGCCCCTCATCTACCTGACGAGCGAGGAGAACCGGACCATCGCCCTGGGCCTGGCGCACCTGAACGGCGTCCAGGGCACCGAGTGGGGCCTGCTGATGGCGGCCGCCCTCCTGATGGTGCTGCCGGCGCTGGCCCTGTTCTTCGTGGCCCAGCGGTTCTTCATCGAGGGCATCGCCCTGACCGGCACCAAGGCGTAACGGGCGCGGATGGTCTGCGTAGGGGCACGATACATCGTGCCCGGTGTTCGTTGTGGGGGGCAGGATATGTCCTGCCCGCACCGGGTGTCTCGGGCACGCCATGGCGTGCCCCTACGGGGGGAGGATAAGTATGACAATCGGAGGCGACGCCCGGCCCCAGCGCCGATCGGTCAGATTGAGGAGTTACGACTACGCAGGCACCGGCCCGTACTTTGTCACGGTCTGCACCTGGAATGGCCAGCACGTCTTCGGCGAGGTGGTCGACGGTCGGGTGGCGCTGAGCGCATGGGGCGAAGTCGTCACACAGTGCTGGAAACTCGTGCCGAATCATTTCCCGGCTGTGCGCCTCGATGAGTTCGTCGTGATGCCGAACCATGTCCATGGTCTTGTATTCCTTGGAGAGGGCTCTGAGGCGCATCGGCCGGTCGCAGAGCATAGCCAAGCGGCGCAGCGACGTTTCGGGAGCACTCAGGCTGCGTCGCTGGCAGTCGTGGTGGGGTCGTTCAAGGCAGCGGCAACGCGGGCCATTCGGCAGGTTCCCGGTTCGGCCCGAGCAATCGTCTGGCAACGTAACTACTACGAACATGTTGTTCGCGATGAGGAAGGCTTGTCGCGGATACGCGAGTACATTCACACGAACCCGCTGCGCTGGCACCTGGACAGCGAGAACCCGCACCACGCGGCCCAGGACGACTTTGATCTGTGGCTGGCGTCTTTCCATTCTGTGTCGCGTGGCCACCATTGCCGGTAGGGGTACGATACATCGTGCCCGGTGTTCGTTGTGGGGGGCAGGACATGTCCTGCCCGCACCGGGTGTCTCGGGCACGCCATGGCGTGCCCCTACGGGCGGAGGACACACTCATGCGTTCCGTCACATGCTTGGCAGTGGTCTTTCTTTCCGTGATGCCCCTCGTCGCGGCCGAGGCGGCGCAGCCGGGGGCGGGCGCGCAGTGGGCCCTCCAGGTCCAGTTGCCCGACAAGACGACCGTCCGGATCGACCCCATCGAGCGGCGGCTGACGTCCGAGGAACGCGCCGGCGACGACGGTGCCACTGTCACCACCGTCTGGCCGACGCTGGGCGACGGGCCCCTGGCCGACCTATCGGTCACCGTGACCGCCCAGCGGCCGCGCGGCCTGACTATGGAAGTCGCCAACAAGGGCTAGGCCGTCGCCCTGCGCGAAATCGTTTTCCCTATCCTCGAAGTGCCCGTGACCGACGCCGACGTGGTCGTCGTCCCGGCCGTCAGCGGCCGGCTGCACCGAAAGCCCGCCTCCAACCGTCTGGACTTCAAGGGCGAGTACCCCGGCGGCTGGCTGCCCATGCAGTGCGCCGGCGTCTGCGGTCCGAAGGGCAGCGTGTACGTGGGTGTCCACGACCCGCTGGCCTCGACCAAGCGCCTGGAGATGGAGACAAAGGACGGCATCTTGCGCATCGCCTGGAAGTGGCCCGCGCCCGACTGCGGCGTGCCCGGCAAGGGGTGGAAGATGCCCGGCGCGGTCGTCGTCGCGTCGTTCGACGGCGACTGGTACGACGTCGCCCGGATCTACCGCGACTGGGTCTCGAAGGAAGCCCCCTGGTGGCCGCGCGGCCCGCAGGCCGGTCGGCCCGACACCCCCGCGTGGATGAAAGACGTCGCCGTCTGGTGCTGCACGGGCGGCGGGGCCGATTCCGTGGTCAAGGCCATGACCAAGTTCGCCGCGTACCTCGACCTCCCGACAGCCGTCCACTGGTACAACTGGCACGTCGTCCCGTTCGACAACGATTACCCGCACTACTTCCCCGCGAAGGACGGTTTCGCCGAGGGCGTCAAGTCGCTCCAGGCGGCCGGCGTCCGCGTCATGCCGTACATCAACGGCCGGCTGTGGGACACCGACCTGGAGGACTTTAAGACCGCGGCCATCGCCGCCGCCACCAAGAACGAGAAGGGCGAGCCGTACACCGAGGAATACGGCTCAGGCCAGAAACTCGCCCCCATGTGCCCCACCACGCCCCTGTGGCAGAAGACGGTCCGCGACATCGTACTGCGCCTCACGGGCCCCGAGTTCAACGTCGACGGCGTGTACATCGACCAGGTGGCGGCGGCCTCGCCGCGGCTGTGTTTTGACGCCTCGCACGGTCACCCCCTGGGCGGGGGGGCCTGGTGGACCACCCAGGGCTACTGGCCCCTGCTGGCCGACCTGCGGAAGGCCATGGCCGCCGAGCGGCCCGGCAAGATGATTACCACCGAGTGCAACGCCGAGCCGTTCGTCCACCTCTTCGACGGGTACCTGACGTGGCACTTCCAGGAGGCGGACGCCGTGCCGCTCTTCGCGGCCGTCTACGGCGGGCAGGTCGAGATGTTCTCGCGGGCGTACCAGGACGACTCGTGGAAGGGTACGGCCATGCGTCAGAAGACCGCCCAGGCCCTCACCTGGGGCGAGCAACTCGGCTGGATGGGGCCCGACGTCGTCGACGACCCCGTGGCGGGGCCGTTTCTGAAACGCCTCGGGCGCCTCCGGTACGACCTGCGGCGGTACTTCAGCGGTGGCCGACTCGCGCGGCCGCCCAACGTCAAGGACGACGGCGCCACCGTCACGGCCGACTGGAAGTGGGGCGGCAAGCGGATCGTCACGACGCCGGCCGTCCTCTCGGGCGCCTGGCAGGCGGCCGACGGGGCCGTGGTGCTTCTGTTCGTCAACGTCGACGAGAAGCCGCACGCCGTGGACCTGCACTTCGACGGCGCGGCCTACGGTTTCTCGGGCAATCTTCTTGTCAGCGACCGGACGGGCGGCGAGAATCGCGACTCGCCGCCGCCCAAGGCGAAGCCGGCCCCGGACAAGTGGGACCGCCACATCGCCCTCGAGCCGACCTCGGCCCTGGCCATCGAGGTCCGCCCGGCCGGCAAGTAAGCGCCGCTCATGTGTTCGCGCGGCGGCCTTCCTAGGCCGCCGCGACAGGTTGCCGTGCGCCGACTCGCGGTGGCCTAGGAAGGCCACCGCGCGGGTTCCCAAGGGGCCCATGCCGAGTTGACAAAGCAGCAGTAGGGCGCCGGGCAAAGGGGCACCATGAAAACGCTCATCGAAAACGGCACGCTCATCACACCGACCGAAGAGGTCGACGGCGGCTGGGTGCTCGTCGAGGGCACCCTCATCGCCGCCATCGGGCGGGGCGCCGGGCCGCCGGCCGACCGCCGCATCGACGCCGCCGGCCGTTACGTGGCCCCCGGCTTTCTCGACCTGCACGCCCAGGGTTTCCGTGGGTACGACCTGTGGGACCCCTCCGACGCGGCGTTCCTGGGGGCGACGCGGCAGATGGCCGCGACGGGCACGACGGCCTGCCAGGCGTCGGTCGACCCGGCGCGCCGCGTGTGCGACGTCATGCGGCCGCGCATCGGCCGGTCCGACGGCGGCTGCCGCGTGATGGGCCTGTACTTCGAGACGCCGTTCATCTCGCCCGACAAGTGCGGGGCCATTCCGCCGGATCGGGTCCGGCCGGCGTCGCGGGAGGCGGCCGAGGCCATCCTGGCCTTCAGCCGGGGGATCCTCTCGATGATTACGATCGCACCGGAACAGCCGGACGCGATGGACCTCATCCCGCTCTTGCGCGCGACGGCGGGCCCCGCCGCGCCGGTCGTCTGCGCCCTGGGGCACACCAGCGCCACGTACGACGAGGCCGCGGCGGCGTTCGACGCCGGCATCACGCACTCGACGCATCTGTACAACGCCATGACCGGCCTGCGCCACCGCCGGCCGGGAGCGGTCGGGGCGCTGCTGGCCCGGCCCGACGTGACCGTCGAGATCGTCTGCGACGGCGTCCACCTGCACCCGGCGGCCGTCCGGGTGGCCGTGGCCTGCAAGGGCGTGGCCAGGACGTGCCTGATTACCGACTGCGTCAGCGCCCGCGACCGGCAGGTGGTCGACGGGGCGCCGCGCCTGGCCGACGGCACGATCGCCGGCAGCGTCCTCTCGATGGACCGGGCTGTGGCCAACGTGCAGCGGTTCGCGGGGGTGAGTCTGGCGGAGGCGGTCGAGATGGCCACGCTCTCGCCCGCCCGCGTCATCGGCCTGGACGCGTCGCGCGGGTCGCTCGCCGCCGGCAAGGAGGCCGACATCGCCCTGTTCGACGCCGACGTGAACGTCTCGATGACGATGATTGGCGGTGAGGTGGTCTGGCAGGCCGGCGTGACGGACGGCTAGCCGCGAGCCGGGGACACGGCTTGCAAGCAAGCCGTGGCACACGTGACAGATAGCTAGCCGCGCGCGCAAGCAAGCGGCGCCTTTGACCGACGGAGTGCCCTCAATGGACCCAAAGCCCGTTACCTTCACCGTGTTCACGAAACCCTGGAAGATGCCGCTGGGCGACCTCGGGCGGTTCGTCAAGGGCCTGGGCTTCGACGGCGTGGAACTGCC
>DATKZB010000363.1:0-4068 GCA_035528235.1 Phycisphaerae bacterium
GAAGTGCGGCGGGGTGAAACTCTTGCCGTGCCCGCGAAAATCGAACGTGAACACCGTGTACCCCGCCTCGATCAGCGACGAGCCGTATCGCCCGACGCTCATCATGTTGCTGTCGAACTCGTGGCAGAAGATGATCGTGCCCAGGTCGGGCTTCCCCGGTGGCCGCTCGATAAACATGCCGCGAAGGCTGCGCCCCTCCAGGCTCGGGAACGTCACGACCTCTCCCTGGGGCGGCGTGAAGTCGTGCAGGTCGGCCGTGACGGGCAGCGGCGTGTCCAGGAAGAGGTTGATCGCCAGCCGCAGGTACTTCACCAGGTACGCCAGCAACAGGATCGTCAGCACCGCGACGACCGCCAAGATGGCGACGACATGCCAGTGCCCCGTCAGGACGCCGGCCTGCGGAGCCGACGGCCCCGGGGCCCCTTCCATCGCCAGCATGGCAGCCGACAGCGTGGCCGGTGTCAACGGATGGTCCTTCCAGGCAAGAGTTGGCTTGTGCGCCGAATCATTCTACGGCACGAAGCGGCGGACTACCAGAGAATCGTTCTGGCCGCCGAACCCGAACGAGTTCGACAGGCAGACGTCGACCTTGGCCTTTCGAGCGGCGTTGGGCACGTAATCGAGGTCGCACAGGGGGTCGGGGTGGTCGAGGTTCATGGTGGGCGGCACGATCTGGTCGCGGATGGCGAGGACACAGGTCATGAGTTCGGTGGCGCCGGCGGCCGCGATGAGGTGGCCCAGCGTGCTCTTGACGCTCGAGATGGGCACCTTATAGGCGTGCTCGCCGAAGACGAGTTTGACGGCCAGCGTCTCCACCTTGTCGTTCTCGGTGGTGCCGGTTCCGTGGGCGCTGATGTAATCGATCTGGTCGGGTCCCAGGCCGGCCTTCCCGAGGGCCATCCGCATGGAGGCGGCCGGTCCGCGGCCCTCCGGATGGATGTCGGTCATGCGGTAGGCGTCGGCGCTGGTGCCGAAACCGGTCATCTCGGCCCAGATGTGGGCGCCGCGCTGCTGGGCGACCGCGAGTTCTTCGAGGACGAGGAGGGTGGATCCCTCGCCCAGGACGAACCCGCCGCGGTCGCGGTCGAAGGGCCGGCTGGCGCGCCACGGCTCGTCCTTGGGGCCGGTCGAGATGGCCGTCAGCAGGTTGAACCCCGCGACGCCCAGCGGGTGGATCATCGAGTGCGTGCCGCCGGCCAGCATCCGGTCGACCCGGCCGGAGCGGATGAGGTGGCAGGCCTCGCCGATGGCCTGGGTGCTGGCGGCGCAGGCCGTCAGGCACGAGTAAGCGGGCCCCTCCAGGCCGTACTCGCAGGCCAGGTGGTTGGCCGGCATGTTGGGTTCCTGCTCCAGTTCGCTCATGGCGTCGTAGTGCTGGAACCCCATCTCGGCAAAGCCGACCGCGGAGACGGTGCCGTCTTCGCGGGTGCCGTGGGCGATGGAGTTGA
This sequence comes from Phycisphaerae bacterium, assembly GCA_035528235.1. Lineage (GTDB taxonomy): Bacteria > Planctomycetota > Phycisphaerae > FEN-1346 > FEN-1346 > DATKZB01. Next base: position 1,449 of record DATKZB010000363.1, read on the forward strand.
CGAGGGTCATGAAGTCGAGGATACCCTCGCCGCTGCCCAGGTAGATGCCGAACTTCCGCGGGTCGAAGGCACCGGGCTCCAGGCCCGCGTCGTCGAACGCCATGTGGCCGGCCGCCATCGCGAACCGGACGTTCCGCCCGGCCTTCTCGAAGATCGCCGGGTCGCGCACGTACGGCGCCAGGTCGAAGTCGGGAACCTGGGCGGCGAACGGCGTCGGGAACGTCGACGCCTCAAAGATGGCGTTCGCCCGAATGCCGCTCTTGCCGGCCAGGATGTTCTTCCACGACTCCTCGACCGAGAGGCCGAGGGGGTTCACGGAACCCATTCCGGTTATTACGATGCGTCGTGTCATAATGGCCTTGAGCGTCTGTCGGCGGGGGCGATCGGCCGCCCGCGCGTCTGTCGGCTATCGATTGACCCGAATCACGGCCGCGGCCGTCTGGCCGCCGATGGCGTTCGTCGTCACGAGGAACCGGTCGCCCACCCATGGCGCGGCCTTGCCGGTGACGAGGTTGAGGCTGACGTCGGGGTCGGGCCGGTCGCAGTTGACGATGGGCGGCACGTGGCCGTCCTTCGCCAGAAGCAGGGCGGCCACCAGGTCGGCCAGACCGCTGGCCGCGCCCATGTGCCCCGTCACGCCCTTCGTCGCCGTCACGGGGACCTTGGCGGCGGCCGGGCCGAGGGCGGCGGCCAGGCCGGCCGCTTCCGCGCGGTCCTGCATCGGCAGGGCGGGCCCGTGGGCGAAGACCGCCCCCAAATCGGCGGGGTCGACGCCGGCGTTCTCCAGGGCGCTGCGGACGGCGTTGGCCACGCCGCGACCGTCCTCGTCGCAGGTGTTGACGCCGGCCGTGGTCGCGCCCAGGCCGGTGCCGAGAACTTCTCCGTAGATGCGTGCCCCGCGCTGCTCGGCCACGTCGAGCGGTTCCAGCATGAGGACGGCGGCGCCCTCGGCCGCCACCCACCCGGTGCGGTCCAGGTCGAAGGGCCGCGAGGCGGCGGCGGGGTCGCCGCGGGCCGTGGCCAGGCGGTTCAGCAGGCAATAGCGCATCAGGAGGACGGGCGTGACGCGGCTCTCGGCCCCGGCGGCGAGCATGCGCTCGGCATCGCCGCGGCAAAGAATGCGGCAGGCCTCGTCGAGGGCCACGAGGCCGCCGGCGTCGCTGCACGTCAGCGAGTTGCTGGGCCCCTGGGCGTCCCAGAGGATTCCCGTGTGGCAGGCGTGCATGTTGGGCAGGAACTTCAGCAGCCACAGGGGGAACATCTGGGGGATGCCGAACTCGCCCCATTTCTTGAGCGTCACGCGGCCGTCTTCGAGCGACGCCTGGGCCGGGGCGGCCAGGTCGTCGAGTTCCGTCGGGATGAAACTCGTTCCGAAAATCATGCCGAACCGGGCGTGGTCGATGGTCGGCAGGACCGGCTCGCCGGCCTTCGGGTCGCCCAGCGGCAGGCCCGTGTCGAGGATGGCGTGGCCGGCGGCGGCGATGGCCAACTGGATGTCGCGGCCCATCACTTTGACGTTCTTCTTGACGTACCGGGCCTGTTCCTTGCGCAGGCCGGCCACGTTGTCGAACTCGGGCACCTCGCCGGCCACGCGGCTGGGGAACCCCGACGCGTCGAACCGCCGGATGGGTCCGACCGCCGAGCGGCCCGCGCGGACGGCGTCGGTCAGTGCCGCGGGGCCGACCCCCGCCGGGGTCACGGCGCCAATTCCGGTGATGACGATGCGGCGGTCCAAGGCATTCTCCGCGTCAGGCGTTTCCGGTGGCGGCCGGGCCGTTGAGGCCGTTCAGGTGGCGCATGCGGAGCATGCGGATGAAACCCTCGTTGAAGACGAAGTTGTCGTCGCCCATTTCGACGGGCGAGCGCGATTGGTCGAGGTGGGCGAACATGAGTTCGATCTCGGCCACGAGGTCGTCGCCCCGGGTGATGCGTCCCTGGATGGAGGCGCCCTCGGGGCGGACGTCGCCCATGACGACGGCCTCCAGGCGTATCTGGTCGCCCGGCATGACGTGCCGGTAGAACGTGGCCCGCGTGACCTTCGCCAGGACGACCTTCTCCTTGAAGTCGAAAACCTCGCCCACCAGGATGCCGCCGGTCTGGGCCATGCCTTCGATCATGAGGGTAGGGGGGTGGACGGGGTAGCCCGGCACGTGGTCGTGGAGGTGTTCCTCGGCCAGGGAGACGTTCTTGATGGCGACCGCGCGGCGGCCGCTCTCGAACTCGACGATCTTGTCGATCCAGATCCAGCGCATCGGGTCTCCGCATCGCGCGGCGGGCGGCGCGGCGGCCGGCCGCCGGGTCTGGGTGCGGGCCGTATCCGGCGCGGCGCGGGGCCGAAGGGTCAGTTGCCCTCGCCGCCCAGTTTGCCCTCGATGTAGCCGACGATCATGTCGACCGTGAAGAGGTCGGCGATGTCCTGCACGGTGGGGTTCTTCTGGAACTCCTCGAGGTTGGCGTGGGGCATCCGGGCCTTGAGTTCCTCGATCCCCTTGGGCGTGAGTTTGCCGTCCTGGACGAACTCGTCGCTCGTCAGGATGTTGTCGGGAAACAGGTCGCCGCGCGGAATCTTGATGCTGAACGCCTTCTCGAGGCGGAATACGATGTCGAGGTAGTCGATGCT
>DATKZB010000364.1:0-4560 GCA_035528235.1 Phycisphaerae bacterium
CTGTCCCGGGGTTTAACGACCCCCAAGAGACTACCTGGTTGGGGGCAGCCTTTCATGGGATTACAGGGCCTCCAGCCCCTGGTCTCTACCGCCAGCCTGTAGCCTACAGCCTCAAGCCTCCAGCCCCTGCGCCGGGTGGCATGGTCATCCCGCAGGGTGACCATGAACCAGGCCTTGCGGCGCCTGGCTTCCCCCCGGCGGTGCCGGGGGCTTGTTGCGGGCTGTTTCTTCTCGCCAGGATGGGTCTTTCTCTGCGTTCTTGGCGCTCTTTGCGGTTCAAGAAGTGCCTACGCCACGCTCATCCGGAAATCGAGCCGGGCGGGGGGCGTGTGCGTCTGGCGGACGCGGGCCTTGAGGGCGTCGTCGACGGGCACGCCTTCGGCCGCTGCGAGGCGATTCTCCTGGATGGCGAACCAGAGGTCCGTCAGGGCGATCTCGCCCTCGCGGACGTCGGCCAGTTCGATGCCCTCCAGCAGCGTCTGGGCGGCGTCCAGGTCGCCCCGCTCGAAAGCCGCCCTGGCCGCCACCAGGCCCATCCGGCCCCGTTGCCGCACGGGCGCGGGCACCGTGGCCAGCCAGGGGTCGAGGTCGGCGAACCGGCCGGCGTCGACCAGGGCCCGGCCGCATTCGACCGCCAGTTCGGCGAGGTTGGGGGCGAGCGCAGCCGCCTTCAGGTAGAGGTCGGCGGCGTCCTGGGTGTGGCCCTGGTGCCTGGCCAGGAGGGCCAGGTTTCGATACGCCCAGGCCGACGGCCGGCGCGCCAGCGACGTTTGCCACGCCTGGGCGGCCGCATCGGCCTGGCCCGCCTGGTACGCCATGACGCCCAGGTGAAGGTGCGAGAGCCAATGGTCACCGCACCCCCCGGCGACGGCGTCGGCCAGGCGGCGCTGCCACGGCGTCGCCGTCATCCAGGCGCCGGGCGTTTCATCGGGCGGCCGGTCGGGCAGGGCACCCTCGGTCAGCAGGGCGAGCCAGGGGGCCTGGTCGTCGGTGAGCGAGGCCTCGTCGAACGCGACGGCCGGCGGCGCCAGCGGCCCGTCGCCATCGGCCCGGCGGCGACGCTCTTCCAGGGCGCCCCAGCCGGAGCCGCGCTGGAGGATGGCCGTCGGCGGTGTGACCTCCAGATACGCCGTCTCTTCGAGTATCGATTCCAGCCGCGCCTGGGGCAGCAGCGTGTCGAGCCGCGCCTCGACGTGGCGGTGCGCGGCAGCCCAGTCCGGGCCGTGGACGACGGCGGGGTCGGCCTCCATGAGGGTGTACGCCTCCAGCCACGACCACTCGGCCCCCGGTGGCATGGGCAGGTACTCGGCCTGGGTGCGACCGAGACCGGCCTGAATCTCGACGTACCCGGCCTCGCGTCCGCCCAGGTGCCCCTGCCAGCGGCGTCCGCCGGGTCCCATGCCCCAGACGAAGAGTTTGCGCCCGCGGAGGCGTGCCGTCGAGGCGTGGATAAGCCCCGCGCCGCCGCCGTCGAGGGCGGCGATCCACGGGCGGCAGCCGTCGCCGATGCGGTAGAAATAGTCGTGGGCCGTCGGGATGCGGGTGGGGTAACTCGTGTCGACGCCGTCGCTCACCGGGACCGGCTGGATCCGGATTTCGCCCTCGTAGCCGAAGGTATAGGCCTCGGCGGCGGGTGCCACGACGCGATGGCCCTGGGCCTCGGGCACGGCCACGTTCGACCACCAGTACATGGGTGTCGTCTCGCGGTTCGGGTTGACGGTGCGGACGCGGACGAGGAGGGCGGGCGCATCGTCGCACAGCATGGCGTCGAGGTGAAAGAGCAGGCCGCGGACGCGGTCCCATTCCCACAGCCGCAGCAGCGGCCGGCCGTGGCGGTCGCGGACCTCGGCGGCAAAGACGGGCGCGCACGTGTGGGCCGTGTGGGCGCGGACGCCGATGTTCCACTCCACGCCGCCCGCGAACCAGGCGTTCCGCATGGCCACGTTGGCGATGTGCAGGACGGGCGGCTGGTAGAGCATCTCGCGGCCGGTCCGTTTGTCGACGAGCGACCACAGCCGGCCGCCCAGTTCCAGCAGGAACACGGCCCGCACGCGATCGTTCTCCAGAACGGCCGCGCGGCGGACGCGGGGCCTCGGCCCGGTCGTAACCGTCCTGGACGCGGTACGGCAGGCATCCATGGACGTGGGCGGCCCTGGAGTAGGCCAGGCTGGGGTCGGCCTTGGCCTTGGCGGGGGTCGGCGCGACGGTCTCGCGGTCGAGGTCGGGCAGGGGATTTTCAGGCCCGAGGTTCGAGGCCGGGAAGGTGAGCGTCTCGATGCGGAGGTCGGTCATAAGCGTTGCTCCGTGTGCGGCAACCTGACACCGGTGCCAAACGCACGGCTCGCCCGGGGCGAGCCGTGGCACACACGCCTGGCGTTGGGGCACTACGATACCCAAAACCGTGGCGGTTTCCAGCGGGTACCGGCGTTTCGCACCTGCGCCAGGGAGCATGCCCAGGCAACGGCGAACATTTTGCATCGAGCCTGTAGCGCGGGGGTTTATCCCCCGCGGCCGTGGGGTTTAGGACATGTGGCGCGGGGGGTAAACCCCCGCGCTACAAGTCATGCTCCGGCGCCCGGTTACGGTTCACGATGCAAGATGCTCACGGCGGCCCGCCCAAGGCGGGCAGGCTCTGGGCATGCCACCCATGGCAGAAACTCCTGGCACGCCAGGTTGTCGAACGGCGCCGGTTTCTCTTGTGTGCGCCGAGCGGCCCGGTAAAGTGGACGGAAACCCGTAGCCCGGTGACCGGTTCGACAAGCAGGAGGCCGACGATGCGCCAACCCGTGGTCCTGACACGCCGCGCGCTGCTGAAGGGCGCTGCCGCCGCGTTGGCGGCGCCGTACGTTATTCCATCGACGGTGCTGGGGGCGGGCGATCGGCCCGCGCCGTCGAACCGCGTCGCGATGGGGTTCATCGGCACGGGCGGGCAGGGCATCGACCGCAATCTGCGGGGATGCATCAGCCAGGGCGACGCCGAGGCCCTAGCCGTGTGCGACGTGGACCCCAGCCACGTTCGGCGGGCGCGAGAGATCGTCGAGCAGAACGCCAAGGAGCGCGGCACGGCGACGGCGGTGCAGGAGTACGGCGATTTCCGCGAGGTCATCGGCCGGACCGACATCGACGCCATCTGCATCTCGACGCCCGATCACTGGCACGTGCCGATGTCGCTGACGGCCATCCGGGCCGGCAAGGACGTCATCTGCGAGAAGCCCACGATGACCATCGCCGAGGGCCGCGTCCTGGCCGACACCGTCCGCCGCTACGGGGCCGTCTACCAGACGGGCACCGAGGACCGGTCCATCGCCATCTACCATCGCCTGGCCGAACTGGTGCGGAACGGGCGGCTGGGCAAACTTCAGCGGATCCACGTCACGCTGCCGGCCGGTCCCGGCGGGCCGGGCGACCCGACGCCGCAGCCGGTGCCCGAGGGGTTCAACTACGATCTGTGGCTGGGGCCGGCCCCGTGGGCACCGTATTGCCCGGGGCGAATCCACTGGAACTTCCGCTGGATCTTCGATTACTCGGGCGGGCAACTCACCGACTGGGGCGCCCACCTGCTGGACACCGCCCAGTGGGCCAACGACACCGAACACACCGGCCCCGTCGAGGTCGAGGGCACGGGCAAACGCCACGCCACCGGCCTTTACGACACGTTCCACGAGTACCACGTGAAGTGCACGTACGCCAACGGGGTGGAACTGTTCATCGACAGCGGCGGCACGGGTATCCGGTTCGAGGGCAGCAAGGGGTGGGTCCAGAGCGCGAGTTGGTGTCACCCCATCGAGGCCAGTTCGCGCGAGATTATGGAGAGCCACATCGGCCCCGGTGAGGTGCACCTCTTTACGTGCCCGGCGGGCGAGCATCGCAACTTCCTGGACTGCATCAAGAGCCGCGAGGACCCGTACTTCCCGGCCGAGATCGGGCACCGGTGTTGCTCGGTGGCCCACCTGGGCAACATCGCCATGTGGACGGGCCGAAAACTGCGATGGGACCCGGTGGCCGAGGTGTTCCCCGGCGACGTCGAGGCCAACCGGTACCTCGGGCGCGCGATGCGCGCGCCGTGGGGGCTGTAGGCGCCCGACATAGGTCTTGCGCGGTGGGTCCCCGTACCCACCGCGTGTGCCACGGCTGCTTGCAGCCAGTGCCTCCGGAACACTGGCGGACAAGCCGCCCGTGGCACCCGGCGCAAAGTGGTAGTACCTTTCTGGCAACGGCCTGTAGCGCGAGGAGACGAACCATGACACATCGGTGGATGGTGGCAGGCGGGTTCATCGTGGTGCTGATGGGGAGCGTGCTGCTGACCGTGACGGTCGCGGCCGAACAGGCCGCGGACCCCTCCGGCGGGCCCGACGACGTGGTGGCCGCAACGGCCGCCCTCGCCCCGTGGAAACCCCTCTGGGACGGTAAGACCACCGCCGGGTGGCACGAGATCGGCAAGGGCAAGTGGGCCATCGAGCAGGGCGCCATCGTTGGCCGCCACGAGGCCGCCGAGGGCGAGTTCTGCCACCTTGTGACCGATCGCGAGTTCAAGGACTTCACGGTGCGCCTCAAGTACAA
>DATKZB010000365.1:0-8949 GCA_035528235.1 Phycisphaerae bacterium
TTGCGGAAGGTCAAAGCCCGAACGGAGGAGGCGTTGTTCCGAGCCATCGCCGCCGCGCTGCAAACGATTACGGATTCGGATGCGGTCGCCTGGTTTGGGCACTGTGGCTATCGCTACACTCAAGCGTGAACTGCTCTAGCCTCGCGCGGGCTCGCCCGTGCGCGGACCGTTACGTGCGCTGCTCGCGTGCGCTTGCGGCCGGCGCGCCGAAAAAACGTTTGACACCACCTCCGGCCCTGCGTATCGTTATGTGACTTCGTGGGAGAGACGGCGTGTACGGGTCCAGCGGAACCAGGGCGGGTCGTCCGACGATGCCGGTCACCGGCACGACGAAGACGAAGCGCGCCGGGGGACCCTAGGCCCGACCTGGAGTTGGACGAGTCGGCCTTGCGGTCCTGGAACCGCAGGGCCTTTTCTTTTGGCCCGAAAATGGACAACGGGCCCGGAAAACGACGATAGCATAGGCTGAATGCTGCCGCACTGAAAGGAGTGACCGAGAGATGCCCCTCAACGTGACCGTGGTCGGTGTGGGACTGGTGGGCGAGGCGATCGTCTCGTGTCTGAAGGAGCGGAAGTTCCCCTGCCGCTGGCCGCCGCGCGTCGTGGCCACGCGCGAACGACCCGAGACCCTGGCGGGCGAGAAGATGCTCGTCGAGGAGACCGGTGCCGAGTCGTTCAGCGGGGCCGACCTCGTCCTCTTCGCCGGGCAGGAGGGCGCCAAGGGCGCCAGCGTCACGTGGCGCGAGACGGCCGAGAAGGCCGGCGCCTGGTGCATCGACAACGGCCGCGACTTCCGCCTGGCCGACGACGTGCCGCTCGTCGTGCCCGAGGTCAACGCCGACACCATCGGCCCGGCCACCCGCTTCATCGCCAGCCCGAACTGCTCGACCATCCAGTTGGTCGTGGCCCTGGGACCCATCCACCGGGCCGCGCGGATCACCCGCATCGTGGTCGCCACGTACCAGGCCACCTCCGGCTGGGGCCTGAAAGGGCCGCAGGAACTCCGCAAGCAGACGCCGGGGGCGCTCGAGAACCCAAGGGACATTCCGTTCGACCCCGGCGTGTTCGCGCGGCCCATCGCGTTCAACTGCATTCCGCACATCGACCGTTTCATCGAGCAGGATTACACGCGCGAGGAATGGAAGATGGTGCACGAGACGCACAAGATTCTGGGCGACGACCGGATCCGCATCTCGGCCACGACCGTCCGCGTGCCGGTCCTGAACGGCCACGCCGAGGCCGTCTGGGTCGAGACCGAAAAGAAACTCTCCGCCGACGAGGCCCGCGAGATTCTGCGCGGGGCGCCCGGCGTCGTCGTCATCGACGAACCGGCCGGGGAGGGTATGCGCACCTATCCGACGCAGCACGACCTCCTGTCCGATGAGTACAGAGACATGACCCTGGTGGGCCGCATCCGCGAGGACACCAGTTGCGACAGCGGCCTGGCCATGTACGTCGTGGCCGACAACATCCGCAAAGGGGCCGCGCTGAACGTCGTCCAGACCGCCGAAGAACTGCTCCGCCGGGGGTTCCTGAAGGCGTAGCGCGAGTTGGCGTCGGGTGTTTGCGCGGCGGGCGCCAGGTGTTTGCGCGGTGGGCGCCAGGTGTTTGCGCGGCGGGCGCCAGGTGTTTGCGCGGCGGGCGCCCCGCACCCGCCGCGCGGGGCTGACCTGCGGGCCCGCGCGGTGGGTACGGGGACCCACCGCGCCCAAGTGCGAGTTGACGCAGATCAACCTGTCGCGGCAGCCTGGGAAGGCCGCCGCGCACGGCGTCGGGAGAGGGCTCACGAGACGGGAGGACACATGAAAGTCGCGAAGTTCGGCGGGTCATCGTTGGCCAGCGCCGAGCAATTCCGAAAAGTCTGCGACATCATCGCCTCGGACGCCGCGCGGCGGCTCATCGTCGTCTCGGCACCCGGCAAACGCCACAAGGGCGACACCAAGGTCACGGACCTCCTGATCGCCTGCGCCGAGGCCCGGCTGGCCGGCCGGTCCGCTCGCGCCGAGTTGCAGGCCGTCGTCGACCGTTACGCCGAGATCGCCCGCGACCTGTGTCTGCCGTCGGCCCTGGTGGATCGGATCGTCGACGACCTGGGGCGCCGCCTGGCCGGGCCGACCGACGACCGCGGGCGGTTCCTCGACACGATGAAGGCGGCCGGCGAAGACAATTGCGCCAAGGTCATGGCCGAGTGCCTGTCGGCCCGCGGTCACGAGGCCCACTACGTCGACCCGCGCGAGGCGGGCCTGGTGGTCAGCAGCGAGTTCGGCAACGCCCGCGTCCTGCCCGAGTCGTACGGCCGGCTGGCGAGCCTGCGCGACGCGCCCGGCATCACGGTGTTCCCCGGCTTCTTCGGCTACTCGCCCGAGGGGGCGGTGGTGACGTTTCCGCGCGGGGGCTCGGACATCACGGGGGCCATTCTGGCGGCCGCCGTCCGGGCCGACGTGTACGAGAACTTCACGGACGTCGACTCGGTGTTCGTGGCGAACCCGAAGCTGGTGCCCGGCGCCCGGCCGCTGCCGGAACTGACGTACCGCGAGATGCGCGAACTTTCGTACGCCGGTTTCGGCGTGTTCCACGAAGAGGCGCTCGAGCCGGTCTTTCACGCCGGGGTGCCCGTGTGCATCAAGAACACGAACAACCCCTCGGCCCCGGGGACGCGCATCGTTCTGGATCGCGTGTGCCCGGTCGGGCACGTGGCGGGCATCGCCAGCGACGCCGGGTTCTGTAGCATATACGTCTCGAAATATCTGATGAACCGCGAGGTGGGGTTCGGCCGGCGGCTCCTGGAGATTCTCGAAGACGAGGGGCTCTCGTACGAGCACACGCCGTCGGGCATCGACAACATCTCGGTCATCCTGCGCCAAGAGCAGTTCGACGTCGCCACCGAGGCGACCGTCGTCGGACGCATCCGGGCCGAACTGGGTGTCGACGACGTGTCGGTCGAGCGCGGCCTGGCCCTGGTGATGATCGTGGGCGAGTGCATGCGGCACGCGGTGGGCATTGCGGCCCGGGCGTGCATCGCGTTTGCCAAGGCGGGCGTCAACCTCGAGATGATCAACCAGGGGTCCAGCGAGGTCAGCATGATGTTCGGCGTCAAGGCCGAGGACTCCGCCAGGGCCGTCCAGGCCCTTCACGGCGAGTTCTTCGCCAAGGGCGACTGACCCTCCGATGGGCCCGCCGCGGTTTCCGGTTGACCCGTCTCGCCCCCGTCCTAGAATAGGCACGCCTTGACGCGGGGCGACACGGGGACTCTCGATGCGGGCCATCACCTTCCACATCAACACGCCGAAGTGGTTCCTGTGCAAGGCCCTGGGCCGATTCTCGAAGAGCGTTTATTGGGGCTGGGCCTCGACCCTGCGCCTCCAGGACATCCCCGAGCAGCCGCTGCCGGCCGACGACTGGGTCCGCGTGCGGCCGTTGCTGGGCGGCGTGTGCGGCAGCGACGTCGAACTCGTCCTGCTGGGCAACCCGCCCGATTCCTTTGCCGAGGCCTTCGTCATCGAGCCGGTCGTCGTCGGCCACGAGAACGTCTCCGTAGTGACCGAGCGCGGTCCGGCGGCCCAGGATGTGCCGCAGGGCGTGCGCGTGAACGTCGACCCCATTCTGGCCTGTGCGGCGCGCGGCCTGGACCCGTGCCCTTCGTGCCGCCAGGGACAGTTCTGCGCCTGCTACAGCCAAGTCCAGGGCCGCGAGGGGCTGGGCCTTTCGGTAGGCCACTCCGGGGCCGTGGGCGGGTCGTGGGCCGACTCGTTCGTCGCCCACAAGTCGCAACTCATCTCCGTGCCCGAGGGCCTGACCGACGAGCAGGCCGTCCTGGTGGACCCCATCTCGTCGAGCGTCCACGCCGTGCTCCGCCGGCCGCCGGGCGACGAGGACCAGGACGTCCTCGTCATGGGCTGCGGCATCGTGGGGCTGGGCATCATTGCCTTTCTGCGGGCGTGGGGGTTCAAGGGGCGCGTCTTTGCGGTCGCGCGGCACCGGTTCCAGCAGAACCTGGCCCTGCACCTGGGGGCCGACGAGGCCTGGGACCGTCAGGATTTGCGCGAGAAGGACTACTTCGACCGGCTCGCCGAGATGTACCGCATTCAGGCCGTCCGCGGCAAGTACGGCCGCAAGATCCTCCTGGGCGGCGTGGACCTGATTTACGACGCCCTCGGCAACCGGACCAGCGTCGAGGATTCGCTGCGGATCGTGCGGTCCCAGGGCACCGTCATGATCGTCGGCATGGGCCATCCGCGGTGGGTCGACTGGGACCCCATTCCGCACAAACAACTCACCGTCATGGGCAGCCACGGCCGGGGCATCGAGGAGTGGCATGGCGCCCGGCGGCACACCTACCAGGTGGTCCACGACCTGATGGCCGCGGGGCACTTTTCGTCCGACAAACTGCTGACGCACGTCTTCCCGCTCGAGGACTACAAGACCGCCCTCGACGTGTTGACCCACAAAGCCCGCCACGGCGCCGTGCATGCGGCGCTGCGCGTGTCGAGTTAACTGCAGCCGTATAATATTGTGCGTTTGCGCGGCGGGTCCCCGTACCCGCCGCGAAAGAACGCTTATGGGCATAGGCGTGGTGGGTACCCGCCCGAGGCGGGCAGACGGGGACCCACCACGCCAAGACCCAATGTCGGCGTGCCGCGGCCTGTGTCTTAGCCGAGGGCGGTGGCAATCCGCTCGCGGTCGGGCTTCGCAATCAGGCCGCGCTCGGTGATGATACCCGCAATCAACTCGGCCGGCGTCACGTCGAACGCCGGTGAGTAGACCTGGCACCCCTCGGGGGCGGTCCGCCGGCCGAAGCCGCACGTGACCTCCTCGGCGCCGCGCTCCTCGATGGGGATGCCGTCGCCCGACCCGAGCGCCAGGTCGAACGTGCTCGACGGCGCCGCCACGTAGAACGGAATCCCGTGGTGCCGGGCCAGGACCGCCACGGCGTACGTGCCGATCTTGTTGGCGGTGTCGCCGTTGGCGGCGATGCGGTCGGCCCCGACGATCACCAGGTCGACCTTCCGCTCTCGCATGACGACGGCGGCCATGTTGTCGCAGATGAGCGTCACGTCGATGCCCGCCTGCATCAGTTCCCACACCGTCAGGCGGGCCCCCTGGAGCAGCGGCCGGGTTTCGTCGGCGTACACGTGGAACCGCCGGCCCCGTTCGTGGGCACGGTACAGCGGCGCCAGGGCCGTGCCGTACTCGGCCGTTGCCAGGCCGCCGGCGTTGCAGTGGGTCAGCACGCCGCAGCCCTCGGTGATGAGGTGTTGGCCGGCGTCGCCGATGCGGCGGCACATTTGGGCGTCCTCATCGCGGACGGCCTTGGCCTCCGAGAGGAGGGCCTGCTTGACGGCCCGCCCGCCCCGGCCGCGATGGGCCTCTGCCACGCGCTTCATGCGGTCGAGGGCCCAGAAGAGGTTGACGGCGGTGGGGCGGCTGGTGGCCAGGTAGTCGGCGGCCCGGGCGACGCGCTCGAGCACGTCGGCCTCGTCGTCAGAGGCGTCCTGCACGGCCACCACGACGCCCATCGCTGCCGCCACGCCGATGGCCGGGGCACCGCGGACGCGGAGCACCTTGATGGCCTCCCAGACCTCCTCGACGGTGCGGCAGGGGATGACCTTGAACTCGACGGGCAGGAGGGTCTGGTCGATGATCTCCATGTGCCCGTCCAGGCCGCCGACCCATCGGACGGTCTGCTCAGGCATGAGCGTCCCTCACGCTCTGGTCGGCCGCGGCCACGCGTTCGGCCAGGCGGGCCTTGTACTGGGTCACCTTCTGGCGAAGTGCCGGGTCGGCGCCGGCCAGAATCTGGGCGGCCAGGACGGCGGCGTTGACGGGACCGGCCTTGCCGATGCCGACGGTGGCCACCGGCACGCCGCTGGGCATCTGGACGGTCGACAGGAGGCTGTCGAGGCCGCCCAGGCTGCTCGTCTGGATGGGCACGCCGATGACTGGCAGGGGCGTGAGACTGGCCAGGACCCCCGCCAGGTGGGCCGCGCCCCCGGCGGCGGCGATGATAACGCCCAATCCGAGGTCGGCGGCCGTCTTGGCGAAATCGTGGGCCGCGTCGGGCGTCCGATGGGCCGAGATGACGCGGACCTCGTACGAAATGCCTAGTTCCTTGAGCGTGGCGGCACAGGGCCGCATTTTCTCGAGGTCCGAGTCGCTGCCCATCACAATGGCGACGCGGGGCGGATTGGCCTTTCTGGCGGTCACGAAAATGCCCTCCACAGGGGACACGGCGAGTATAAAGCGGCCCCAGGCGGGCGTCAATCGGGTTCCGCGAGGGAAAAAGGTCGAACCGATTTGACTTGTGCCGAAAATGTTGTATTTTTACAACGTCGAATCACCCGGGGAGGTCGGCGTTTCCGCCGGTTTTGGGGGCTTTGTGGCAAAATCGAAACAACCATCTCGCCGCGCCACGCCTCATGCGGTGCCCTTGAGGGGAATCCAACTGCTGGCCAACCTGGCCGGCGGCCTCACGTCTCTGGTGGAGCCGGAGGCCCTCCAGAAGGAGACGCTGGCGTGCGCGCTGCGGATGTTCCGTTGCGGCAGCGGCGCCATCTGCCTGTGCGATAACGACATACGTCGCATCCGCTTGGGGCGCGCGGCCGGCAAGGCCACGGGTTTCACCCCGGAGGAACTCCTCGACGTGCCCGCCGTCCGCGAGGTGGTCCTGGAGCAGCGGCAGCCGCTCGTCCTGGCCCCGCCGGGCCTGGTGCTGGCGTCGGCGGCAGGGCGGTGGCAGGCCCTGGCCGTGGTGCCGATCGCGGGGTCGGCGGGTGTGCTGGGCCTCCTGGTCCTCGGCGACCTGGCCGATGGCGACGCGTTCGGCGAGACCGACGCGGCCCTGATGAGAGTCCTGGCAAACGTGGTGGCGATGGCGGCCGAGACGGCCCTCGTGCACGCCGAGTTCCGCCAGCAGATGGGCCGGGGGATGACCGAGGCCATGGCCGAACTGACCCGGGCCTCGGCCGAACTCCAGCGCCTCAAGACGTTCAACGAGGAACTCTTCCAGTCGGCCCCCGTGGGCATCGTGCTGTTCAATTGGGAGTTCCGCGTCACTTTCCGAAATCGCGCCGCCGAGCGCCTCTGGGCCGACGACCGGTCGGTCCTCGATGCCGCGCGCCGGACCAACGTCGCCCGGCGCGACCCCGACTGGGAGGGTGGTCTGCACGACGTCGTGAACATGCGCCGTCCCTGGCTGGCCGAGGACGTCGTGCTCGACCGGCCGGGCCGGGAGGCCGTGCGGCTGAACCTGTCGTGCTCGCCGCTGGTGAGCGGCCGGCAGGAGGTCGTCGGCGGCGTGCTGATCGTCGAGGACGTGACGCAGCGCGTCGGCATGGAACAGCGGCTGGCGGTCTCGGAGCGGCTGGCGGGCGTCGGCCGGCTGGCCGCCATGGTTGCCCACGAGATCAACAACCCCCTGGACGGCATCATCCGCCTGGTGAACCTGGCCGTGCGGGTCGCCGGCGACGGCGATCCGGAGCGCGTCCAGACCTACCTGGCCGAGGCCAACAAGGGTCTCCAGCGGATGGTCGTGATCGTGCGCGACCTGCTGGACTTTTCGCGGACGGCCAGCGGGGCCGTGGAGCCGATGCCCATCCGCGAGATTTTGACCGAGGTCGCCCACATCATGGCCCCCGCCGCCGAGAAGGCGGGTGTGCAGGTGGCGGTCGACTGCGATGCGGGGCTGCCGACCTTAAGGAGCGGCAGCCTGTACCACGTGGTGCTGAACCTGCTGAAGAACGCCGTGGAGGCGACGCCCGAGGGCGGCCGTGTCCGCGTGGCCGCCCGGTGCGAGGACAACGCCCTGGTCATCGAGGTGGCTGACACGGGGCCGGGCATCCCGCCGGAGGTCCTGCCGCGACTGTTCGAGCCGTTCTACAGCCTCAAGGCCATAGGCAAGGGCACCGGGCTGGGGCTGGTGGTGTCGAAGGACCTGATCGAGAAACAGGGCGGGTCGCTGACCGCCTCGAACGGGCCGCAGGGGGGCGCCGTCTTCACGGTGCGCATCCCGATGGCGGCCGTGTAGCGACGGATGGTCAAGGAGGGGATGATGTCGGACGCACGGGTGCTGGTGGTTGACGACGACGAGATTATTCTGACGAGCCTGTCGGAGTTTCTGCGGCTCGAAGGGTACGGCGTGGAGACGGCCCGGAGTTTCCAGGAGGCGTCGTCCCTGCTGGCGGCGGCGACGTTTCAGGTCATCATCGCCGACGTGTCGATGCCCGAGGTCGGCGGTTTCGAGCTCCTGAAGATGGTGCGGAACCGGTACCCCGACACGGCCGTCATCATGATTACCGGGTACGGCACGATCGAGAGCGCCGTCGAGGCCATCAAGCACGGGGCGTTCGACTACCTGACGAAGCCGATTATCGACGACGAGATCAAACTGACCATCGATCGGGCCCTCCAGCAGCAAGTCCTGATGGCCGAGAACCGATCGCTCCGCCACCAGTTGGCCGAGCGGTACAGCCTGGGTAACGTCATCGGCCACGATGAGAAAATGCTCAAGGTCTTCGACCTCATCGAGGCCGTGGCCGACACGCCCACGACGGTGCTCGTCACGGGCGAGAGCGGCACGGGCAAGAGCCTGGTGGCCCGGGCGGTCCACCAGCGGTCGAATCGCCGCGACAAGCCGTTCGTCGAGGTCGCCTGCGGGGCCCTGCCCGAGACGCTGCTGGAGAGCGAACTGTTCGGCCACGTCCGCGGCGCGTTCACGGGGGCCGTCGTCGACAAGGCGGGCAAGTTCAAACTGGCCGACGGCGGCACGATCTTTCTGGACGAGGTTTCGACCGCCACGCCGGCGCTGCAGGTCAAACTCCTGAGGGTCCTCCAGGACTTCGAGTTCGAGCAGGTGGGCGGCAACAAGACGCATCGTGTCGACGTGCGGTGCATTCTGGCCACCAACCAGGACCTCGACGAGGCCGTCCGCCTGGGCCACTTCCGGCAAGACCT
>DATKZB010000366.1:0-12301 GCA_035528235.1 Phycisphaerae bacterium
GAATAAGCGTGGCTTCGCTCCCCTGCGGCAAGGCGTAGGCCGTCGCGAGCCGCGACGCCATGAATGCCAGCCAGAAGCCCGACAGCAGCCCGGACGCTCCCCTCTCGCCCACCTGCTTTTCGGTCAGGTAAGTGGTCGCCCGGGGCGGCAGTTGCCGCACGGCGCGAGATCGTGCGGCACATCCGGGATCGCGACTCGCGCGATACGAGGCATGTCGGCATCCCAACCCCCGACCGGCCCGGCGCAAGGCAAACGTGGGTAGAATCACCAGGATTCCACGCCCGAAGCCATGAGGGGGTATGAAAATGGTAAGGTGTCCCGCGATTTGCTATTTCACCCCCATTGTCTTGTGTCCCCATGTCAAGATGGGATGGAGCCAATGAAAATTAGGAAGCTCCGCCCTTTGTCTGTAACCGACAAGATGTTGCCCATCTGCGTTACGAGTCCATTCGTCTGAAGCGCATTCAGGACCGCCTCGCGCTCATTCTCGGAACCGAAATTGAACCCCGGCCAGAGCAATGAGAAGTATTCGCGCGTTATCTGCCCTTGTTGCGAGTGAAAGTACCACAGAACTTGTTTGGTGTGAGGAACAAGGAATCGGTCCAAGTACATAAACTCCCAATAGCGGGAAGCAGACCACGCCTTCTCGATTTCCTGCCTCGCCGAATTGCGAAGGTCCTCCTTTTGCTTGGTAGTTAGGTTGAGTTGATTCTGCAGGCCGTCCACGAACGCACTGAGTTCTTCTAGCTGCTGGGGATCAAGTTTGACGGTGCCCGGCTCTTCCTTCTCAATGGGTTCGGGCTTTGGCTGTTGGGCCTGGATCTCGAACCCGCTTGGTGTGCGCACACTGATGTTGCGCAAGAGGTGATCGAGCGGCTTTCGGAGGCACCACACGATAAGCAGAATGCCCGCACTACCCAGCAGTGGCCAAGCCAGGATGACCTTCAAGTACTCAAGGACGGTTTCATTCCACGACATAACGCGCCCCCTTCTCAGCTGTCACTCGTTGACTTGACGCTAAAGTGCCATCGAATTCTTGACCGCCTGCGTGGTGCCGCTCGTCATGCCTTCCATAAACATCTTGTCGCCGCCTTCTTGAACCCACGAACGGGGATACGTTACCATTGTCTGCCCTTGCGCGGCGGGCCGCGTCTTCCCGGAACGAGGCGGCGGCCCGCGACAGTCAACACAAGAACACTACTGTGTCCTCAGATTCCCCGCCCCCAGATTCCCCGGGGCAAGGCAGGAAACCCCGCCGCCAGGACCGCTCCGGCGGGTGATCAGCCCGCCGGTTATTCAGGCCACCTACTAGCCGCGTCGTTCACCTTGATTGAGCCACGAATGAGACTCAGGTCGCCGGCCGCGCTCTTCTTAGAGACCTTCCTGATTGTCAACCTAGCCATATAAAGGCTCTCGGCGGCATTGGAGATCATGAACTCCATGCCCTCGGCTACTCCGTCTTCGGCACCAAGATTAATCGAGGCCGTCTTTGCCCTGGTGTCCACTGCCGTGACATAGCCTGTCTTGTCGTCAGCGCGGCGGGTTCGGACGGCAGCTTTCTCCTGCGGCGTCTGACGTAGGGTTTCCTTGAGGTTACCGATCTCTGCATCGGCGGCTTTGAGTTTGTGGTAAAGCTCTTGAATACGGCATTCTGCAGCAATCTTCTCTTCGGATGTCCGGCGCAGGGTCTTTTTGAGGTTGCCGATCTCGGCATCGGCGGGGTTGAGGTCGTAGTAAGCCAGCAGTGAGGCGACTGCCATAAACGCGAGGCCAAGCGTGAGCAATACCCCCAGTACCATCCAGCCGAAGGCGGACCAACCGCCCACTCTGGGAGTGATCTTTTTGGGCGGGGCTGGGCGGGGCGCAACCGGGGAAGGACAAGGCGCTGGTTGATGTGGCGGCCGCGCCGCTGGGCAAGGAGCAGGCGCTGGTTGAGGCGGCCGCTGCGCCGCTACGATTCGTGCCCGTCTTGAAACGTTCTCCAAGCGCCGTGCCTCGCGGTCCTCCTTCCATGAACAGTATGCTCCGACTATGAACATGAGAGCGAAGTAGGCCAGAGGAGAGAGAAGAGTGGCAAACACGATTGCAGCTACGATAATGCAGAAAAGGTACATTGGATGCCCCCCATGTGCGTTTTAGTTTAGTGTACGCCAACTGTCCCACAAGGGCAAGCCATTTTGTGGGTCCCCCCGGGAGTTCTGGGGACACCCATAACAATCCGGGTCAAGAGCGCCTCGAGCGGGCAGGCCAACCGGGTCCGGCCGCAGTGGGCGGCGCGCCCGGCGCGGGGCCGCGGTTGGCGCTGTACGGGCCCATGTCCGCCGCTATAATACGGCCTGCAGTGGTGGGCGTGCAAGACGCAGCGATGTATTGTTTTCCTTTTTTAAGCCCCGTCAGGGGCGCCTGGTCTGGAGGCGCTCCTGACGGGGCTTGAAACAAAGGGGGGGGTGGGTGTCCTCGATTCCACGGGCTCGCGCCCGTGGCTACAGACCACCCGCCCCTCACGGGGCTGCCACAGAACACGGCCACAGCGCGCCCGACGCGGGCGCCGGGCGCGGGCCCCCGGTTGGCGCTGTACCGGCCGGGGTCCGCCGCTATAATACGGCCTGAGGTCGAAAGGGCTCTTCAGCGATACAGGGGAATACGCCATGACGTTACGCGTCGCGCCAGTGCCTCCAGAACACTGGCGGACAAGCCGCCAGTGGCACCCCGCCAAGAGTGACACTACCTTTCTGGAAAGGGCACTAGTCCTGTGGGCGCCGCTCGCGCTGGTGGTCGCGATGGCGGCCGGATGCGGCGAGCCGACGGCCGGCTACGATGTGCCGCGCGGGGCTTCGTACGAAATGATGCGACGAACGGCGGTCGTCGAGGTGTTCGAGGCGTGCAAGGATTCGGTCGTCAACATCGGCTGTTCCCGGCGCGACGAGAAGGACCCGAACACGACGCACACCGAGTACGCCAGCGGCGTGGTCGTCCATCCGGCGGGGTTCGTCCTGACGAACGGGCACGTCCTTCGCCATGGCGGCGACGTGGCGGTGGGGTTCGAGGGCGGTAAGGACTACCCGGCCCGGCCGGTGGCGCTCGACGAAACGGGCGACCTCGCGCTGCTGAAGATCGAGGCCGGGTCGCGCCTGAAGCCCATCCGTTTCGGCCGCAGCCGCGGGTTGCTGGTGGGCGAACGCGTCGTCACGATGGGCAATCCCCTCGGCATGGGCATGACGGTGGCCGAGGGTATCGTCAGTGCCATCGGGCGGTCCACCCAGTCGGAGTACACGTTCTACCCGGACATGATTCAGACCGACGCCACGACGAACCCGGGCAGTTCCGGGGGGCCGCTGCTCAACGTGTCGGGCGAGATGGTCGGTCTCAACACGACCAAGAACCTCCAGGCCGACAACATCGCGTTCGCCATCCCGGCCGACCGCATTCGCGAGAGCCTGCCCCGCCTGCTCGACGTCGAGGGACGTTACGGGTTCGTCCTGGGCATGGACGTGGCGGACGAAGGCCCCGCCCGCGTCGCCAAGGTCATCGCGGGGTCGCCCGCCGAGGCCGGCGGCGTGCGGGTGGGCGACGTGGTGACCCGCCTGGGTCCGGAGAACGTGGCCTCGGCGCTGGATTTCTGTCTGGCGCTGGTCGAGTGTCGCGGCGGCGAGGCCCTGCCGATGCAGGTCCTGCGCGATGAGCGGTTCGTCTCTCTGACCGTGACGCCGACGAAGGTGGAGCCGCGCGCGGCCGAGACGGTGGCCGGCCTCCGCCCGGGCCTCTCGCGGTCCTTCTACGAGGGCGAGTGGGAGGCGCTGCCCGATTTCTCGGCGCTAAAGGCCGCCCAGACCGACCGGGCCGAGACGTTCGGCCTGGGTCCGTACGCCGGGCGCGACGACTTCGGCCTGCGGCTGACGGGTTACATCGAGGTGCCCGCCGACGGCATCTACGCGTTCTACACGACGTCCGACGACGGCAGCCGCCTGCACGTGGGCGACCGGCTCGTGGTGGACAACGACGGGCTGCACCCGCCGCGCGAGGTCCGCGGGTTCGTCTCGCTGAAGAAGGGCACGCATCGCATCACCGTCACGTTCTTCGAGCGCCGCGGCGGCGACACGCTGGAGGTGCGGTGGGGAGGGCCGGGCCTGCCCAAGGCGCCGATACCCGCGTCGGTCCTGTCGAGTCCGCCGTCGTAGGTCGCTCGCCGCGGCCGGTGTGGTCTTGCGGCGGGGGCGGGGCGCGGCTATCGTGATGGCGGCTGTCAACCATCCAGCACAATCGGGAGGCATAGCATGATGACGCGACGGGTGTTCCTGAAGGGCACGGCGGCTGGCGTGGCCGGCGCGGCCGTGGCATCGCACCTGGCGACGGCCCAGGCGGGGACCGCGGCGAAGATCCGCATGAGTTCCTGCTCGTGCGGCGGTCTGGCGGACTGCAAGAAGGCCGGCCTTGAGGGCGTCGAGGTGGGCGTCGGCGGGCCCGACGACACGCTCCACATCGCCAAGCCCGACGTGCGTCAACGGTACAAGGACGAGATGAAGCAGACGGGCCTGCCCATCTCGTCGTTCATGATGGGCCTTCTGAACGGCAACCCGCTGGCCACCGACCCGCGCGGCCCGGCGTGGCTGGAACAGAGCATCGAGGCGGCCGGCGACCTCAAGGTCGGCGTCATCCTCATCGCCTTCTTCGGCAAGGGCAGCCTCAAGGAAGGCCAGGGGATGAAGAAGGCCGACGTCGACGTCGTGGTCGAACGCCTCAAGGCCGCCGCCCCCAAGGCCAAGGACGCCGGCACGATCCTGGGCATCGAGAACACGCTCTCGGCCGAGCAGAACCTGGAGATTCTCGAGCGGATCGGGCACCCGTCGGTCCGCATCTATTACGATTGCTACAACCTGGCCGGCGAGGGGTACGACGTCTGCGCCGAGATCAAGAGGCTGAAGGACAAGATCTCCATCTTCCATTTCAAGAACGGCGGCGATTACCTCGAGACCGGCAAGGTCAAGTTCGAGCCCATCGCCAAGGCCATGCAGGAGATCGGGTACCAGGGTTGGATCGTTCTGGAGACCTCCAACCCCTCGAAAGACCGCATCGCCGACGCCCGCAAGAACGCCGAGTACGTCCGGAAACTCTTCGGCGTGACGGCCTGAGCGATAGCGGTTTAACTTTGCGTGTTTGCGCGGCGGGTCCCCGTACCCGCCGCGCTCCCCGTAAGGTGCCGCGTTGGCGCGGTGGGTGCGGGGACCCACCGCGCAAACAATCCAATCTTAAACCGCTATAGGGCGGCGAGGACCGCTCCCTTACGGTCGCGGCGCCGATTCACGGTCGCGGCGCGCATGGCCCATCCGAGCCGCGAGCGTTAGCGAGCGCATTGCCGATGGTTACGGCTCGATGCCGAACCATCGGCGAGCGACGGCGCGAAGGTCGGCGTCGGACGTGGCGTCCTGGATGGCTACGCGGGCCTCGGCCGCACCGGGAATCTCGCGGGCGTATACGCGGCCCACCTGCCGGATGTGCTTCAGGCCCAGCGTCGGCCCGTACTGGGCCACGAGCCGCTCGTAGTGTTCCAGGAAGACGTGGCCGCGCTCCTCGGGCGTGACCTCGCGGTACGACCCCGCTGCGGCGAGTTCCGCGATCTGCCGGAAGATCCACGGCGTGCCGAACGCCCCGCGTGCAATGCTGGCGCCCGCGCAGCCGGTCTGGCGGAGCATGTCGAGAACGGCCTCGGGCGAGCGCAGGTCGCCGCTGCCGAAGACGGGCACCGGCAGCGTCTCGGCCCAGGCGGCGATGGTTTCCCAGTTGGCCCGGTCGTGGTACTTCTGGCCGGCCGACCGGGCGTGGACCGTGATGGCGACGGCGCCGGCCTGCGCGGCCCCGCGGGCTAGGTCCAGGGCCCGCTCGCGGTCCTCGGGCGAGTTCGTGTAACCGTGCCGCAACTTCACCGTCACGGGCAGGGCCGAGGCCCCCACCGCGGCCTCGACCAGCCGGACGGCCTTCTCGGGGTCCTTGAGGAAGGCGGCCCCGCGTCCGCTGCGGCCGGCCACGCGGCGGCTGGGGCACGCGAAGTTCAAGTCCACCAGGTCACCCGTGCCGCGCGCCGCCAGCATGGCGACGGCCTCGACGAGCAGCCCGGGTTCGCGCGGCAGGATCTGGATGCCCAGGGGCCGGTCGACGGGGTCGGCGGCCAGGAGGTTCTCGGCCTTCCGGGCGCTTTCGTGGCCGAGGAGTTCGCGCGGCGTGGCCATCTCGGTGTGGGTGAGGGCGGCCCCCTCGCGGCGGCAGAGGAGGCGGAAGGCCAGGTGCGTCCGCTTGTGCATGGGGGCCAGCGCCAGGTTGTTCGCCAGGGCCAGCGGGCCCAGGCGGATGGGATGCACGAGGCCGGTCGGGTCAACCATGAAGCACCTGGGTCTGTAATCGCCGGCTCCACCATAGCGTCCGGGGTCGCGGCGTCAAGTTACCGGCGGCGGAAGGGGCGGCGCGGACGGTTGGGGCCGCCGGGGCGGGGCTTTTCGGCCGCTCGGGGAATCTCGCGATTTCGCTGAAGAAGGTACCAGCCGCCTTCCGATAAGACCTATTGCCGCGACGACCCTTGCGCCCCCTACACAGCCTGCCGGCACAAGGAGAGTGGGTATGCTGCGAACGGAAATGCGGACGAGTCCTCGCATTACCACGCGGATAACGGTTGAATCGATCGGGCCGACGCTCAACATCTCGGCCGGGGGCATGTGCGTTCTCATGGCCGACCCGATGCGCGAGGGGACGACGCCGTCGTTGCGTTTCACGTTGCCCGACGACGAGAAGCCGGTCTTCTGCAAGGGGCGCATCACGTGGTGCCGGTCGTCGAAGATCGATCCGGAACTGTACGAGGTGGGCCTGGCGTTCGTGGAGATCGGCGACGACGACCGCCAGCGTGTGCTGGATTTTGTGGACGCCCACGTCGGTCCGCAGAGCTGAGCCCCTGCCCCGGGGGGGCCGACCCGCCGCATTTTCCCATCGGGTTATTTGCCTTTTGCTGCGTTTGATTGTAGAATGATCCGACTGGGGGATCATTGGGTGTTGCCGGATGTCAATTTCCGCAACATGCCCGGGATGCGGGAAGACGATCGCCGCGCCGGACACGGCGGCCGGTCATAAGGCCAAGTGTCCGCAATGCGGGGCCGTGGTCAGCATACCCGACAACCGGGCCGCCGCCCTGGCCGCCGCGCTGAAGGCCGCGAGTCCCGCCAAGCCTGACGCCGAGTCGCCGGCCGAGGCCGCGCCCGAGGCCGCCGCCACCCCCAGCCCCAGCCGCGCCGGCGGCGGACCGTCCAAGCATTCCGGGGCCACGACCACGGTGTCGCGATTGCTGGCCCGGACGAGCCCGTACGGCACGCTGCGACTGCTGGCCGCCGTCATCTTCGGCGTCGGCATTGCGGTGTCGGTGCTGACGTTCCTGGGCGGCCTGGGCGCGCTGATCGTCCTGGCGACGGGCGGGAACCCCTGGGCGGCGGTCGGCGTGTTCGCCGGCGCGCTGGTGCTGGCCGTGGCGATCTTCCTGGGGGCGAAGACGGTGAGCGAACTGGTCCGGCTGTGGGCCGACGTCGGCGACCACGCACGCCACATGGCACAGATGCTCGAGGAATCGGTGGGCGGCCGCCTGGGCGACGACAACACGCCGTAGGCGGCGGCTACTTCACGGCGACGGCGCCCATCAGGCCGCCTTCCTTCAACTTCCATCCGCCGGAGAGCAGGTACTTTCCCTTGCGCAGGGTCATCGGCACCTTCAGCAGGGCGCGGGGTTTGCGTTTGCCGTCCTTGCCCTTCTCGTAGTGGATCCAACTCAGGACCAACTGGACGGACTCGTCGGTCTCCTTGTTGGGCTGGATGCGGACGGCGTAGTCCTCGACGAGGGGCAGTTCCCAGGTTCGGCCGAGGGCGACGCTTCGGGTATCGTTGATGGCCAGCCGGAAGCAGTTGTACTTGCTCCGCCGGAGTTCGTCGGCGATGGGCCGCAGGGCCGGGTCGACGTGCTCGCTGGTCTCCTTCGTGGCACGGATGCCCAGGAAGGTGACCGAGATGGCCTCTTCGGGCATGGCGGCACGGGCCGCCCCGTGCGCCAGGGTCGCCACCGCCAGCGCCGTCACCAGGGCCGCCCGCCAATGCGTTACGTGTCGCATGGTATCTGTCGTGACCTCCGCGCTCAACCGCTCGACTTGTCGGGCTCGACCCAGATGGCCGCCACGTCGCCGGCGTCGCCGCCCAGCAGGACGAGGTTGTGGTCGGGGTCGAGCATCTCCAGACCCATGATAGCAACGTCGTCCTGTCGCGCCAATGCGCCGGCGTCGAGCGGCGGCGTACGGGTCCACAGCGTGGCCAGCCCCAGGCCGATGATCAACGCCGCCGCCACGGCGCCCACGAGGTGGGCTACCCACCGGAAGGGCGCGCGACCGCGGCGCGGGCGGACGCGGATGACCGTCATGGCGGGGGCCTGGCGTGCGGCCGGCATGGCGCGCGGCCTGGCGGTAGGGGCGGGCACCTCGCGCGCGGGCCGGGCCGGCGCGGACGGCTCGTCGGGCGCCAGCGGCGCCTGGGCCTCGGGCGTCGGATCCAGACCCTCGATGCGCGAACGCGTCTTGAGTTGGATCGGCTCGCCCTGGCCTTCGAGTTCGGCCCGAAGGCGTTTGCCGATCTCGTTCCATCGGGCGTCGTCGACCGCCGGCGGCTGATGCGAGTCGAGCACGTGCTGGATGCGCTGCTGGTCGCGGATGATCTGTCGGCAGCGGCCGCACTGGGCCAGGTGCGCGGCGATGGCGTCGTTCTCAAGGGCAGAGAGTTCGCCGTCGGCGTATCCGGCCAGCATCGGTTTGGCGTCGTCGCACGTCATGTCCGTCACCCGATTTCCGAGGCCAGCAGTTCCCTCAAACGTTGCCGCGCGTTAAAGATGCGGCTCATAACGGTCCCGACCGAGATGCCAAGTACGTTGGCGACTTCCTTGTACGACATGCCTTCGAGCGCGTACAGGACCAGGGCGGCCCGGTTTTTCTCCGAGATGTTGGTGAGCGCGGCGTCGATGGCCCGGCGCAGGTCCTGATCGGCCACCTCTTCCTGGGGCGTCCGTTGGCCGGATCCCGTGGCGGCGGGCTCGACGGCCGTCTCGGCATCGAGGCTCTCGGCCTCGCGGTGCGACCGCCACCGCCGATAGTCGAGCGCGGCGTGCGTCACGATGCGGTACAGCCACGTCCGGAACGACGACTGGCTTCGGAACGCCTGAATGCCCCGCATGACATGAATGAACGACTCCTGTACGACGTCAAGCGCGTCCTCGCGCGACCCGACCAGGCGATAGGCGATACCGAACGCCGCGTCGTGGTGGCGGCGAAACAGTTCGTCGAGCGCCCTGGAGTCGCCCTCCTTGAGGCGTTCGACGAGGACGGCGTCGCGCTCGGCCTTGCGCAGCGCCGCGGCCTCGGCCTGGTCGTCTTGTTCGGAGGCTCCACCCATTCAGACGGTTCCCGGGGTATCCTATTCAATCTGCCCCCGGCGGATGTGCCGGCAGGCCACCCCTGATTCTGCGGCCAGATTGTAGCCGAAGCGGCAGGGCGGGGAAAGGGCTTTCGTGGCGCGGCCCGGCGGCGGGTGCGGCAACGTTTTCTGGCACGGCTGGATCGCTGAACGGCGGGGCCGCCCGCGCCGGCGTAGCGCGGGGGTTTATCCCCCGCGCCAGACGCCTTGACCATCTCGGGTGCGCGGGGGGTAAACCCCCGCGCTACAACGGCTCCACGTTCGCCAGAAGAATCTGGCGCACCCCAGGCGGCGGGTGCCCGGCCGGCGAGCCGCCATACCTCTCAATCGAAGAAGTACAGCAGCCGCGCGCCAAGCCCCAGGTAGATCAGCGTGCCCGTGATGTCGTTCAGGCTCGTGACGAACGGGCCGCTGGCCAGGGCCGGGTCGACGCCCACGCGGCAGCACGCCAGCGGCACCAGCGTGCCGGTCGTGGCGGCGCTCAGGATGCCGCAGAGCATGCTGAAGGCCACCACGACGGCGAACCCGATGTGGTGGTCGAAGAAGACGTATCCCACGGCCCCCGACACCAGGCCGCAGGGCAGCCCCACCAGCGCCGCCACGCCCAGTTCGTGGGCGAGCATCATCCCCGTCCGATGCAGCCGCACCTCGCCCATCGCGATGCCTCGCACCATGACCGTCGACGACTGGAGGCTGACGTTGCCGGCCATCTCGATCATGACCGGCAGGAACAGAAGCAGGACCGTCTCCTGCGGGGTCTGGTACCCGAGCCATCGGATGATCTGGCCCACGAGGAACCCCGGCACCAGCGTAATCAGCAGCCACGGCAGCCGCGCGATCGCCCGGCGCCAGATGGGCGTGTGCAGGGGGTCCCGGGCGGCGCCGACCATGCGGTACATGTCTTCGGCGGCCTCTTCGTCGGCGGCGTCGAGGACGTCGTCCACGGTGATGATACCCTTGACGGCGTTGCTCTTCAGCGCCACCACGGGCACGGCCAGCAGGTCGTACCGGCGGACCACCTCGGCCACCTGCTCGCGGTCCATGTCGACCGGGACACTGTGAACGTCGGTCTCCAGGACGTCGCCGACGGGCGTGTCGGGTTTCGAGAAGACGAGCCTGTCCAGGGGCAGGCGGCCGATGAGGCGAGACGCCTCGTCCACGACGTAGAGGTCATGGCGGTAGGTCGTCTCGCTGGCGCGGCGGGCGAGTTCGATGGCTTCGCGAATGGTGGCAGTGCGCGGCAGCAGCACGAAGTCGGTGGTCATCAGGCCGCCAGCCGTGTGGGGGGGGTACTCGAGGAGTTCCTCGATTTCCTGGCGGTCTTCGAGGCCGGCCAGGGCCTCGGCGGCCTCCTTGGGCTCGAGTTCGCCGATGACGTCGGCGGCCTCGTCGGGTTCCAGTTCCGCCAGGGTGGCCCGCAGTTGCTCCGGGCGGACGCTGTCCATCAGGTCTTCGCGGGTCTCGGCGTCGAGTTCCATCAGGACGTCGGCCGCCGCCGCCGGCTCCAGCACCGACCACAGAACGGCCTGCTCCTCGGGCCGGAACTCGTCCAGCAGGTCGGCGATGTCGCTGGGGTGAAGGTCGGCCAGCCGCTGGGCCAACTTGTCCCGACGGCCTTCCGCCAGCAGACGGTGCAGGCTCGCCACGTACTCGCCGTCGAACGTCGGGTTGGGCGGGATCGTGTCCGACACGGTTATCCTCGGGCAGGCCTGGGCACTACCAAGTCCGGAGTGTAGAAGGCACGTCCAGGGCGGTCAATCAGAAAAGGCGTGCAGCCGGCCCGCGGCCATCGTACAATGCTACCGTTTGTGGCGAGACGGGGCGCCGAACGCGGCGACTGCCCGCGCCAGGTGCCGGGGAGCCCCGACGGTTCGGCCTCAAGGAGACGAGTGTGGCGATTGAATTCCAATGCGAGTGCGGCGCCCGGTGCACCGCCGACGAATCGGAGGTCGGCCGCCTGTTCCACTGCGAGGCCTGCGGACTGGATACGCCCGTGCCGTCGCCCAAGGATGCGGCCAAGTCGCTTCCGGCCGACCCGGGCGACCTGGTCGACGCCCAGGCCCACAAGGCGGCTGCCGACGAGATGGTCCACCAGGTGGTGGCGGCGCGCGGCACCGAAGGCACGGGCGTCAAACACCGGGCGGACCTCGATGCCCTTCGCCAGGAAACCGCGGCCGACGGCGACGTGACCACCGCCGCCGAGAAGCGGCGGGCCGATGCCGAGGCCCTGCGCCAGCAGTTGGGTTCGCGCGGCGGCATCGCCGAGATGGCCCGCGAGTTGGGGGTTGGACGCGACGAGAAGGCCGGTGGCCCGGGACCCGCCACCATCTCGGCGGCCGAACTCGGGCCCAGGACCGTCCGCCCCGTCCGGAAGGGGCCCCCGAAGGGCGCCGAGCGCGCCGCTCACCACATCGGAATCAAGCGGGCCATCTGGATACCGTCGCTGGCCATCGGCCTGGTGTGCATGGGCCTCGGCGCGTACTGTTTCTTCCCCAGTTCCGACAATCCGTACGCGCGGCACCTGGAGCGGTTCCGCGAGGAACTTGAGACGGCGCAGATCGGGGAGTTCGACGTCGTCCAGGTCGGCGAGACCTGGTGGGCGGTCCCCAAGGGGGCCGCGCATTCGGCCAGCGCCAGCGGCATGGTCTACTACCAGAATGCCGCCGGGTTCGACGAGCTTGCCGTCCAGGCCGACGACTACGCCAAGAACCAGAACTACCAGAGCGGCCGGCACAGCCAGTACATGGGGTTCGGGTTCGGCCTGCTGGCCGTCGGCGCCGTCCTGGTGGTGCTGAGCATCGTGACGTACCGCGACGTCCGG
>DATKZB010000367.1:0-2296 GCA_035528235.1 Phycisphaerae bacterium
CCGGGTACCGTACCAGCAGCGGCACCCGGATCGATTCGTCCCACGGCCGCTGCTTGCGAGACTGCCCCTGCGAGCCGTGCATGTCCCCGTGGTCCGACGTGAAAACGAAAACGGTGTCGCCTTCGATGCCGCACTCCTTCACCGTGGCCAGCAGGTCGCCGATACACTCGTCGAGCGCGGCCACATGGGCATAGTACCCGGCCGCATCGATCCGCGTCCGCGCCTGCGCCTTTTCGGGAACGTTGGGGCGGAGGACGAGGGCCTCCGCCTTGAACATCGCGCGGTACTTCTCAGGGGCGGTCGGGTACGGGTTGTGCGGCGGACCCCACGACAGAACCAGCGCGAACGGTTTCCGCCCGGCGTGCTCGCGGATGTACTGCTGGGCCTCGCGGGTCTGGGCGATGGCGTCGTAACCGTCCCACAGAAGTTGCTTGTCCGCGTCCCCGTAGTACAAGGAGTGGTTGTAATCGTGTGTGCACTCGAGGGCTTTCCAGAACGCAAAGCCCTGCCGCCGCTCACGCGGAATGAAGGCGCTCCGCCCGTGACCGTCCAGGTGCCATTTACCTATGTACGCCGTGTCGTAACCGGCTCCGTCGAACGCCTGCGCCAGCGACACCGCTTCGGTGCTCAGACATACGTCGTTCATGAAAACACCGTGCGTCAGCGGATACCGCCCGGTCATGAGGCAGGCCCTGAACGGCGAGCACACGGGACAACACGAGACGGCATTCGTAAAGTGGACGCTCTCCCGCGCCAGCCGGTCGAGGTTCGGCGTACGAGCGTTTGGGTCGCCCGCGTAGCCGGCGGCTTGGGCCCGCCACTGGTCGGCCAGGACGAAGACGAGGTTCGGCTTGCGCGGGTCGGCTTCGGCCCGCGTGCGGCCGGCTGACGAGGCGACCCACGCCGCGCCAAGGCCAGCCCCCGTGGCAATCAAAAACTCACGCCGACTCAGCGGCCGCGCCATCGTTCCCTTCCTTTCCTCTCCTCCCCGCGCCGCTTACTCCAGCGTCCACAGCGCGAGCGTGTCCTGGTCTTTCACGAAAATCCGGTTCCCCGCGACCACCGGATGCGCGTAGACGGGCGTGTCGGCCACCTTGATGCGGGCCAACTCCGCGTATTCCTTGTCGCTCGGCTTGAAGGCGATCAGTTCGGAGTTGCTGGGCAGGGCCAACAGGCAGGCGCCGGCGTCGAGAACGGCCGCGAAACTGCCCCCGCGCTTCGTCGCGTCCGTCCATGCCGCCGCCCCGGTCTCAGCCTTCAGACAGAACAGGTTCCCCTTGTCCGAAAGGCCGAAGAGCAGGCCGTCCTTGAGCACCGGCGTGTCGTATCCCGTCCCGAGGTCCGCGTTGGTCCAGACCTCTTTGGCGGCAAAACCGTCGCCCTGCTTCGCGACCTTCACGGCCTTGGTGCCCGCGCCCTGGCCCGTGTAGATCACCGTTTGCCCGTCGACGATCGGCGTGGCACAGTTGTAAAACCTTCCCTCGGGCGAGGCCGACACTTGCCACAGAAGTTTCCCGTCGGCCGCGCCGACGCCCACGAGGCTTTTCTCCGTCACCGCGACGATCTGTTTCGTGCCCTCCACCGTCAAGAGGACCGGCGAGGCGTACGCCGGGCCGTCGCCCGTCCATTTCCACTTCGCCACACCGGTGGCCAGGTCCAAGCCGAGGAGCGCCCCGCCACCCGGTCCGCCCAGGTGCGCGATGCACATCCCGTCCACCAGGATCGGCGACATGCCCGTGAAAAACTTGGGCACCGCCTTGCTGAACTCCTCGTTCCGCCACACGACCTTGCCGGTCGCCGCGTCCAGGCACGAGAGCACCCCGCCCACGCCCAGCGTCACGACCTTTCCGCCCGCCACCGCCGGCGAACTCCGCGGACCCGGGTGCCGCGCCGCCGCTCCCGTCACCGCCTGCGCTGTGTACTTGTCACGCCACACTTCCTTTCCGTCCGCCGCGCTCAGGCACAGCGTCACCTCCTCGTCCCCCTGCCGCACGAAAACATAGAGCCGGTCGCCCACGAGGGCCGGCGTCGCATCCCCCGCGCCCACCGTCACTTTCCAGCCCTGCTTCAACTCCTGCGGCCAGGTCGCCGGCGCGGGGAACCCCGTCACCTTCCCATCGCGATTGGCCCCTCGCCACTGAGGCCAATCCTGCCCGAAGACCGAGGCCGCGCCGACCAGAATCACACCGACCGCCATCAGACCCATCCATCGCTTTGCGGTTTTCATGGCGTCTCCCTTCCATTCCCCTTGGTTATTGTTGGTCATTGCCTTTTGCCTTTTGCCGTTTGCCGTTCC
>DATKZB010000368.1:0-12445 GCA_035528235.1 Phycisphaerae bacterium
CCCAGCAACGCTGAGAAGCCCCGGGCCTGACGAACCCGGGGCTTGCTTTTTCCCCCGTGCGATGGCATCCTTCACACGCGCCACCCGACGAGCAAAGGAACCCCCATGCCCGCCGTCAGCGACGGCCGCCTCTTCCTCCGCGGCCCCAAAAACCTCTACTGCATCGGCAAGGAGTAGCCGCCCCTGGCGACCCTGACCCCGCCTGGGCCCGCCCAACCTATTTGACCTGGCCCGTTCCTGGCGTATAGTTCTCCATGGGCTTTTGTGATTCGGGTGCCGTTTCGGCTATGGGACGGGGTTTGGCATGCGTTTTCGCGTCGGCATGGCGATAGGGCTGGTCCTGGCTGCCGCCGGGCCGCTGCGGGCCGACCGTACCCTCTCGGCCGACGCCTACCTCGACCGCCTGCACGGCATGTGGCTGGGCCAGATACTGGGCAACTACGCCGGTCGGCCTGTCGAAGGCCAGCGGCCGCGCGGCGGCCTGACGTACGACGTCCCCTGGGACACCATCCTGGCCACCAGCACCTGGCAGGGCGACGACGATACGTGTTTCGAGTACCTGTACGGGGGGATGCTAGCCTCGACCGCTTCGCCCACGTCGGCCCAGATCCATGACGCCTGGCTGGCGCACGTGCCGGCAACCTCATTTTACATCGCCAATCGCCAGGCCCGCTGGCTGATGGATTACGGCCTCTCGCCGCCCGAGACGGGCGGCATGGCGCAGAACATCCACTGGTACGCCATCGACTCGCAGATTACGACCGAGGGCCTCGGTGCGGCCGCGCCCGGCATGCGCCAGACGGCCGCCGACCTGGCGGCCGCCTTCGGCGGCGTGAGCAACGACGGGTTGGCCCTGCACGCCGCCCAGTTCTACGCCGCGATGTACGCGGCCGCGCCCTTCGAGACCAGCGTCGAGACCGTCGTCGCCAAGGGCCTGGAGGTCGTCCCCACGACGTCGCGCACCTGCCAGGTCATCCAGGACGTGCGCACCTGGTACGCCGACGACGCCGCCGACGGGACGCTCGAGTGGCGGACCACCCAGGAGAGAATCTACGACACGTACGGGTCCGCCGGCAGCGAGGGCAGCCGGTACCGGGGCTGGATCGAGTCGGCCGTCAACACGGCCCTGACGACCATGGCCATCCTGTACGGGCAGGGCGACTTTCGCGAGACCGTCGCCATCGGCGTCCAGGGCGGTTTCGACTGCGACTGCAACCCCGCGACGGCCGGCGGTCTCGTCGGCCTGATGGTCGGCTACACCGGTCTGCCGGCCGACCTGACCGCCGGCGCCACCGACGAGTACGAGGTCGCGGGCCTGGCCAACATGCCGCCGCCGCTCAAAGTCTCGGAGATGGCCGGCCAGTGGCAGGCGGCGGCCGAGCGGCAGATCCTGGACGCCGGCGGGACCATCGACGGCGCCGGCCCCGCCCGCACGTATCACCTGCCCGATGCCGACGACCTGGCCCCGCTGGCCGAGAGGCCCGACCCGGCCGGGCCCGCGGGCCTGGTGGGCCTCGCCCGGACCATCGGCGGGTCCGCGGCGGTCTCGGCCAGCGTCGACCGGCGGATGCCCGCTTACGACCGGCTCAACCTCGACCAGGTCGTCGACGGTATCACCGACGTGTCGTACAACGGGCACCTGCCTTACACGACCAACGACGGCGCAAACCCCCAGCCCGAGGGCGGCGACTGGTATGCCCTGGCCTTCGACCGCCCGCTCACCTTCACGTCGGTCGTCTTCTGGGAGGGCGACATCCAGTGGGACGGCATCAACAACGACCCCCGCGTCGTCACGCCCTGGGGCGGGTACTTCGAGAACCTCGCCGTCGAGGTCCGCTGCGGCGGCGTCTTCGTGCCCGTCTCGGGACTGGCGCTGAGCGAGCCGCTTGACCCGTACACGTATTTCCAGCGCATCGAGATGACGTTCGACCCGGCCGTCGGCGACGCCATTCGCATCCGCGGCGACGCCGGCGGCACCCGCCAGTTCACGAGCATCGTGGAACTGGAGGCTCGCGGCCGCCTGGACCTGGCCGACGGCGTTCTGGTCGTGGACTACGCCGGCGGCGAGAGCCCCTTCGACGCCATCGCCGCACACGTCGCCTCCGGCCTGCACGGCGGCCCGAACGCGTACTGGGACGGTCCCGGCATCGCCTCCAGCGCGGCGGCGGCCGACGCCCAGCACCTGACGGCCCTGGGCATGGTCGATGACGCCGAGGCCGAGTCGGTCGTCGTCCGGTACACCTGGTGGGGCGACGCCAACCTCGACGGCAAGGTCGATTCCAACGATTACGACCGCATCGACACGAACTGGCTGCTGTACGGCGAGGGTGGCAGCACGCCGCCGGGGGGATTCCGGTGGGCGGTGGGCGACTTCAACTACGACGGCCGCATCGACTCGAACGATTACGACAAGATCGACACGGCCTGGCTTCGGTCGGGCGGGGCCGTCCTGGCCGGCGGCATGCCGGCCCCCGCGCCCGAGCCGGCCACGCTCGCGCTTCTAGCCCTGGGCGGCGCGGCGCTGGCGGCGCGACGGCGCCGTGGCTGAGGCCGGAGCGCGCGGCTCAAGAAAACGCTACCACCTTCCCCCCGGGCGGCACTAGACTCTCGGCGTTGAGTCTCGGGGCCATGCGGGGGGCGCGCCATGGACGAGGGTGTCTTCATCTGCCTGGGCGTGGCGGTTCTGGTGGCGTTGGCGGCCACGATTCCCCTTTCGATCGTCGCGGTGGTGCTCGCGCTTCGGGCCATCCGCCAGACCCAGTCGCTCGCGAGGCAGCTGAAGGACCGTCCCGCCGAGCCTGTCCCCGCCCGTCCGCCTGCCGAGACGCCGCGCGCGGCCGCCGTCCCACCGGCTGTGCCGTTGCCTCGGCAACCTGCGCCGCCGCCGCCCGCCGCTCCCGTGGTCGAACGGCCGACGCCTGCCGCCCCCGCGCCTCCCCCGCCGCCCCCGCCTCGGCCGCCGGTGCCGGCGCTTCGGCCCGGGCGCGAGCCCATCCGCTGGGAGGAGTGGATCGGCCTGAAGGGCCTGGCGCTGGCGGGCATCGTGGTGGTCCTGATCGGGGCGGCGCTGTTTGCGGCGTACGCGCACGAGCAGGGCTGGTTCGGCCGCCGCGGCTACTTCCAGACGGGGCTGCTGACGCTGGGGGGCCTCATCTTCCTGACCGTGGGCGAGGTGCTGGAGCGCCGCCGATTCGGCATCCTGGCCCGGGTGGTGACGGGCGGCGGCCTGGCGATGGAGTACTTCGCCGTCTATGCCGCATGGGGCCGGTTCCATCTCATCCCGGAACCGGCCGCCTGGATCTTCATGACGGTCATCACGGGCGTGGCCATCGTCCTGGCCGTCCGGTACTCGAGCCTGGTCGTGGCGGTCCTGTCGCTGGTGGGCGGCCTGGCGGGGCCCCTTCTCATCCGGCCCGACCGCGACCCGGGGCACGTCCTCTTCCTGTACCTGGTGGCGGTGAACGCGGGCGTGCTCATCCTGGCGTACTTCAAGAAATGGCGGGTGCTGAACCTGCTGGCCCTTGCCGGCACCGTCCTCAACGTGGTCGTCTGGGTCTTCACCCATTACTATTACCACGGCGACACGGCGACCGAGAAACTGCCGTTTATCGTCGCGTACATGACGGTGCTGTGGGGCATCTACTTCGCCCTCTCGATCGTGTACCACCTGCTGGGTCGGCGCCGGGAGTCGCGGCTGGACCTGTCTGTGACGATCATCAACGTGGTGGCCTACTTCGGCGGGCTGTACGCCTTGCTGCGCGCCGACCATCACCACTGGCTCGGCCCGCTGGCCGTCGTGCTCGGCGCCATCTACCTGGCCGAGGGACTGGCGGTGCGCCGCTGGGCGCCCGGGCAGATGCGGTTCGTCCTGGTGCAGGTGGCCCAGGCGCTGGGCCTGGCGACGCTGGCAATACCGATTCAACTGGAGGGCGTCTTCATTCCGATGGCCTGGGCCGCCGAGGCGGCCGTCCTGTGCTGGCTGGGCCTGCGTCTGGGCCAGCGGCGGCTGTGCGCGGCGGCCCTGGTGATTCACGTGGCGTCGCTCATCGCCCTCGGTTACTACGCCCAGGAGGCGTGGAACGCCGGGGGCATGCTGGTCTTCAACGCCCGGACGGCCACGTTCGGCGTCGTGGCGCTGGCCATGGCGCTGTCGGCGTGGCTGTACCGGCCGAAGGCCGAACGCGGGTCGGCCGAGAGCGTGGTCGTGACCTTCGCCGCCGCCGTGGCCCACGCCCTGCTGATGCTGCTGGTGGGCGTCGAGACGTACAAGTGGCACGAGGGCGCCGCCGAGGTGCTGCGCCGGCACGACCCGGCGAACCTCGCCGAGCAGATGGCGCACCTGGCCTGGGTCCGCGACGCCATCCTGGCGACGGGCCTAGCGGTGTACGGCCTGGTGGCCGTCGGCGTGGTGGCGGCGCTCAGGCGTGTGTTCCATCACGCGATGGCGTTGGTGGCGTTTGCGGCGTGCTTCGTCGTGCTGCTCATCGTGCAAGGGCACCTGCCGCCCCTCAAGTTCGTGGCCGGGTGGAACGAGGTCGGCGCCACGTTCGCCGGCGTGGCGGCGTGCCTGGCGGTGGCGGCTGCGGTCTCGCGGTACGCGACGCGCGGCGTGGCGGGTGGCCGGGACTTCGCCATCGCGTACGAACTGCTCGCGCTGGCCGTCGTCCTGGGCCTGTACCTGACGGAGTTGGGCCGGGCCCAGACCCACGCTGCCGATGCCGACCTCGCCGGCCTGGAGGGCCCGTGGCTGGTGTGCCTGGCGGCGGCGGGGTGTGCCGTGATGGCCGGCCTCGTCATGCTGCGGGGCTTCTGGGTCCGGAGCCTCGCCCACCGCGCTGCGGGGCTGGCGCTGGCGGCCATCGCCGTGGGCCTGCTGGGCTGGCCGGCCGTGGGCAGCGATTACGTGTACGAGACGATCCTGTGGCATCCGCGCGGCGTGGCGTTTGGGCTGCTGGTCCTGGCCATGGCGCTGGCGGTCGTCGGATACGCGCGGGCCCCGGCCAGGACGACCCCGGAACGCGCCTGCGCCGGGCCCGTCCTGGCGGTCATCGTGCACGTGGTCGTCCTGGTCTGCTTCACGCTGGAGGCCCAGGACTTCTGGGACGCCCACGCCCAGGCGTGGTTCCCGCACCGGGAACTCGACGCGTGGTACGCGCGGCACGCGACGCTGTCGGTGGGGTACGCGGCGTACGCGTTGGCGCTGCTGGGGGCGGGCATCCGGCGGCGGAGCAAACTCGCCCGTGTGGTGGCGCTGGTGATCCTGGGCGGCACGCTGGCCAAGGTGGGGCTGCTGGACCTGTCGCGGCTGGAGGCCATCTGGCGGATCTTCTCGTTCGTCGGGCTGGGCCTCCTGCTGCTGGCGGCGTCGCTCCTGTACCACAAATATCGGCATATCATCTTTCCAGCCGAGACACCCCGGAAGAAGGAGACCCCCGATGAGACGGCATAGCCTGACGGCGGCGCTCGTGGCGGCGGCCGCAGCGGCGATGCTGGCGACCGCGGCACGGGCCGACTTCGACCCGGAGGCCTGGCGCCTGTTCCGCGACATCCAGGTGCCCGAGGGCGCCACGGGCCGGCACGCCCGCCTGGCCCTCGACGCCAACGTATGGGACCACGCCGCCGGGCCGGCCCTCCAGGACCTCCGCGTCCTCGCCGGCGACACCGACGACGTCGGCTACGCCGTCTTCGTGCCGGCGAAACCCAGCGTCCGGGCCGAGGAACGCCCGGCCCGCGTCCTCAACACGGCCAAGCGCGGCGACGAGGCGTCGGAACTGACCCTCGACCTGGGCGACGGGCCCCCCGTCACGAACCGCATCCGAATCCGGACGCCCGCCGAGAACTTCCGGTGCCCCGTCACGGTCGAGGGCTCCGACGACGCCAAGGCCTGGAAGACCCTCCGCGACGACGGCGGCATCTTTGCCTTCACGGGCGACGTGGCCAAGCGGTTCACCACCGTCTCGTTCCCCGACGCGCGGATGCGGTACCTGCGGGTCGTGGTCGGGGCGCCGGCGGGCGCGAAGCCCATCGACCTGGAGGGCGCGACCGTCTTCCAGGAGGTCGAGACCGGGCCGGGCGACCTGCCGCTGCTGGTCGAGCGGCCCGTCCAGGCCCGCACCGAGACCGTGCAGGACACCGAGACGTGGTACACGCTCGACCTGGGGGCGAAGCACCTGCCCGTCAGCGAGGTCCGCATCGTGACGGGCGACGAGAACTTCTCTCGCCCCGTGCGCATTGACGTGGGCGACAAGGCCAGGATGCCGAACCGGGCGGGGTCCGGCATGGTCTTCCGCTACCGGACGGCGCGGTGCAACGAGGAGCGGCTGACCGTCGAGTTCGCCGAGGCGTTCGGGCGGTACGTCCGGGTCCGCATCGCCAACGGCGACGACCCGCCGCTGGCCATCTCCCAGATCGTGGTGCGCGGCCGGCCGCGATACGTCTTTTTCCCGTTCGAGGCGGGCCGCCGCTATCGACTTTTCTACGGCAACCCCTCGGCCCGGGCGGCGCAGTACGACTACGTCAACGTGTTCGCGCACCTCGACCGAACCGAGGCCATCGAGGCCCGGCTGGGTCCGCCGCAGCCCAACCCGCGGTTCATTGCGACGCGCGACGCCCTGCCGCCCCACCCCTGGCTCGTCCGGAACCAGTGGGTCCTATACGTGGGGCTGGGCGTGGCGGTGGCGGCCCTGGCGCTCATCGCGGTGCGGGCGCTTCGGCGACCCCCGGCCGACGACGGGGCCCCGGCCGCCTGAGCCGGTCGAGGCCCCGCAGACGGGCCTGCCGGCGGCCGCCAAGAAGAAAAACGCAAAAGTCGGCCTGGGAACTTGACAACCGGCGTTTTGCGCGTATAGTATCAGTGTGTGTGGGAACGATTGGCGTCAGTAGTCCCAAATCTCATTTCTGACGCCCATCGTCGTACAATCATGTTTCTACAGTCTGCCGTAGCCGGGAGCCCGCGCGAACCGCGGGAGGGGTGTGTGGCGCCTGAGAGGTGCTGTCTTCGGAAGTGAAGCGGCATCACCGTAGTCCGGGGGAGTGTTCGGCAACCGGGGCCGTCCGGGAGGGATTCGGCCCCGGTGCCTTTTTTTTTGCGCCCAGGGCGTTGGGGCGGCGAATCGCGGTGTTCAGTCCTGATCCTCTTCGGCCTTCTTCTCGAACGGCCGGACCTCGTCTTCGCCGGCAATACGCGCCCGGCCGTCTTTATCGAGGACCGCCGTCAGCGGCGCCCAGGCGTAACCGGCACGGAGGTAAGCCGTCAGACGGGCCTCGACCCGCTTGCCGGTTCCGGGCGGGGGAGGCGCCTGTTTGACGAGGTCGTAGGTGGGCTTCTCGGCGTTTTCGGCGGCGGGGTCCGCGGGCGGCTCGGCCGGCTCGGGACCGAAACGATAGGCGTAGTACAGCCGCGAGGCCTCAAGGTACTTCGGAACGAGGTCGACCGCCGACTCGGGTCGGTCCCCGTTGTGGTCGGCCGCGTAGGCGTCGATCGCCTTGGCGATGGCGGCCAGATCCTCGACGGCCCGCCCGCTGAGGCGCCGGTGGCTGGCCGTCTCTCGGTGTATTTCGGCGAAAACGACCAGGAGAACGGCGGCCATGATGGTGCCCACCAGGACGATGAGCCGTCGGCGGGCCTGCTCGCGTTGCTCGTCGCGTCGACCGGTCTTGGGCCTCGGCCACATGAGCCACAGGCATCCCCCCGCGGCCGCTGCGGCGACTACCCCCTCCCAGCCGTAGTGCAGAATCCGATTCACGGTCCACGTCTGCCGGACGGGCAACACGAGATGAGCCGCGACGAGGATCGCGACCGCCGCCAGCGCGATGCCGACGAAAACGAACAGCCCCTTCCTGGTCATCGGGCCTCCCTATCGGCGGTCTCGGCGCCGGCGGCGTGGGCCGGGCGAGCCGCGGGGCCATTATAGCAGGCGCGCGGCCGGATGAAAGGTTCGAGCGGCAGGACGGGAGGCCGGTACGGACAGGCCCTCAGTCCGGCCCCGCGGCGGATTCGTCGTCCATGTCGTCGGGCACGGCGACCGGCACGGCAACGGGCGTGGCGGTGCCCATGATGACGGCCCAGAGGTCGGTCTCGTCGAGGGTGGTTTCCAGACTCTCGGCGCCCGGGCCCCAGGCGTACGTGGGGACGGTGATGCCCGAGTGGTTGCGGGTGCCCCAGAGGACCTCCGGCATCTTGCCCTTGCCACGGCCCTTGACGACCCACATGCCGCCGGTCTCGTGGTCGGCGGCGACGACGACGAGGGTGTCTTCGCGCCGGTCGGCCCACTTCATGACCACCTCGAACGCCTTGGCGAACTCGACCGTCTCGTGGACAGCCCGCTCGATGAAGTTGTCGTGGCAGGCCCAGTCGATCGTCGAGCCCTCGACCATCAGGAAGAATCCCTTGGGCCCGTCGGCCAGCAGGTCGAGGGCGACCTGGGTCATCTCCGAGAGGTGCGGCACGGTCTTGTAATCGACGCCCGGCTTCTTGGTGTACCGGAGTCTGTGCTTGACGGTGACGGGGCCGTCGTATTCCCACGGCAGAAGATCGTTGCCGAACTGACCCGACACGTAGGGGGGCTTGGCCGCCGCAGCGGTCGAGGCCGACTTCGCATCGGCCGCGTACGCACTCATCTCGTCGCGGGTGGTCACGACCGTATAGCCTGCCTGTCGGGCCTTCAGGGGCGTCACGCCGCTGCCGTCCTTGCGGGTGGCGCCGAAGAGGATGTTGGGCCGCGAGACCGTGAAATAGTCGGAGGCGATCTTCTTGTAGTCGGTGCGTTTACGGGCATGAGCGGCAAAACCGGCCGGCGTGGCGTGCGTCATCGAGAGGGTCACCACCAGGCCGGTCCACTTGCCGCGTTTGGCCAGGTGTTCGAGGATGGTCTCGACGTCTGCGCCGGCGGCGTCGCGTCCGACGACTTCGTTGTTAGTCTTGTGCCCGGTGGCCAGGGCGGTGGCGGCGGCGGCGGAGTCGGTAGCGTAGTTGTACTTGGCCAGGTGCGAATTCAGCGAGTGCGTGGTCAGGAGGCCGCGGTAGTACTTCTCGAAGGCCAGGCCGCCCTTCTTACCGGTCGCGTACAGGCTGGCCGCCTTGACCTGCTGGAGGCCCATGCCGTCGCCGATCATCACGATGACGTTTCGCGGCGGTTCGGCCCCCGTTGCCACGAGCGGCACCAGCAGCAGGGCCAGAAGAACCGTCCACGCGATGGTCCGGTGCCGCG
This sequence comes from Phycisphaerae bacterium, assembly GCA_035528235.1. Lineage (GTDB taxonomy): Bacteria > Planctomycetota > Phycisphaerae > FEN-1346 > FEN-1346 > DATKZB01. The sequence goes on from DATKZB010000368.1 coordinate 9,210, forward strand.
TCATTCGCATCCGTCGTTCCTTTCCGCTCGTGGCCGTGGGGGCGAGTACCTCATTCTACGCACGGGGGCGCCGTTTGACGAGGCGATTGTCTTGCGAGGCTGGGCGTTTCGTGCGATAGTTGCCCTGCGGTCGGATTCGGTCTCGGCGCGTTCGCAGCGGGAGGCACTCCGATGAATATCGCCTGGGTGGTCATTGTTTCGGTCCCCGTGTTGGTGCTGGCGTATCGGTTCTACGGCCGACAAGTGGCCCGGTGGCTGGGCGAGGACCAGTCGTGCCCGACGCCGGCCGTGCTGTTCCGGGACGACAAGGACTTCGTGCCGACGCGGCCGAGCGTCCTGTTCGGGCACCATTTCGCGACGATCGCGGGGGCCGGCCCCATCCTGGGTCCGACGATGGCGGCCTGTTACGGCTACGGGCCGGTGTGGCTCTGGATTCTGGTGGGCGGCGTGCTGTTCGGCGCCGTGCACGACTACGCCGCCCTTTCGATCAGCCTGCGCGAGAACGGCCGGAGCCTCGCCGACGTGGCCCGCCAGGTGCTCGGCAAGCCGGGGTTCATCCTGTTCGTCCTCTTCACCATCCTGATGCTCGTGCTGGTGACGGCGGCGTTTCTGAACGCGGCGGCCGCCAGCCTGACCAGCGAGTACCCGCTCGACAAACTCGGCGTCGCGGCCGAGGAGACGTACCTGAAGACGCGGATGGTGGACGGCGTGGCGCTGGGGCGGATCGGGGGCATCGCCTCCACGAGCGTCATCATCATCACGGTCTGCGCGCCGCTGGTCGGGTACCTCATCTACAAGCGGAACCTGGCGACGTGGCGGGCGTACGTGTTGACGGGCCTCATCGCGGTGGGCAGCATCGTGGTCGGGTTCCAACTGCCGCTTGGCATCGACCCCATCCTCTGGATGGTCATCCTGTCGGTGTACGTGTGGGCGGCCTCGTCGATTCCGGTGTGGATCCTCCTTCAGCCGCGCGACTTCACGAACGTCCAGATTCTCTACGCCGGCATCGCGATGCTGGCGGTGGGGGTGGTGGCGGCGGGCCTCGGCGGCGCGACGTTCGACGAGCCCGCCTTCGCCGTGGACCACCTGGAGCGCGGCGCGGCGACCGCGGGCGGCGTCTGGCCCATGCTGTTCGTGCTGGTGGCCTGCGGGGCCATCTCGGGATTCCACAGCCTGGTGGCCGGCGGGACGACGAGCAAGCAGTGCCTGCTCATCAAGCACGCGCGGCCGATTGCGTTCGGCGGGATGCTGCTGGAATCGCTCTTTGCGGCCCTGGTGTTGGCCGCCATCGTGTGGGGCCTGAGTTTCGTCGACTACCAGGAACTCGTCTGGCCGGGTCCCGGCGGCAAGGCCAACCCGGTGCTGGCGTTCGCCGTGAGCGCCGGTCGGCTGTTCCGGGCCGCGTTCGGGCTGCCCATCGGTGTCGGCAGCATTTTCGGCATCCTGATGGTCGAGGGGTTCGTCGTGACGTCGCTCGATTCGGCCGTGCGCCTGAACCGATACCTCTTCGAGGAACTCTGGACGACGCTGCTGGGGGATCGGACGCCCCGCTGGCTCAAGCACGCCCTCTTCAACTCAGGGCTGGCGGTGGTCCTGATGTTCGTGATGTGCTACTTCAACGCCTTCCAGAAGATCTGGCCGGCCTTCGGTGCCGCCAACCAGTTGCTGGCCGCCATGGCGCTGCTCGTGGTCAGCCTGTGGCTGCTCCGCCGCAAGCGGTCGGTGTGGTTTACGGCGGTGCCGGCCCTCTTCATGACCGTGACGACGGTTGGGGCCCTGATGTGGCTGCTGGTGGCCAACTACTGGCCCGGCGGAAACGTGGCCCTCATCGTTGCCGACCTGGCGATGACGGGCCTGGCGCTGGCCATGGTGGGGCTGGCCCTGGGCACGCTCATCCGGCACCGCGGGGTCCTCCCGACCACAACCTGAGCGCGCCGCCGGCTCGAAAGAGTTGGCGCGAGGCGCGAGGCGCAAAGCACGCGCGGCAGGCCGGGTGGCCCGCCGCGCGGTTGTCAGTTACTCAGGTACTTAGGCACTCAGGTACTCAGGCACTCTGTGCCGTTTCAGGCCCACCACATGCCGCCGGTCTTCTCGGTCAGCAGGATGCCCTTGAGGAACTGGACGGCCTTCTGGAACCCCTCGTTGACGCTCATCAGGCTGTCCTCGTGCTCGATCGAGAGGACGCCGTCGTAGCCGACGGTCCGGAGCATCGAGACGAAGTCGCGCCAGAACTGTTCGCCGTGACCGTAGCCGACGGTCCGGAAGACCCACGACCGGTGCAGTTCGTCGCCGTAATGCATGGTATCGAGCACGCCCTTGAAGGCCGTGTTCTGGGGGTCGATGCGGCAGTCCTTGGCGTGGACGTGGAAGATGGCCTTGCCCAGGCTCTTGACGGCCACGATCGGGTCCATGCCCTGCCAGAACAGGTGCGACGGGTCGAGGTTGGCGCCCAGGGTCGCGCCGCATTCCTTCCGCAGCCGCAACATGGATTCCACGTTGTAAACGCAGAAGCCCGGGTGCATCTCGAACCCGATCTGAACGCCGTGGTCCTTGGCGAACTTGGCTTCCTTCTTCCAGTACGGGATGAGTTTGGCTTCCCACTGCCACGTGACGGCATCCAGGAAGTCGGGCGGCCAGGGGCAGGTAATCCAGTTGGGGACCTTGTCTTTCGGTCCGCCGCCCGGGCACCCCGAGAAGTTGACGACGGTCTTGACGCCGAGCATCTCGGCCAGGCGGACCGTCTTGCGGTGCGATTCCTGGTCGCGTTTGGCGTGCGCGGCGTTCGGGTGAACCGGGTTGCCGTGACACGACAGAGCGCTGATCTCCAGGCCGCGGTCCGCGATCTTCTGTTTGAAGTCGTTGGCCTTCGTCTTCGACGCCAGCAGGTCACCGACCGGAACGTGCGCTTCGCCCGGATAGGCGCCGCAACCGAGCTCGACCGCCTGGAGCCCGCTCTGGCAGATGTAATCCAACGCATCGTCCAGCGACTGCTGGCTGAAGAGTACCGTAAACACGCCGAGTTTCATCACGCATCTCCTTCCTGGTTCACGTTCCGTTCGATCCAGCGACCTGCTCGCGGCCGACGCCGTCCCGACCCCACGGGACGGGACCCGTCATGCTACCCCGCCATCGGCGGGCTGCAAGAGAAATCGACGCCCCGCCGCGCGGCCGCCCCGAGGCCCCGCGGCGCCTACTACTACAACGCCACTTGGCCACAGAGCAGCCGCTTGGGAATT
>DATKZB010000369.1:0-18548 GCA_035528235.1 Phycisphaerae bacterium
CCGATCTCCACCCACTTCCGGGGCGCACCGCCCAACACGCAAGGCCCATACCATGACGCAACACACGGACCGCCTACGCACCGGGGTTGAACTGTACGACGAACAGGATCCAGAGAGGCTCTTCTTGTCCCACGCGCGTAAGTATCGCACTCTTTATGGATGCCAGCGGATTGCCGCAACAATCGCCTTGCTAAAGCAAGCCCACACCAACGACGGGGCCATCCTCGACATCGGCTGCGGCGCCGGATTGTGGGCTGCCTATCTAAGCACAATGGCCCCGACTGCAGAAGTCCATCTCCTGGACACGCGGCATAGCCTGCTGTGCGCCGCAGCGCGGACCATGCAGAAATATGGCTCAGGCCCGCCGGCGCGGTCCTGGCATGGCCTTGTCGAGGAGGTCGGCCTTCCGTCGGGCTACTTCTCGCTGGTTCTCTGCAAGGATGTTATCGAGCACGTGCCGGATGACAGCTCCTTCGTTCGCTCAATAGCCAAATGCCTTAAGCCGGGGGGGCTCTTGGTATTAACCACCCAGAATAGGTTTTCACTGAACAACCTGCTCCAGGGATTTTGGATCAGGTGCGTCAAGAAACGTGCGTGGTGCGGATGGGATCCGACCCATCTGCGGTTTTACGATATGTTGGGCTTGCGGCGTCTGTTACACAAGAATGGCTTGTATGTGCTGACGTCCTGCGGTTCGTATATTCTGCCATATCAGTTGTGTTTTCTGGGGCCGCTTGGCGGGCTCTTGAGGCTGCCGATCGCAGAGGACGACGGATTCCCGATCACAGACCGGCCTCTTGACAGGCTGGGGTTACTCCATAAGTGCCTCGCTTTTTTCGAATGGAGCGGCCTGAACAGGCGGTCACCTTTTTCGGCCATTGGCTGGTCCATAGGCGTCTTGGCACGGAAGGTGGGTTAGGCAATTGCCGGCTGTAAAGGGCGGAGCAAGAGTGCGGCGGCCTTGTTGTGACGCAACCGCAGCGCCATTAGCCAAGGACCGTATCATGAAAAACGGCATTGACCGCAATGCATACTGCCAGAAGGACCCGGAGGTCCGAAAGAGGGCTCGCGCCTTCTACGAGCCGCACAACCGGCGCCTGTACGAGCATTTGGGGGGTCGACTGGGGCTGGACGGCCTCAGGGGCCGGCGAGGTCTGGTGGGGGCTTAGGGTGCCGTATGCCCGCCGGTTCGGCTGGCGGTTTGGTCGGGCGGTTCGGGATCCCGCCACGGGAGGACGCGGCCGAGGGACGCCAGCAGCGTTTCCACGCGAAGGTTCCACCCGGCGTTCTGGCAGAACTTGCCGTCCTCAAACCGCCATTCCCCGGTTGTGTCGTCTCGGAGGTATCTGCCGGGCACATCGTCCACCTTCATCTGGTAGGGCAGATGGGCACCGAAGAGCGGTTGGACCTCGTTGACGAGATAGCGGCCGTCGGGTGTCTCGAAGGTGTCCAGGCTCATGCTCGTGAAGCGGCCCTTCTGCGTGACGTCGTACAGGAAGTCCAGCAGGCGTTTCGGGGGAATCTGCCAGCCGATGAGCTTCGACCCGCTGTGGAACTCGCCAGCCTTGAGTTTCTGGTGGCCGAAGAAGTACTTGCCGAGCCGGACCATCCGCCACTCGATCTCGGCGGGGATGTATTCCTGCAGGGTGACGCTTCCCCACTCGACGTTCCGCAGGCCCCCGATCTCGGTGACGAGCCCTTCGTTGAAGCACCGCTTCACGTGCTGGATGAGCGGACGACGCTCCCGGAAAATCCGCACGTTGCTCGCGCCCCAGCCAGCGTCGGCCTTGGCCACGATGGGCAGGTCGGCCGTCTCGGCGAACGCCATCGCCCCGTCGTACGAGTAGAATACCCACGTCCGGGGGTGAGGCACGTCGTGCAGCGTCAGCCAGTAATGCATCCGGCGTTTGCTCTCGAAGATCCAGAGTTCGTCGTGGAACGACGGGCACAGAACCAGGCCGAGGTCGTCGGCCATGATCTTCAGCCGTTCGTCGTACATCAGACGCCAGGCCGACGTGAATACCTTGGGGAAGACCAGGAAGGCATCGCAGCCGCCGTGTCGGACGACGTCGATCCAGTCCGGTCCCGAGATGTCGACCAGCCGGTAGGGGACCCCCATGTCGCGGCAGGCGGCGACGCGCAGGTCGCGCGCGCCGGTCAGGTCGCGCCCGCCGGTCAGGTCGCGGATGATGCCGAGGGTCACGTCGACCCTGGCCGGATAGGAGGAGACCGCCTCGACGGGCGAAGCGGCCGCTGCGGCACGCCAGAGGGCACGCTGGTAGGCCTCGCGTGGCAGGAAACGGCGGCCAAGGCGTTTGAGGGATTCCGGGACCAGATTCCGAAAGCCCCTCGCCCGGGCCAGCTGATTCAGGAGCCTTGCCCGTATGCCGCGGCGCGCGCCCCCTTCGGCCGCGCGTTGGTCTTCGGATGTGACCGCATCCCGCTCCACGTTCAAGCCCCTCCGCCCAGCAGGCAACCTGCCCCTTCGGCGACGCCGCACCCGTTTGCCATGTCGCCCCAGAGACGCTATCGGCCAAGTCGAAGCACGCTCTTCACCGCTTTGACAAATGCAGCGCGAAGTTGCTCGTCGCGGCGCAGCGCCAGCGCCATGTACGGGGCAACCGCCAGCGCCGCGGCGAGGGTGACGTACGCGCTCCCCAGGTTGAGGCCCCACTTCACGACACCCATGATGACGGCGCTCGGTACGAAATACGCCAGGTGGAGGGCCAAATGTTTGAGGATAGCACCGCTGTCCGCCCGTGTCAGCCTCGTGACGATGTAAAGGCTTATCAGGCAGGATACGCACCCGGCGCCGCTGAATAGCACGAGTGTGGGGACGACGCTCTTGAAGAGGGCCGCACCGATCAGCAACGTGCCCAGCCGTCCTGCGAACAGGAGGACATTCATGAACAGCCGCAGGCCCTGCCGCTCCAAGACGGTATAGATCGTGGACAGGGGGGAACTCACGAACATCACGAGCATCCACATGGTGAGGATGCTGGAGTAGGTGCCCGCGTCGGCCCAGTGCTCGCCGAAGACGAATCGGAACAGGTCGGGGCCCACCATGGCGACGATGAGCATCGGGAGCAGGCCCACCGTAATCAGTCGCGTGTAGATGTCGCGCACCAGGTTGCCCAGTTCGGCCCCGGTCGCGTGCTCCGCGGCGGCACGCTGAAAGAAAACCTGCGCGATGGAATGAGAGATCAACTGGCCCGGCATGGCGAGCACTCTCTGGCCGAGTGCGTAAAGGCCGGTCACCTCCGGGCCGAAGAAGCTGATCATCACCACGACCGGCAACTGACGGGACGCCGCGTCGAGCAGCGCGCTCCAGGTGGCCACCAGTGGGAACTTGCTGTAGCGCGTCGCCATGGCCCACATGCCGCGCACCGTGCAGTGCCTCATGAAGAACCGCAGGTCTTTCCGCAAACAATGCCAACCGAGAAGGCCGGGAACCGTCGCTACGGCCGGCAGCCGCGCGACAATAAGGTTCGGCCCCGACGCAAATCCCAGGAGCCCCGCTCCGACGGTCGACACCGTGTTGACCAGTGCTGAGGCCAGCGTTGCCCACCCGATTTCCTTGAAACGACTGTGCCGGCTGCTCCAGTACCGGAAAGGCAGGGCGAGACCCAGCAGGAGGACCACGACCGGAATAAGCCACTTGTACGGTTCCAGTTCGTCGGCTTTCAGGACGCTCAGCAGGGGGGAACCGAATAGCCAGACGAGGAGCGCGACAACGGGGGCAACGCCTAGGTTGAGGATCAGGCACAGGCCGGCCAGGTTGGCGGCGTCCTCGTCGCGCTTCGGGAGCACGATGGCGAGTTCATACGACAGGCAGCCCACCAGGCTGACCGTGCCCGTGATCGCCCCGAAGATGGCCGCCAGGCCGAACGCCTCGGGCAGAAAGAGCCGCGACAGGACCGGTGACGACAAAATCACCAGTGCCTGGGCCCCCGTTGTCCCGAGGCTCAGGGCAAGCGTGCCGCTGGCGAACCCCGTGGCAGACTTCTTGATTTGAAGGGCGTCGCACGCCCTGTCGTCCGAGCGTCCGTCGGCACCGCTATTCTCAGGCGAACCTGGCATCATGGGTCCTGGTAGGGTCAATCACCCGGCTGATGCCTGGTCTCGCATTGTGGAAGAGGACGCTTCGGCACCACCCGCCCCGCAGTATACCACTATCGGCGTCGGCAGGAGTGCGTCTTTTCAGAAACCCCCTGACCGTTTCTGCTCCTCAAGCGCGACGTCCGCGTCTGCCGATACAATGGCCGGGATTGCCTCTAGACAAGCCGGTTGTGGCTCGACGCGAGATGGCCATGAGCTGCCCGCAGGCCAGCGACTCGACTACGTCCCGTGGTCTGGGCCAGAGTATCTGTTCGTGGCCGGATGCACACGTGAAGGGGCACTGAATGCCAACGATCTTGATTGGCGCAGACGTTAACCCACGCGGGAGGATGCAGGCGCCCTTCCAGGCGGGAGATGCCGCTGCCATCTTCAACGACCTTCTCGACGAGTTCCAGGCTGCCGATCTGGCCATTGTGAATATGGAGGGGCCGCTCATTGCCGAAGCGAGCCCTATAATGAGACCGGGCTCGATACTGGGCGCGCCCGAGGCCTGCGTTCGCGGTTTCAAGAACGCCCATATCGACGTAGTGACTTTGGCCAATAACCACATCATGGACCACGGTGAGGCGGGCCTGAAAACGACGCTGGCGGCCTGTCGGCAGGCCGGCATCGCAACCGTGGGAGCTGGCGAGAATCTCCTGGCGGCGAGCCGCATTCACACGGTTGAGGTGGGCGGAGTCCGAATCGGTCTCCTGGCCATCAGTGTCAGCGGCTTCTGGATCGCAGGTCGCGATTTCTGGGGTGCCAATCCGGCGGACTTGGCGCACTACATCCGAACGTTAAGGGGGCACGGACAGGATTACGATTTCCTGGTGGTGCTGTTTCATGGCGGAACGGAGCACTATCCGTACCCCAGCCCCCGCCAGATCGAGACGTGCCGCTTCCTGGTCGAGGAAGGCGCCGGCGCCGTCCTGTGCCAGCATACGCACTGCCCCGGCTGCTTCGAATACTACGAAGGGGCCCCCATCGTGTACGGCCAGGGCAACCTGGTCTTCGACGGGTACCCGCTGACGAGGCGTTCCTCCGGCGAGGGCATTCTGGTGCGCCTGCGTATCGAAAAGGGCCGACCCTGTTCCATGGATTTCGTCCCGTACGTGCAATGCGATCACCGCCCCGGGGCCAGACGGATGGATGGCATCGAGGAGGAGCGGCTCCGCAGGGACCTTCTTGAGCGCTCGGACGCGATTCGCGACGAGGAGTTCGTCAGGCAGCAATGGGTGCAGTTCTGCAAGAAGCACGAGAGGCTTTACCTGAGTCTCCTGCGCGGCCAGGGCGCGTTTGTCCGTCGCTTGAACGGGCGCATCGGGTGGCTGGATCAGATCTACTCGCCCCGCAAGCGGTGCTTGATCAACACGCTGATGCGACAGGAATCCGTTCGGGAGATTATTGAGACGATTTGCCCTTAGTCCTGCCACGCCACTTTTCGCGCGAATGCGGCCGGTCGATGCCGCACCGGACTCGTCAGGCAAAGCCCGTACCACTGGCAGGCGACCAGGAAGCGTCTTTGGGGGGGCGGCGCCAGCCGTGGATGCCAATGAGCCTGCGGCGCGGTGTCCGCCGGCCCGCTCAGATCGTCATCGCCGCGAAGCCGCCGTCGACGCGCACGAGCGCCCCCGTCACGAAGCCCGAAGCCTTGCCGCTGGCAAGCCAAAGGACCGCGCCCAGGAGTTCCTCGGCGGCGCCGAAGCGTTTCATGGGCGTGTGATTCATAATCTGGGCGTTACGCTCGGGCGTCAGGAGTTTGCGGTTCTGCTCGGCGGGGAAGAAGCCGGGGATGAGGGCGTTGACGCGTACGCCGTCGGTGGCCCACTCCCGCGCCAGGAACTGGGTGACCTGGTTCACGCCGCCCTTGGCCACGGCGTACGTAAAGACCTTCGAGAGCGGCGGACCGCTGGAGGCGCTCGAGATGTTGATGATGCTGCCGCCGCGGCGCTCCACCATGCCGCGCCCGAAGACCTGGCACGCCAGGAACACGCCCTTGAGGTCGATGGCGATGAGCATCTCCCACTCGCTCTCGGTAATCTCGAAGAACGGTGTGCCGGAGTTGACCCCGGGGGCGTTGATGAGGATATCGGTGCCGCCCCAGGCCTCGTCGATCTGCCCGCAGGCCGCGACGAGGTCGTCGCGGCAAGCGACGTCGACCTTCAGGGCCATGGCCTCGCCGCCGGCCTGGCGGATGGCGTCACAGCGGCGCTGGGCGGCCTCCGGGTTGAGGTCGAGTATGGCCACCTTGGCGCCGGCCCGCGCCAGGGCACTCGACATCGCCCCCGCCAGCACGCCGCCGCCGCCGATGACGGCCGCGCGCTTACCGTCCAGGCCGAACATCTCGTTCAGATACGCCGTGTCTGCCATCGTGCACGCTCCTTCAGCAAGGTCCGTCTCAGCCGGCGCAGTGTACCGCCGCGCGGCCGCGATGCAAGCGATTCCAGGGTCGCCAAAAGCCTTGCATCGCTCGACGACGCTGGTAGCATACGCACGCAATCATTCCCAACGATTTCATGAGGAGAGAGCCCGTGGCGGCATCCGACCCGCAGCAGGTCATGACGGCGTTTCGGCCGACCTCGGAGTACTTCGTCGGCATCGATTCCGACGGCTGCGCGTTCGACACGATGGAACCGAAGCACAAGGAATGTTTCTGCCCCGTCACGATCTGGAAATGGGACCTGGCGGCCGTCTCGAAGTACGCCCGCGGGGCCTGGGATTTCGTGAACCTCTACTCGGCGCTCAGGGGGTGCAACCGGTTTCACGCCCTCCAGCACGTGATGAACCTGCTCCGCGACCGGCCCGAGGTGCAGCGTCGCGGCGTGGCCATCCCGGAACTTAAGGAACTGGCCGCCTGGACCCGGCGGGAGACCAAACTGGGCAACCCGGCCCTGGAGGCCGAGGTCAAGAAGACCGGCAGTGCCGAACTCACGCAGTGCCTCGACTGGTCGGTCACCATCAACCAGCGTGTGGCCGAACTCGTCAAGGGCGTGCCGCCGTTCCCGGGCGTCCGCGAATCGCTCGACCTCCTCTCGGGCAAGGCCGACATGATGGTCGTCTCGGCCACGCCCGGCGAGGCGCTGGTGCGCGAGTGGCAGGAACACGGCATCGCCGAGCACGTGGCCATCATCGCGGGCCAGGAAATGGGCTCGAAGACCGAGCACCTGAGGTTCACGGCCGGCGGCAAGTACCCGCCCGAGAAGACCCTCATGATCGGCGACGCCCCCGGCGACATGAAGGCCGCCAAGGCCAACGGCGCCCTGTTCTATCCCATCAATCCCGGCCACGAGGAGGCCTCGTGGGACCGATTCGTCCGCGAGGCGGGGCCGAAGTTCCTCGCTGGCCAGTACACCCGCGCCTACGAGACCGAACTCATCGCCGAGTTCGAGAGAACCCTCCCTGAGATCCCGCCCTGGAAAGCGTCGGCCGCGGCGCGCCGCGGCCTACAAGTGTGAAGAAAGCGCAGCCCATACGCCCTGGCGCACCGTAGTCTGCCTAGTGGTGGAACAACCTCAGCCCGCTCATCGCCATGACCATGCCGTGCTCGTCGCAGGCCGCGATGACGACGTCGTCGCGTGCGCTGCCGCCCGGCTGAACGACGTACCGGACACCCGACTGGGCCGCCCGGTCGATCGAGTCGCGGAACGGGAAGAACGCGTCGCTGGCCAGTGCCACGCCGTCGAGTTGCGCCATCCAGTCAGCCCGTTCCTGGGGCGAGAGCGGCTCGATGGGCTTGGCGAGGGCCTCTTTCCACGCCCGCTCTTCCAGCGGCGTCGGACGCTCCAGCAGGTACTGGTCGATGGCGTTGTTGCGTTCGGCCCGGTTCAGGTCGTCCTTGAAGGGCATCTCCAGGACTCGCGGGTGCTGCCGCAGCCACCACGTGTCGGCCTTCGATCCGGCCAGCCGCGTGCAGTGAACGCGCGACTGTTGCCCGGCCCCGATGCCGATGGCCTGGCCGCGCGCCGCAAACGCCACCGAGTTCGACTGCGTGTACTTCAGGGCGATGGAGCCGACCACCAGGTCGCGCACGGCGGTCTCGGGCATGTCCTTCTTCTTCGTCACGACGTTCTGGCAGTGCTCGGGGCCGAAGAGTGTGTTGTTGCGGGTCTGCTCGATGCAGACGCCGTAAATCATGCGGGTCTCGGTCTCGGGCGGCTCGTAATCGGGGTCCATCGCGAGGACCAGGTACTTGCCGCCGCGCTTCGAACGCAGGACCTCCAAGGCGTCCTTGTCGTAGCCGGGGGCGATGCACCCGTCGGAAACCTCCCGGGAGAGTAGTTCGGCGACCGTGCGGTCGACGCGATCGCTGAAGGCGGCGAAGTCGCCGAAACTCGACATCCGGTCCGCTCCGCGTGCCCGGGCGTACGCCACGGCCAGGGGCGACAGGTCGGGCATGTCGTCGACGAAGCAGGCGATGCGTTCGGCGTCCGACAGGGGTGCCGTCACGGCGGCCCCGGCCGGGCTGACGTGCTTGAACGACGCGGCGGCCGGCAGGCCCAGCGCGGCCTTGAGTTCCTTGACGAGGGCCCAGGCGTTCAGGGCGTCGCACGCGTTGATGAAGCCGGGCGCGCCGCACAGGACCTCGACGGGCAACTCGCCCTCTGGCGCGAAGACGCGGGCGTGCTTCTGGTGGGGGTTCATGCCGTAACGGAGGGGGATTTCCTTGGCCATACCGACAGTTCCTTTCGTGACAACGGGTTTCGGTGAACCACTCGCCCGCCAAAGCGGGCGGCTAACGGGTGATTTTCAGCACAAGCCTGCATGTGCCACGGCTTGCTGGCAAGCCGTGTAAGCCGCGGCACGCCGCGGCCTACAAGTTGCGCAAAGCCTGCGGCACGTAAGGCTGACATCGCTTCTCGGCGAACACCGGCTCGAGCCGGGCGAACCGCTGAAGACCGTTCACCAGCGGCACGGTGGGCCAATCGTCGCCGATGAGCGGCCGGGCGTAGGCCAGGAAGGCGTCAGTCACGTCGCGGCGGCTGGGGGCGATCCAGGCGGCCGGGAACTTGCGCTCCGAGTTCGCCATCGCCTCCAGCGGCACCTTGTCGTAGCGGACGCGATACACGCGGCCGGGTTCGCGCAGGATCGTGGCCATCCAGCCGCCGCCGCCCTCGGCCGCAATCTCGGCCGCCTTCTGGCCCACCTTGTACGCCTCGTCCAGGTCGACGCTCGACGCGTAGATCATGTTGTGCCGCTGGTCGGTGCCGGGGTTGTTGCACCGCGGTGCACCCGGCACGGGCAGCCCCTTCTCATCCAGGTAGTTGACCAGGACCTGGGCCACGGTCGTGCCGCTGGACGAGAACTGGACGTGGCCGAAGGCGTCTTTGCGTGCGCCCAGGTCGCCCACGTCGAACCCTTCGCTGACAACGACCAGGCACCGGCCGCTCTGGCGGAGTTCGTCGCTGACGTTGTCGGCGAGTTCCTCGAGCGTAACGCCCGACTCGGCCAGGTAAATGTGCATCGGCAGCCGCCGCTCGGGGTCGGCCAGCCGCGCCGCCGCAGGAATGAAACCGATCTTGCGGCCCATGGCCTGCATCACCAGGACGGGGTCGGCCGGGCACGAGCCGGCGTTCTCCTCGTTGGCGCCCTGGACGGCCAGGGCCCAGTACCGGGCCACGCTGCCGTAGCCGGGGGTGTGGTCGATGAGGCGAAACTCCGAATCGCCCACGTCGTTGTCGATGGTCTTGGGGACGCCCGTGGCCACCAGGTCCAGGCCGCGGTCGCGCGCCACCCGGGCGATCTTGTGGGCCGTATCCATCGAATCGTTGCCGCCGGTGTAGAAGAAGTACCCGACGCGGTGGGCCTTGAGGACCTCGATGACCCGTTCGAAATCCTCGGTCTGCTTGTCCCTGAGTTTATAGCGGCAGGTGCCGATGGCCCCCGCGGCCGGGGTGGTCCGCAGCAGGGCGATTTCCTCGCGCGGCTGGGCCGAGAGGTCCAGCAGTTCTTCCTTCAGCACGCCCTCGATGCCGTGCCACGCCCCGTAGACCGTGCCGAACGTCTTGGGGCTGGCGAAGCACGCCTCGACCACGCCGCGGATCGAGTTGTTGATGACCGGGCTCGGGCCGCCCGACTGGGCGACGACGACGTTGCGCGGCTCAGGCATAGGCGGTCACTCCTTCGGGGGCCCGAGGCGGTAGAGCGTCTCACCGGCGTGGTCGACGAGGAGGATGCCTTCCTTCTCGCGGCCGATCCACTCGGCGGCGCGGACGTGCTGCGGGTCCAGGTAGCCCAGGTTGATGCGCTGACATCGCTCGCGCGGGATGCCGGTGGCCAGCGTCACCTGGATGCGAGGCGTCTCGACGCCCCGGCAATACGTGCCCAGGCCCCGCACGTGCGTCGAGTGGGCCATGACGCCGCCGGGGATGTCGGCGAACTTGTCCATCTGCTCGCGGAAGTAGTCCAGGCAGTGGTACCCGCAGCGATCCAGCAGGTGCCCGTGCGTGTACGAGACCTCGGTAACGTGCGGGGCGTAGATGATAAGTTCGCCGCCGTCGGCGACGATGGGCTCGAGTTTGTACATGACCTTGCCGGCGGTCCAGAGGTCGTCGTACATCTCTGGGGCGATGCCCAGCACCCGCTTGAAGGGGCGGTCGAGGTACCGGACGTGGACCTGGGCCGAGAGGTCGGCCGCGGCCGCGAACGCCTCTTTCGGGTCGCCGATGAAGAGGCCTTTGAGCCCCTGGCGCGTGACGACCAGGTCAAAGTTCGTGATAGGCCGGTCCACCAACTCGACGGCCCGATCGATGACCCGCCGCACCACCGTGTCCTTGACGCCGTTGATCTGCCAGTTGGTGACCAGCGCCCCCAACCAGTGGAAGAAGTGGATGATCTCGGGGCCCGCGACGCCGGGGAAGAGGTACTTGTGTCCGCCCGAGAAGCCGACGACCTCGTGCGGAAACGTGGGCCCGACGATCAACAGGTGGTCGTAGTCGAAGAGGCGGCGGTTCAGTTCCACCGGCACGTCGACGGCGTACCGGCCCTCGGTCAGGGCCTCCATCTCGGCCGCCGAGAGGGTGCCGACGACGCGCAGGGCCTCGGGGTTATCCCACTCGTGGTTGAAGATCTCGACGTCGCCGTACTTGGCCGCACGCTCCTGGGCCGTCATCTCCAGGTGCCGCAGAATCTTCTCGTCGTCCATGGGCATGTGGGTGCCCAGGGCAATGAGAAAATCGATGCGGGCCGCGCGCCCTTTGAGCAGGTCCGAGAGCGTCCGGAACATGAGGCCCACCGGCGCCGTCCGCGTCGAGTCGGGAATCAGGGCGAGGACCTTCTTGCCATCGAGCGGCAAATCAGCCAGGGCCTCGGCGCAGAACTTCCGGACCTCCTTGTCGGAGAGCACGCCTTCTCTATGGCCACTTCCGATAATCATCGCTTGTCTCTCTGGAACGTCCTGCCCCCGTTACGGCACCACGCGCACCGGAAATCCGAGGGCCGCCAGCGCCGCCTCGACGGCCGGGTCGTGGGCGGCCAACTCGACGGTCGTCTCGGGAAACTCGCGGCGGACCGGATACTCGCGCCGCAGCGCCGCAAAGTACCGGCCGCGCGCCGCCGGGGGCTCCCCCAGCATCCCGCGCAACCGCCGGTCGTCGGCCTGCATATCATACGCGGCGGCGACCGCCCGGCCAATGGCCATGTTGACGCCGAGGTCCGCCGGCAGCGCCACCCGTGGGTTGGCCGGCGGCGGCATCCGCGGCGACGGGTCCCACGGCCGCGACAGGCCGAAGTGGCCACACAGCGCCTCCAGCACCATCCGCGTGCCGTTGACCTTGCCGTCGTACGAGTACCCGGCGATGTGCGGCGTAGCCAGGTTGACGCTCGCCAGCAGCGCGGGGTCGATGTTCGGCTCGCCCTCCCACACGTCGAGCACGACGGCCCCCAGGCGGCCAGCGTCGATGGCGGCCTTCAGGGCCTCGGTGTCGGCCACCGCGCCGCGCGACGTGTTGATGAGCGTCGCGCCGGGCTTCAACCGCGCGACGAGCGCCGCGTCGATCATGTGGTACGTCGCATCGGGCCCGTCGCGGGTCAGTGGCACGTGGAACGTCACGACGTCGGCCCGGGCGAGATCGTCGAAGGGCAAATACGCGGCATCGCCGGTCCGCCGTGCCAGGGGCGGGTCGTTCCGGAGGACCGTCATGCCGACGGCCTCGGCCATCCGCGCCAGCCGCCCGCCCACGTTGCCGACGCCCACGATTCCCAGGACCTGCTCGGTCATGCCGGCGCCTTGGCGCGCCGCCAGGACCGCCATCGCCGCCAAAACGTACTCCGCCACGCTACGGGCGTTCGAGCCCTGGGCGCTGGCAAAGCCGATGCCGCGCGACTCGAGATAGGCCGTGTCCACGTGGTCGACGCCGATGGTCGCCGTGGCGACGAAGCGGACAGGGGTGCCGTCGAGCAGGGCAGGGCCCACGGGCGTGACGCTACGGACGAGCAGGGCCTGGGCGTCGGCCAGGGCAGCCGGGACGATCTGCTCGGCCGGCAGCGCCGCCACCTCGCCCAGCGGCGAGAAGGCCTCGGCCAGCAGCGGGATGTTGGCGTCGGCGACGATCTTCACGCGACTACGCCGTCCAGTGCGTGTGGAAGACGCCTTCCTTGTCGGTCCGGGCATACGTGTGGGCGCCGAAGTAATCTCGCTGGGCCTGCGTCAGGTTCTGCGGCAGGCGGGCCGTGCGGTACGAGTCGATGTACCCGAGGGCCGACGAGAGCGCCAGCACCGGAACGCCGGCGCCGACGGCCTGGCAGACGACCTTTCGCAGGGCAGGCGTTCGCCTGTTGAGGATTCTGGCGAACTGGGTGTCCACCATCAGGTTCGCCAGGTCGGGTTTCTTGCAGTAGGCCGCAGCAATCGGGTCCAGCAGTTTCGAGCGGATGATGCAACCGCCTTTCCAGATGCGGGCGACCTCGTCCAGGTGCAGGTCGTAGTCGTACTCCCTGGATGCCTCGCGCAGCAGCGCCATGCCCTGGGCGTAGCAGACAATGACGCTGGCGTAGAGGGCGTCGCGGCAGGCCCGGATGAGTTGCGTGCGGTGCGCCACGCCGCGGCCTGCCCGGGGACCCTTGAGCACCTTGGCCGCCGCCACGCGTTCGTCCTTGAAGGCCGACAGGATGCGGGCCTCAACGGCCATGTCGATCGTCGGCACGGCCACGCCCAGGTCCAGCGCGTTCTGGCTGGTCCACTTGCCGGTGCCTTTCTGGCCGGCCTTGTCGAGGATGAGGTCGACGAGCGGCTTGCCGGTGTCGTCGTCGACGCGGGCCAGGCAGGTGGACGTGATTTCCATCAGGTACCCGCCGAGCTCTTTGTTCCACTTGCTGAAGGTCATGCTGACTTCGGCAGCCGTCAGGTGCAGGAGGTCCTGGAGCACGTCGTAAATCTCGGCGATGACCTGCATGATGCCGTACTCGATGCCGTTGTGGACCATCTTGACGAAGTGCCCGGCCCCCCGGGGACCGATGTACGTACAACAGGGCCCGTCGACCTGGGCGGCGCACTTCTCGAGGACGTTCTTGACCAGGGCATACGCCTTCCTCGACCCGCCGGGCATGATGGACGGGCCCAGAAGGGCGCCTTCCTCGCCGCCCGAGACACCGGTGCCGATGTAGAGCAGGCCGGCGGCCGCCAGGTCGTCGAGCCGCCGCTCGGTGTCTTTGAAGAACGAGTTGCCACCGTCGATCAGCACGTCGCCCTTCCCGAGGTGGGGCCGCAGGTTGCCGATCGTGGCATCGACGGCCTCGCCGGCCTTGACCATGAGGATGATCTTGCGCGGCGTCTGCAGGGCGGCGCAGAACTCCTTCGGGTGGTAGGTTCCCACGATGGCCTTGCCGGCGGCGCGCTCGGCCATGAACCGCTCGGTCTTGGCGCCCGTCCGGTTGAACACGGCCACCGAGAAGCCCTTGCTCTCGATGTTGAGAGCCAAGTTCTGGCCCATCACGGCCAGTCCGACGAGGCCAACCTGTTGCTTCGCCATTGCTACCGGCTCCTTGCGTGCAAAGTGCTTGCGAGACCGATCGTACGTTGCCACTCCCCCGATGAGAGAGACGTACATTCTATCAGGCCCGCGCACGGTGTCAAGGTGGCGGGGCGGCGCGGCCCGTGGCGGCCCGCCTGCGCGACACGGCCGATAATTCCCGGGCCATGGTGCCAGGTGGTTGCCGATAATGTAGGCAGCGAGACAAGGGCGAGGCTCCATGGTCGGCGACTGTTGAGGCGATGGTCCGCAGCGCGGCAACCGATGGCGCGTGGGTGCCGGTGCTGTGGGGTCGTGGCAACCTGCCTGGTCGTGGGGCCGTCGGTTCGGGAGGCACCGCGTGATGATTGCATCGGCCACCCCGGAGATGCGGCTCGTGATTCCGACGTGGGGCTGCGTGCTGCTGGCGGGCGCCGGGGTCGTGTACCTCGTGTTCGGCACGCGGTGGCCACGGCTTTTCAACGTTCTGAGCATGACGCTGCTGGGATGCGTGGCCGGCATGGTGCTTTCGCCGTGCGTTCCGCTCGCCCAGCCACTGGTCATCGTCATCGGCGGCGTGCTGCTGGGTGGGCTGAGCGCGTTCCTCCGCAGCGTGGCGCACCCGGTGCTGTCGGCGGTCGTCCTGGCGGCTGTGTTCTCCGCGCTGGCGGCCCTGGCCGTGGGCGAGGGCGGGCATACCTCGTACCTGGTCCTCAACCTGGCCGACCGCAGTTACTCGACGCAGTGGAGCGGCCCAAACCTGGCCTGCGATCCGGTGCTGGCGGCTTTTCTGACGGGCCTGCTGGCGGGTGCCACGGTGGCGGTGGTGTGGGTGCGGTTCAGTTGGCGCCTGGTCACGTCGGCGCAGGGGGCCGCGCTGATTCTCGTCGGGTTGGTCGAACTCATCGCGGTATGGCGCGGCGAAGGACGCACGCCGTTGACCACCTCGTATCCGCTGACCCTTGGTGCCTGCTGGCTGTGCCTGGTGGCCATCGGGCTGGTCGTGCAGCACACGCTGGCGGCCCGTAGCGAGCGGTGGGAGACAGAGGCCGAGGATATGGATGGGGATAGGGGGTAGCCGGAGGGTCCGCACATGGTGCCGCTGGCCGGCGACGCACAGGCCCTGCCCGAGGTGGGGCGACCCATGGCCGAGATGCTTATGGAGCCATGGGAGAACCTGCTCCATTACCATCCGCTCATGGCGGCGGTGCTGCTGATACCCGTGGGCATCGCGTTTCTGCTGTACGGTTATCGGCTGTACCGGTGGCTGGTGGTCATTGCGTACGTGGGCATCGGCGTGGTGCTGGGGATGGCGGCGGCGGCGTATCTGGGCTTCAATCAGTCCGTCGGCATCATGGCCGGGGCGATTGTGCTGGGCGTGTTGGCCTGGCCGCTGCATCGGGCCGGATGGGGGCTGCTGGGCGGCATCCTCTTCGCGATCGTCTTCCGCGAGGTCTCCGCCGTGATGGGCATGGAGGGACAACTGCAGCTCGCCCTCATTGGGGCCGTGGCGTTCCTGGTCGGCGTGGTGCTGACCGTACTCCTGCTGAAACCCCTCATCGTCGTCATTACGTCGGTGGTGGGCGGAACGCTCCTCGCGCTGGGGGCGCTGAGCCTGGTGGCGTTGTGGCCGGCGCTGGGCGGGCCGGTCGAGAAAGCGATCGACGCGCGGCTGTACCTTCCGGTCTTCATAGTGCTGGTGCTGGCGGCTGTCGGGTCGTTGCTCCAGATTCTGGACAGCGCCCGGGGCAGGTCGAAGAGAAGGAAGGCCGAGGACAAAGGGTAGCAGACGCCGATCGCGATCCATCGCCCAGGGCGCTAGGAAAACTCTTTCGCGGCGGCCTCGTCGCCATACGAGCCGATCCAGAGGTCCTTGACGTGCAGTTCCACCTCGGGCCGGCGCGGGTTGTAGTCCGACACGCGGGCCGTGAACGCGATGCCGCACGTGCCCGCCCGTGCCAGGGCATCGGCCATCTCTCCCATGTTCCAGGCGACGGCCCGCCGGGCTTGGCCGGCCTGGGTCACGTGCATCGCCAGGTGGTCGCCGCGGCGTCCGATACGCTTGGGCGGCGACGTCACGCCCACGTGCCGCGCGGCAAACACGGGCCGCCGGTTCCCCGCACCGAACGGCCCCAGCCGCTCCAGCAGCCGCACGCTCTCCAGGTTCACGTCAGCCAAGGTGACGTCGGCGTCAACCGTCAGGCGCGGCGTCAGGTCGTCGGTCGTCAGGACCTCGGCCGCATGGGCCAGGAACGCCTCGCGGAACGGCCCGACCGCCTCAGCGCTCATCCGAACGCCGGCCGCCATGGCGTGGCCGCCGAAGGTCGTCAGATGCTGCCGGCAGGCGGCCAGGGCCTGGAACATGTGGAACCCCGGGATGCTCCGCCCGGAACCCTGGGCCCGGCCCTCGTCGGTCCCGATGAGAATCGTCGGCCGGTGATACTTCTCCACCAGGCGCGACGCCACGATGCCGATGACGCCGGTGTGCCAGCCGGGACCGGCCAGAACGATGGCGGCGTCGCGCTCGGGAGAGAAGACCCGGGCGACTTGCTCCTGGGCCTCGTCGAAGATGTGGCGTTCGACCTCCTGGCGCCGGCGGTTCTGGCGGTCGAGTTCCTGGGCGATGGCCATGGCGGCGTCGGGCCCGGCCGTCGTCAGCAGTTCCACGGCCTCCCGGGCGTGGCCGAGACGGCCGGCGGCGTTCAGCCGGGGACCGATGACGAACGCCACGTGATGGGCGTCGAGCGGCTTGCCCGCCAGACGCCCAATCTCGCGCAGGGCCGCGATACCCGGTTGCGTGCTGGCGGCCAGGGCGCGGAGACCGAAACTGGCCAGCACGTGATTCTCGCCCACCAGCGGCACGACGTCGGCAATGGTCCCGAGGGCCGCAAGCCCCGTCGCGGCCACGAGAAACTCGCGGAAGGCGTCGCTGACCCGATCGCGCGCGCTCAGGGTCTGGCCGATGGCCCAGGCCAGTTTCAGCGCCACGCCCGCCCCGGCCAGGTCGCGGAACGGGTAGGGGGATTCCGGCAGTTTCGGGTTCACCAGGACCAGCGCCGGCGGCAGGCCCGCGGGGTCCGGCTCGTGGTGGTCGGTCACGATGGTATCGAGGCCGAGTTCGTTGGCCCGGGTAACCTCGGCGATGCCCGAGATGCCGCAATCGACCGTCACGATGACGCGGGCGCCCTCGCCGGCCAGGCGCTCGACGGCCTCGATGTTCAGGCCGTAACCCTCCTCGATGCGGTGAGGCACGTACACGCGGACGTTGGCGTCGGCCAGGCGCAGGGCCTTCCAGAGGATGGCGGACGCCGTGATGCCGTCGACGTCGTAGTCGCCGTAGATGACGATAGGTTCGCCGTTGCGCGCGGCCGCCGTCAGACGGGCGGCCGCCTCCATGACACCGGGCAGGGCGTCGGGATTGTGGAGTTGCGAGAGTTCGGGCGCCAGGAACGCCCTCGCGGCGTCGGCCGTCTCATAACCCCGCTGGCCCAGGACGCCGGCCACCAGCGCCGGGACGCCCAGGGCCAGGGCGAGGTCGTGGGTGCGGGCGAAGGGCGGCCGGATGGTCCACGGGTTTGCCATCAGCCTGGCCCCGTCTCGCCGAAACCGATGCGCCGAAGGAACTCGTCGGACCCGCGCCTCCACCAGGCGCCTTCGAGCCGCTCCCGGACGGCGTCCAGAAACTGAGCGTTCTCGTCGGCCGACGCGGCCTTGGGGCTGACGTGATGGAAATCGGCACGGTTGCTGACGACCCGGTGGTACCCCATCCGGGCCAGGGTCTGGGGGAACTCGAAGAAGCCCTCGTCGGCAGGATTGGTCCGCGTGTTCCAGACCCACACGCCGATCTTCGCGAAGAGTTCGCGGACCGACGGCCGCACCGGCGCCAGGCCTTTGCCCGACCGCCCGGGCCCCAGGACCATGATGGCCAGGTCGGCGTCGTCGGCCCAGAGAAAGGCGTTGCCCTCGATGAGCAGGTTGGCGTCCTGTGGCACGCCACGGCGCAGGGCCGCGAGGCCCTCGGCCAGACCCCGCGGTTCGGCCACGAGGACCGACGCCCCCCGGCCGGCCGCGCCGGCAAGCCGGTCGAGTTCGGCGTCGCCGGGCGTGTCGGCGGGGTGCGTCAAGAGCAGGTGACCCGTCTCGGCGAGCCGCTCGGCATCGACCTCGCCAATCTCGTCGGCCACGCGGACACGGGCAACGTGCCAGCCCTCCAGTTCGCCGAGCAGTAACTCGGCGACGCTCGTCTTCCCGATGCCAGGCGAGATGCCGGCGATGCAGATGACAGCCATAGAGACTCCGCAGGATACTGAAGCGGCGGCATTGTAACACAGGGCGGCCGGCGGGGAAAGAGACGACGACGTTTGAGCCATTTGCGTTGTGGGCGTTTTGGCGGATGGGGCGAGGTGATGGGCGAGGGGCTGGTCCGCGTGGGGAGGTGAGCCGGGGGTCGCGAGGGCGCCGGGTGGCAGGGCGGCCGCGTCGCGCGGACGCTCACGGGGCTGC
>DATKZB010000370.1:0-6371 GCA_035528235.1 Phycisphaerae bacterium
GACCCGCCGCGCAAACACGCAAAGTTAAACCGCTATGGCGCCGCCTGTCGGCTACCGCGCATCCGCAGCAGGCCGCGCTGCGTCTCGACGTGCTCCAGGCGGATGCACTTGCGGCCCTTGCCCAGAGGAATCGGCTTGCCATCGAGACCGTCGAGGATGGCTCGCCACAACCCCAGGTCCTTCTCGTCGGCGCCCTCGGCCTGGCGGCGGTCCAGCGATGCCGCGATGGCCCGACGGGCGTAGTCCAGGACGCCGCTGGGCAGCGGCAGGCAGCCGACGTCGGTCCCGAGCGGCTGAACGCACAGCCGCCCCTGGGCATCGGCCGACAGGCCCAGGTACTGCGAGACGACGGCGCTCGTGAAGCCCTCGCCCACCCGGGTGGCCACCACCAGGGCGCCGGGCTCGAAGGCGACCCGCAGGCGGGCCAGCACGGGGGGGACGACCTCGCCGGCGGCCGCCTCGTCGGCCAGGAACCGCGCGATCCGCGCGTTGACCATCTCCTCGGTCACATCGAGGTCGAGCGACGTGCCGCCGCTCTTGTCGAGCAGCACGTTGCCGACCCGGTTGACGACCCGCTCGTTGAATTGGGCCACCGCCGCCGGGACCGGCCCCGTGTCCCGGGTGCGGCGATACACGTCGGGCGTGGCCTTGACGAGGACGAGGGCGACCAGCACGACGGCCCCCGCGGCAACCAGCAGCGCGGTCGCGCTGATCATCGAGAGGCCCATCAGCCGGCGTTTCGCGGGGCGCTCGGTCATGGCCGGTCAAGTGTCGGGCGGCCGCGCGGAAGGGTCAAGCCTTTTCGATTGACCGCCTGCCACGGAGGCCTAAGATAGGGAGCGACCGCTTCGGTCTTGGGGTCGGTCTTCTAGAGAAGGAGTGTGTCGGCGGTGAGCCACCCGGGTTCCCTCGAAGCCGTTCAGGAAGTACTCGCCTACCGTTTCAAGGACATGGGCCTGCTGGAGAGTTCGCTGACGCATGCCAGCGTGGCCGAGCACCGGCTGGCGTCGAACGAGCGGCTGGAGTTTCTGGGCGACGCCATTCTGGGCATGGTCATCTGCGAGGAACTCTACAGCCGGTTCCCGGAGTTCCTGGAGGGCGAACTGACGCGCATCAAGAGCGTCGTCGTCAGCCGCGAGACCTGCGCCCACGTGGCCGACGGGCTCAGTCTGGTCCAGCACCTGAACCTCGGCAAGGGCATCATGGAATCGCCGAACCTGCCGGCGAGCCTGGCGGCGTGCGCGTACGAGGCCATCGTCGGCGCCATCTACCTGGACGGCGGCCTGGAGGAGGCCAAGCGGTTCATCCTGGCCCACATGACCGAGGAGATCGACCACGTCATGGCGGGCGAGTACCAGTTGAACTACAAGTCGCTCCTCCAGCAACACGCCCAGCACGACCTCGGCGCCACGCCCAGTTACGACGTGCTCGACGAAAAAGGGCCCGACCACGCCAAGGCCTTCGAGGTGGCCGTCGTCATCCGCGGACGCCGGTACCCCAGCGCCTGGGGCCCCAGCAAGAAGTCCGCCGAGCAGCTGGCCGCCATGGAGGCCCTGAGGGTCCTGGGGCGCCTCGAAGAAGAGACCATCCCCATCGAGGGCGACCCGCCGCCCGGAGAGTAGCGTAAAGTCGCGGCGGCCTAGTGCTACTTTGTCAACTTGGCCTGGGCCCCCTGGGCGCCCGCGCGGTGGCCTTCCCAGGCCACCGCGAGTTGGCGCAGGGCAACCTGTCGCGGCGGCCTGGGAAGGCCGCCGCGCGGAACGTGTGTCGGACCGCTTGGTGGCACTCAGTCAACTTGGCCGCCGCGCGGGTCAGCCGTCTCCCGGGGCCGATTCGTCCACCTCCTCCGTCTCCTCGCGGCGCCGTCGGGCCCGGTCGTAGGCGCCGCCCTTGTCGGGCTTCTTGGTCCGCTCGACCTGGCCGGGCGACCAGCGGCGGCGCGGGAACTTCGGGGGCTTCGGCTTCGACCGGTCGTCGCGTTTCGCCATCGTCAGTACTCCAGGTGCAGGACGTGGCGCGCCACGCTCCGGACTTTGCGCATCGACACGTGCACCCCCAGACCGGGGCCCGTCATGGCCCGGACGAACCCGCCGTAACCGAACGAGAGCCGCTCGCGCGTCACGTCGGACCCCAGGAGCAGCCGGCCGTACGACCCCTCGGAGAACCGTGCGCGGCGGCCCACCAGTTCCAGGAAGATTCGCCCGGCCGCCGACAGGACGCCCGTCTCGCCGACCATGCACCCGAGTTGGAAGTCCAGTCCCAGCCGATGTGCCAGCGCCGCCAGGTGCAGACTCTGGACCAGGCCGCCGTTCTTCGAGACGCGGATGTTGAAGAGGTCCACGCACCCGCCGGCCACGAGCCGCTCGGCCTCGGCTGCGGTCAGGAGCGACTCGTCGAGCATGATGGGGACGCTGGTGCGGCGGCGGAGATCGGCCAGGGCCGCCTCGTTGCCCTTGGCCAGGGGCTGCTCGACGGCGACGACACGCCACCGCGCCAGGCCGGCGGCCTGGCGCACGGCCTCCTCGAGGTCCCAGGCCCCGTTGGCGTCGACGCGCAGGGTGCGGCGCGTGGGCCCGCGGCGGCGGCGCAGACCGCGGCCCAACTGGCGGCCGACCTCGGCCAGGTTGGCCTCGTCCTGGTTGGCGTCGGCCCCGACCTTGAGTTTGTAGTCGCGGAACTGGAGCAGCCGCATCAGCCGCAGGTTCCGCCGCGTCTTCTCGACCGGCCCGGCCGACAGCACCGCGCTGACGCGCCGAAGCAGCCGGTGCGGCTTGAGGCCGAACGTGCCCGCCAGCATGTCGGCCACGCGCTGCCGCCGCGAGCGGCCAAGCGCGTCGAGGTACGCCAGTTCGCACGCGCACCACGCCGCGTTGTGCACGATGCCGTCCGACTCGATGGGCACCGTCGCCAGGGGCGCGTCGGCGGCCAGGCGGGAGGCGTAATCGGACCGGATGACCGCGACGGCGGTGGCCAGGGTCTCGCCGGTCACGTAATCGCGCGGGATGCCCTCGCCCCAGCCGACGGCCCCGCCGTCCAGCGCCAAGCGCACCAGCAGGCCCGTGCTGGAGGCCCGGCCGGCCCGGGCGTGCTCGAACCGGATCCGCATCGGGATGTCGTACGTCCAGGCGTCGAGCGTTTTCGGTCGTGGGGGCATGGTTGGCCCGGCCTTTGCCGGTTCCCGTAATTATCGTGCCTGCGCGGCCGGCGGTCTACCGTTTTCGTTTACACGGGCGGCGCGGCGCTGGTAGACTCGTCGGGTGGAGGGTGTGCCGATGATGCCGCTGCGCGTGGAACACATCACGAAACGGTTCGGCCCCGTGGTGGCCGTGGACGACGTCTCGCTCCGGGTCGAGCCGGGCGAACTGTTTTTTCTGCTGGGCCCGTCGGGTTGCGGCAAGACGACGCTGTTGCGGATCATCGCCGGGTTCTACGAGCCGGACGCCGGGCACGTGTTCTTCGGCGACGCGGACGTCACGTCGCGTCCGCCGCACCGGCGCCGTTGCGGCATGGTGTTCCAGAACTACGCCCTCTGGCCGCACATGACGGTTCTGGAGAACGTGGCGTTCGGCCTGGCGGTGCGCGGCATCGGGCGGGCCGAACGGCGGCGGCAGGCGCTGGCGGTGCTCGACGCCGTTCAGATGGCTGAGTACGCCCGCCGCAAGCCCACCCAACTCTCGGGCGGCCAGCAGCAGCGGGTGGCGCTGGCGCGGGCCCTGGCCATCGAGCCCGACTTCCTCCTGCTGGACGAGCCGCTCTCGAACCTCGACGCCAAACTCCGACTCCAGATGCGGATCGAAATCCGCCGCACCCAGCAGGCCACACGCGTCACCAGCGTCTACGTCACGCACGACCAGGACGAGGCCCTCTCGATGGCCGACCGCCTGGCCGTCGTCCGCGACGGGCGGGTCGTGGCCCTGGGCGTGCCGCGCGACCTGTACCTCGACCCGCCCACGGCGTGGGTGGCCGGGTTCCTGGGGGCGACCAACCTGATGGAGGGCAACCTCGGGGCCCGCGACGGCCCGGCCGCCCAGGTCGTCACCCCCTTCGGCGACGTGCGGGTCGATCGGGCGCCGGACGACGCCCGCGTCGGCGACCCGATAACGATGAGCGTGCGGCCGGAGTCGGTGCGGCTGCTGCCCGCGTCGGGCGACGCGCCGCGGGGGAACGTCTTCGACGTGGAGGTGCTCTCGCGCACGTTCCAGGGCGAGACGGAACAGGCGCGCGTGCGGCTGGGTCCGCACGAGGTCATTGTTTCGGACCGGCCGACCGACCTGCCGCCGGTCGAGCCGGGCGGGCGGGCCAGGCTGTTCATCCCGCCCGACGCGATTCGGGCCTACCGGCGCGAGCCGGCGGCGGTACCGGCCGGGTAGTCCCGCAACGCGTCTTGTCGCGCGGCGGCCTTCCCAGGCCGCCGCGATCGGGCCTGAAGCGTGCTCCTGGCGGCCTAGGAAGGCCGCCAGGCGGGATGAAGTGGCGAAGCAGCGTTGTAGGACTAGCGGCCGGGCGGCGCTAAAGGCAAGGAGGTATGGTGTGAGACGTTCGGCAGTCCTCGCGGCGCTGGTGGCGACGGTGTGCCTGGGCGGCTGCGGCGGCGGCGACCAGCCCGCGGCCGACACCGACGCCCTCGTCATCTACAGCGCCCACAGCGACGAGATCATGGCGGAGTTTACCGAGGGGTTCCAGGCGTGGTACCGGCGGGAGACCGGCCGGGGCATCGACGTGACGTGGCCCGACCCGGGCGGCGGGGGCACGTTCATCCTGAAGCGGCTCCAGGACAAGTTCCACGCCGGCCGCTACGACGTCGACTTGGCCTTCGGCGGCGGCATGATCTTCGAGCGGATGAAGGAACTGGGCATGCTCGAGGTGTGCCGGCTGCCCGAGGACGTCCTCTCGGCCATCCCCAAGACGGTGGCCGGCCAGCCGCTGTACGACCCGGAGTTCCACTGGTACGGCGCGGCCATCTCGACGTTCGGTCTTATCTACAACAAGACTGTCATCCGCGACAAGGGGCTGCCCGAGGTCAAGGACTGGGAGACGATGGCCGACCCGCGGTACGCCGGCCTGGTGGGCGCGGGCGACGCGTCGAAGTCGGGCAGCGTCCGGAAGGCCTACGACATCATCCTCCAGGCGTACGGGTACGAGAAGGGCATGGCGATCCTGGTGCGGATGGGGGCCAACGCCCGGGAGTTTTCAGGCTCGTCGTCGGACATTCCGCGCAACTGCGCCAAGGGGTTCCTGGCCGTAGGGCCGTGCATCGACTTCTACGCCTACCGCCAGATGCGGAGCGAGGGGGGCGACGTCCTGGGCTTCGTCGCCCCGTCAGGGCTGACGGTCGTCAACTGCGACCCCATTGCGATCCTCAAGAACGCGCCGCACCGCCGGGCGGCCGAGCGGTTCGTCGAGTTCGTCATGCGGCCCGAGGGCCAACGGCTCTGGATGCTGCCGGCCGGCGCGGCCGACGGGCCGAAGCGGTACACCCTCAGCCGCCTGGCCATCCTGCCCTCGGTGCACGAAGAGGCCGCCGCCAAGGGCAGCGACGTGCCCTTCAAGCCCTTCGCGGCCAAGGCCGCCGATTTCTACGACGCCGAGAAGGAGAGCACCCGCCAGACCGTCCTGGCCGACTACCTGCGGGTGGCCCTGGTCGAGAACCACACGGCCCTGACCGCCGCCTGGAAGGCCCTCATCGACGCCGGCCTGCCGCCCGCGAAGGTGGCGGAACTGACCAAGCCGCTCATTTCCGAAGAGGAGATGCTCCGCCTCGGCCGCGAAACGTGGCGGCCCGTCCTGATACCCGACGACGCGCCGGCCCAGGAACGCGCCCGCCTGACCCGCGAGGAAGAACGACGCCTGCACGCCAAGAGCGACCTGGAGACCCAGTGGAGCAAGACACTCAGCACCAGGTACAAGGCCCTGGCCAAGTAGCCGCCGGCGCCGCCGTCACCCGGCCCGGTACCTAGCAGGCCGCTAAACAATGCGGCCAAAGGTGATAGAATCTGTTTTCATCGAGCGATTGATGGTTCTTTCCGGACCGAATCTGATTGATCCCGCCGCCCGACGTGGCCGACGAGCCACCCGCCGACCGCTCGGGCGCGGCTCAGGCGGCCGCCTGGGTCGCCGGCGGCGCCTTCAGGCGGACCATCCGCAGCAGGTTGTACGCCGCGGCCGCCATGGTGAAGGCTTGCCGAATCTTCCATCGGCCCACGAATCGCGTCCGGGCCTGCCCGGCTACCGTCTTGAGCCAGCCGAAGATCTCCTCGACCCGTTTGCGGATCCGCTGGCTCAGCCGATAGCCCTGGGTCGCCTGGCGTCGGCGGGCCCGACGCCGCGCCTGACCGGCGGAGTCGGTGGCCACGATCTTGCCCTTGCGGACC
>DATKZB010000371.1:0-3373 GCA_035528235.1 Phycisphaerae bacterium
GCAGCGGCATGCGATGGGACAAGCCCAACGCCGAGGCCATCATGACCCTGGCGGCCCTCGAACACAGCCACCTCTGGCCCACCTACTGGACCTACCAACGAAAGGCCGCCGCCTAATGCCAGAAATTGTTGCCACACCCGGGCCAGTACCCGTCCAGAAGGTCCTTGTGCTCCTCCAGGAGGGCCCCGGTAACTTTCATGGCGGCGAGGCGTTCGTCGGCCAGGCCGTCGTCGCCCATCAGGCCGAACCCGGCCGACTCGGTCGTGAAAACCTCGTCGCGCCAGCACCAGAAGATAATGGTGTCGGCGCCGCAGGCCAGGCCGTTCCATATCCATCGCTGCTGCGAGAGGGCGTCGACCGGCTCGAGCGACTGGAACCCGCGGGCCGCGCGGCCGCCTTGCACTTCGCTCAGCCAGACCAGCTTGTCGCGTGCGGCCGACTTGACGCACTCGACCCGCATGCCGAAGTCGGCGTCGTCCATGGCGAACCACTTCGGGAAACTCGAACACCCCACGCCATCGAGCGCGTCGGCAAAGAACCAGTCGTTGCCGCGGTTGATCGCCTGGTCGTATCCCCCGCCCGACGACAACGGACTCGGCACCGCCGCGTGAACGGTAACCGGCCGGTCGGGGTCCAGGCCCTTGACGACGTCGTACCGGGCCTTGGCGTGGCGGTCGCACCGGGCGGTCAGGAAGTGCTCGAAGGCCATCATCTCGGTGAACGGCAGGCCGACGTACCGGCCGGGCATGACCTCGTCCCAGCGGGCGTAGCGGCGTTGCCAGGCGCGGTTCAGGCCGTCGAGGCCGCCGTACTTGTCATCGAGCCACTGGCGGAAGGCCGCCAGCGTGTGCTCGCAATAGCAGACGGGGGCCTCGGCGTGGACGTTCCACCTCAGTTCGTTCCAGGCGTCCCAGCCGCGCAGCGTCGGCGCGCCGCGGTACCGGGTAACGACCTGGCGGAGGAACTCGGCCATGCGGTCCCAGACGGCCGGGTGGTCGGTGCACCCGCCGGGCGTCAGGCCGAAGTGGCACTCGTTGCGGGCGACGCTCACGACCGTGCGGCCCTTGTGGTCGACGAGTTCGCTGCCGGGCACCTCGCGGTGAATCCAGAGCGGTTGGACCTCGGCGATGGTCGAGAGGATGATGCCCAGGTCGCTGCGGCCGGCCAGGTCGACCAGGCGGTCGTAATCGTCGAAGCAGAACGTGCCCGGCACCGCCTCGACCCAGCCCCACAAGACCCACAACTGGACCGTGTTGAGGCCCGAGTCGCGGATGCGGGCGAAGTCGTCGGCCCAGTACGTCGTGTCGGGAAACGGCGGCCGGTAGTACTGTACACCCAGGTTCATGCGGAGCCCTTTCTGAAATGGCCCGAGGGGCCTTTCGGAGTGTGCCAAGGTTCTCTGGCATGGGTGGCATGCCCAGAGCCTGCCCACCTCGGGCGGGCCGTCGTGAGCATTTTGCATCGTGAATCGCAACCGGCCATCGGAGCATGACTTGTAGCGCGGGGGTTTACCCCCCGCGCCACATGTCTTAAGCCCCACGACCGCGGGGGATAAACCCCCGCGCTACAGCGGTGGATGCGAAATGCTCGTCGTTGCCTGGGCATGATCCCCGGCCCGCGTACGACATGCCAGAAGATCTCGGCACACACGGCGGGAGCCGCGGCCACGGACCTTGCGTTCATCGAGCGCAAAAAAAGATGGTGCGCGGGACAGGACTTGAACCTGCAAGGCCGTTTTTGTAGGCCACCAGCACCTCAAGCTGGCGTGTCTGCCAATTCCACCACCCGCGCACGCCACCCGGAAAGATAGACGCCCCGACCGGTTCTGTCAAGGCCTTGTTGCGCAGCGGAAATGCTTGCAAGCCCCCGAGGCCAGGCCTAGAATCGCGGCGTCCCGTCGGCTGGCCAGACGAGGAGACGGATGATGAGCGACGCCGACACGGCCTTCGACGCCTTCCAACCCTATTACGACATCCTCGTGAACTGGGAACACCGCATCGGCCACGAGGGGCCGTTCTTCCAGCGGGTGTTTGCGACCGTATCGGCCCGGCGGGTGCTGGACTGCGCGTGCGGCACGGGCCATCATGTGCGGCTGTTCGGGCGGTGGGGGATGGACGCGGCGGGCTCCGACGCCGCCGCCTCAATGATCGAGCAGGCCCGGGCCGACGCCCGCGAGGAAGGGACGGCCGTCCGCTTCGAGGTCTGCGACTTCCGCCACCTGCCAGCCCACCTGCCCGGGCCGTTCGACGCCGTTATCTGCACGGGCAACAGCCTGCCGCTGGTCGGCTCGGCCGAGGGCATGCGGGCCGCCATCGCCGGCATGCACGACGTGCTTCGGCCCGACGGCCTGCTCGTGCTGCACACGCTGAACTTCGCCACCATCCCCGAGGGCCGCACCGTGGTCGAGGACCCGCGCGTCCGACACGTGGACGACCGCGAGATCCTGTTCCTCAAGATCTTCCGCAAGACCCGGCACCTGTGCGACCTCTCGATCGTGGTCCTCGAGAAACAGGCCGGCGAGTGGACCCAACTCGAGACCCACGCCCGGGCCTGGGCCGTCCAGCAGGCGGAACTCGAGACGATGGTCACGGCGGCCGGGTTCGACCGCATCCAGTTCTACGGCGGATACGAGCCCAAGCCGCTCGACCCCGCCACCAGCCGCGACATCATCCTCGTCGCCCGCAAGGAAAAAGAATAATGCAACGCCGCAGAGCCGCCATTTCGCGCATGGCTAAGTTGCTGGTGCTACCGCCAAAGTAAGTGACAGGACTCAATCTGACTCGGAGGAATACCATGATCAGCGTTCAATGCCCTAAATGTGGTCGCAGTGCCACGTTCAAGGATGAAGAGGGTGGCAAAGTGTGGACCTGTCGCGGGTGTTCGCAGCGCATTCGGCTTCCCCTAGTTGGTGAGGCCCAAGCTCTCAGCCCCTCCAATACCACTGCACCGACCGCTCAAGAGCTTGTGAACGCTCGCGCTCTGGTTCAGGAGTTCTGGAATGACTGCACAGAACTCCAGAAACTCGGAATCACAATCAAGAAGGGATCAATGGGCGCCAAGGTTGGCGGGATTGGTGCAGGGGCCCTCGCCTGGTGGCAATTGGGGGACCCCCTGCTAGGAATCGGGCTGGCGATTGCCGGATGGGTCGTGGAGAATCTGGCAGAAGACTATGGCCAGAAGAAGCTGCAGGAAATGCGATTGAAATGGCACAGCGTGCTCTCATCCCTGGGCCAGCGGCAGACCGAGCTTTTTGTGTCAGAAATGCAAAACCGATATCCTCATTTGCTGCCCGCCGCGAGACAAATGCTGAGCATGAGAATCCAATGACGCCAGAGAACAAGTTGCGCGAGATGGGCCTCGACCTGCCGCCCGC
>DATKZB010000372.1:0-2514 GCA_035528235.1 Phycisphaerae bacterium
GCGGGATCGTAACCCTGGAGGTGATACATCTCGTCGGGGATGGTGAAGTCGGGCATCCGGGCCGTCAGGTAATGGTCCTTGTCCACGATGGTGACGGGGAACTCGTGGAAGTGCGGGTGCGTCAGGAACTCGGCGTTGAGCATCTCGACGTACGCGCGGCTGTCGCGGAAACTGTCGGCCGCCGAGTGGACGCCAATGAGGCCGCCGCCGCCCTTGACGAAGGCGAGCAGCCCCGCCTCGCGCGGCCCGGTCAGGTCGCCGCGGAAACCCGTGGTGTAGATGACGATGGCCGAATAGTCGCTGGTGGGCAGGGCCGCCAGGGCGTCGAGGTCGCGGGTGACGGTGAGTTTCCATCGGTTGCCGCGGGCCTTCAGCAGGCCGTCGAGCACCTCTCCGGCGGCCTCGTTGGCGTGGAACGGTCCGCCGACCAGCATGAGGACCTTCCTGGCGGCGGTCCGCGTCCGCGCGGGTGCCCGTGCCGCCCCAGCCGCCTTCTTCGATGCCCTTCCGGCCGCCTTTTTCGTCGCCATCGGTTGCCCTTTCCATTACGTGTAGAGGGGCCTGCCAGGCCCCCGGGGCGCATGCTGCGCGTTGGAGCGCGAAGCCTACGACGGCCGGCGGGCAATGCAAGGAAATTTCGCACGCCGCCCGGCGCGCGAGAGCCCCCGGGCCAGGAGTGGTCCGACCCGGGTAACCTCTTGCAACGCCCTGCACAAGATGGTACAACTCTCGCTCCCCTGGCCGGGGAGAGCCCGGGTTAGGGCGTGCCTGCTGGATGATGGGGCCATAGGGGCCCCTTTTCTGAGCGCGTGGGGCGGTTGTGGAATGGGAACAGGAGGAGAGGCTGACATGGCGCAGATGAAAGACGCCGGAACCGGTTCCGGGTATGGGATGCACGGACCGGCCGGAGGGTACCTCGAACGCGGTTGGGTCATCGCCAACCACAAACTGGTCTCTTTCCACGCCGCGTTCATCTCGTCGGTCCTCAGCGTCCCGCCGGCACAACTCCGGGAGGCCGTCCAGGCCGACGCCAACCCGAAGTACGAGGTGCTCCGGTTCATGTTCCTGCACTGGGAGACGCTGATTTCGGCGCTCTTTCTGTACCTTTCGTGGCACGTCAGCATCGCCATCCACGAGATGGGGCACTACCTGACGGCCGTCCGTCTGACGGCCCTGAACAAAGCATCGCAGGAAGCGGCCGACGCCGTGCTGGCGAAGGGCTTCGGGGCGCGCCTGGCGTGGTACGCCCGGATGCTGATAACGATTCCGTGGGGCAAGTTCGAGGGCGTCAAGAAGGAAGGCGGCAACTATACCCCCGACGCGCCGTACAACCTGGCCGTGGCCGCGGCCGCGCCCCGCTGGAGCGCCGCCCTGGCGATGGTGTGCCTGCCGATTGCGGCCGTCGGCATCGCCGTCGGTCTGATCGTCGACAGCGAGACGGCCATCTACATCGGCCGTCTGTTTCTGTGCCCCGGCGTGGTGGGCCTGCTGGACCGGTTCCTGGCCGACCGCGGCAAACTGAAAGAGTTTACGGAGCGCGAGCGCGCTGCCGCCGAGAAGGCCACCACCGCGGCCGCCGCGGCCGACAAGGAGTCGTGGCTCGTCAAGGTCGGCGAGGTCAAGAAGCGGCTCCTCGCGACCCGCATGCAGGGCGTCACCCTGAAGGACGGGACCAAGGTCAACGCCCCGTGGCAGTTCCGCAACTGCGCCATGGGCGGCCGCCACACCGAAAAGGAATACCCCGAGAGCAACATCTCGATGCAGGAGTCGATGTTCATTCCGCTCTCGGCCAAGACCTACGAAGACGCCCAGGAAATGACCGTCAAACTCCAGTACCGTCTCAAGGAGATCATCGAGTCGGCCCCGGGCGCCAAGGTCATGGGCATCGGCCTGGAGGGCGGCCTGGCACCCTACATCGACAAGGAGCCCGGCGACCTCGTGCCCGAGCAGCGGATGTGGCGCCTGATGAAGCAGGCCATTCTCGACTGCGAGTACACCCCCGGCGTCGACGTGGCCATCGCGCTCGACCCGGCCGCCTCGGAACTCGAAAACGCCTACCGCCAGGAGACCGACCAGCCCGACGCCGCCGGCATGTACCGTTTCTGGCGCGACAAGGGCAAACTCGACATGAGCCGCGACCAGGTCCTCGAACTCTACCGCCAGGCCATGGAAGCCGGCGTCCCCGTCCTCTCCATCGAGGACGGCTTCGGCGAAATGGACCACGTCGGCTGGCAACTCCTCATGAAGGGCAACCCCAAGGAAGGCATCGAGGGACTCGGCGACAAGGTCTTCGTCATCGGCGACGACCTCGTGACCACCAAGGACGAGAACATCGAGCGGTGCGCCAAGAACGGCGAAATCAACACCTCGCTCATCAAGGCCAACCAGATCGGCACCCTCTCCGAGACCGTCCTGGCCATGCTGACCAGCCTGGCCTACGACGTCGACCTGGTCGTCTCGCACCGCTCGAAGTCGCCCAACGACCCGTTTGAGGCCGAGATCGCGACCGCCATG
>DATKZB010000373.1:0-5212 GCA_035528235.1 Phycisphaerae bacterium
TACGGAACTTCAGTCTCGCGCCCTGGAGCGGGTCGAGGTCGCCGAGTTTGACCGTCGCATCGAGGCCGAGGTCGGCGATGGCGAAGCGGACGGCGGGCGCATCGCCGGTCACGGTCAGCGTCTGCGGGCGCATCCAGTCGGCCGGCGTGAAGGTCAGGCGGGCCGGCGAGACGGTGACGCCGCTCGCACCGCCCGAGACGGTCACCGTGACGGGCGCGAGCGTCGGCATGGCGAGGAGGACGCGGACCCGGCCGCGCTTGCCGGCGTCATCCGGCAGGACCCATAGGGCGTTGCGGTAGCCGGGCACCCATCGCTCGGCCCCGTGTTCGTAGGCGCCGATGTCGGGGGCCTTCCCCTTGAAACCGTCGGTGATGCCGGGTATCTCGCGGCCGGCGTCGATGAGGGGCGAGCCGGCGCGCGGGCGGAAGTCGAAGCGGGCCGGGTCGGCCGGCAACGGCTCATCGTCGCGCATCGTGAGTTGCTTCGGGTCCAGAAGCATGCCCTGCGGCGGCTGGTAGTTGTGCGAGAGGGTGCCGGCGGGCGGGTGGATGGCCTTGACCCGGCGCATCTCGTGCGGCATCTGCCCGGTCAGCACGGGTGCCACGTTGTTGAAGGCCTCGGAGTGGGCGTTCTGCTGCTCCAGCAGGTGGTCCCACTGGCTGGGGCGGAACGATTTGCGGGGCGTGGGCGACGACCAAAGCAGCAGGTCGATCAGCGGGTTGTCGAAGCACGTGTTGTTATGGACGCGGTTGCGGTCGCCCTTGACGACGATGCTCTTCTGGGAGCAGTTCCAGACCACGTTGTGGTGGACCAGGAGGTCGCGCGTCAGGTCGTCGCCGCGGATGCCGTTGCCGCCCCAGTTGAAGGCGTTGTGGTCGTGGACCCAGTTGTGATGGATGGCGGTGCCGGCCAGGCGAAGGCCGCTGGTCTGGATGAGGGCGCCGTCGCTCTGGCACAGGCCGCCGTGGTGGACGTAGTTGTAGGCGACCTCGACGGTCCCGCGTCGCGGCAGGTTCAGCCCCTCGGACGAGCCGAAGGCAAACACCGTCAGGCGCCGCAGGTGCGACCCGGCGGAGGCGGCGGCGTTGACGGCCAGGCCGCCTTCCAGGGCGTTGAAATCGAAATCGTGGAACAGGCAGTTCTCAAGCGTGTTGGCCTCGCCCCGCATCGTGACCACGGAGCCGTCGCCGAAGACGCTGCTCGAATCGCGCATGACGTTGCCCGTGCCGTGGATGAGCGTTTCGGCCGGGGGTTCCAGGCCCGCCGGCCAGGCCGGGTAGCGCAGGTGGCAGTCGCGCACGATGCAGTGGTTGCACTTTTCAAGGCGGAAGGTGGCGGCAAAGAAGTGGAACCCCGCCAGGACCACGTAGTCGGCCTTCTCGGCCTCGAGGGCATCGTCGCGCTGCTTGACGGTGAGGCGCGCGTCGGCCGGGCTCGTGCCGGCGGGCGTCCACAGGTGCAGGACGCCGGTCTCGCGGTCGAGGTGCCATTCGCCGGGCGCGTCGAGCGCCGCCAGCGGCCCGAGGAGCCAGTAGTGGTCGAACCCCGCCCAGCGCCGCTTCGGCGGGACGTGGACGTCCATCTCCTTACGGTACTCGAAACGGTCGCGGCCGGCGGCGTGGTTTCGGACGAGCCGGCGGTACGTCCGGAACGAGCCGACGTTCAGCGTGGCCACGCCGCCGGTAAAGTCGATGCCCGTGGCGGCGAGCGCCGCATCGACCATGAGGCCGTAGCGGCTTCCCTCGCCGGCGTCGGCCCAGACGGCCTTCTCCCACACCTGGTCGGGGAACCGTTGGTTGGGCCACCGTGCCTCGACCATCAGCCGGCCATCGAGGAAGAGTTGGTGGAAGCGTTTGTCCGTGCGTGCGCGGTAGATGGCGCCGGTGGTCTTCTCCCACGTCAGGTCGAGCGGGTCGGCGCCGGAGAGGACGACCTCCTCGCCGGGCATGGCCATGATGCGGATAGGCGCCGTCTCGGTGCCGGAGGCCTTCAGCCGCGCCGTCTCGCGGTACGTGCCTTCGCGAACGATGACGGTATCGCCGGCTCGAACGCCGTCGAGCGCTTTCTGGACCGTGCGAAACGGCCGGTCGCGCGTGCCGGCATGCGAGTCGTCGCCGTCGGGCGCGACGTAGACCTCGGCGGCGTGTACGGTCGCAGCGGCCGTGGCCAGGAGGCAGACGGCGGCTCCGGCGGCGGAGAGAAACACGAGCGACAGCACGCAGCGGGGTGCCTGGTTCATGGCAAGTCCGTTATGGATCGGGTTTGGATGACACAGGTGAGCGAGGCCGTCCGGTCCGGGCCGCCTCGGCGGCCTTCGCTGCGGCCGGCGTCGGGCCTTTGCCGGCCTCTTTCCGCAACGGCCGAAGCAGCAGCGCCTTGCCCGAGAGCATGCGGAGCCGGTAACGCTTGAGCAGAGTGTTGCCATAGGACTCGCCGAAGCCGACGCGCTTGGGCTCGTGAAGAATCCAGTAGCCCGAGACGCCCGTCACGGGCCCCCGCCAGTGCAGGTGCGGCCTGCCGTCGAACAGGACGGTGATGTCGCCCAGGTTGCCGCGGACGCGAATGGTGATGTCGGCCGTATGCTCCTGCTTCGGCAGGACGAGGCCAGGCTGACCCTTCTCCGGCTTGGGCTTGACACTGCCTATGCCGGCGTGCTCCTTGTTGGTCCAACTGACGTCGACCGGCTTCGATCCAACCGGCACGTAGACGCTGACGGACGAAATGTCGGTCCCCCCCGGGCGCATGAAGGTGACCCGCACCTGGTAATCGCCCTGGGGAATGCAGGGCATGGCCACTTTGACAAAGTCGTGCCCTTCGACCCACAGCCCGTCGTCGCGCCAGCGGCACTTCTGGTCCTTCTTGTTGAGGTCTTCCTGGATGTTGACGAGCGGCAGCAGGTCGATCCACCGGCCCGGCCCCACGACGCGGGTCTCGGTGACGGCGGCGAGTTTCGCCAGGTCGGCCTCCACCTTCTCGAGGGCGAGCGTCGCCTGGTTGCGCGCCAGGTCGTCGGCCTCGTGGAGGTCGAGGAACCGTTCGTAGTACGCCTTGGCGCGGCGGAGGACGGCAGGCTTGCCGGCCTCGGAGGCCTCTTCCGCCAGGCCGCGGTACCACTCGGCGAGGTCCAGGCAGGCCAGTTCCGGCGCGGCCCCCACGCCTTTGGCAGCAGCAAGAACGTACTTCTTCAGGTCCTCGGCGCAGCCGTCGTTCAGGAAGGTGGTTGCCCGTTGCGGGTCGTCGAGTTCCACGACACACAGGCGGACGAGGCTGTTGCGTGTAGCGGCGTCCTCCGGGGCGGCCTGGAGTTTCTTCTCATACGCCTCGACCTGCCGCTCGGCCCGGAGGCGCTCCGCGAGGCGGTCCATCCGGGCCTGGATCTCGTCCTGGCGGTCCGACCGGACGGCCCGGGCCAGCCGCGACGCCCGCTGCATCAGGCCGGTGGCTTCGGACGCGTCACCGCCCTCAAGGTGCGCATCGGCCGCTACCAGGAGGCTCTCGATGAGGGTCTCGGCCGCGCCGATCTTGTCCAACCCCTTGGCCGAACGGTGCTGCTGCTCGCGCAGGGTCAGCAGGCGCTCGTACGTCTTGGCGGCCGTGTCCGGCGCGACTTCGATCGTCAGCTCGGCGGCGTCGACGGCCGTGTCGTACCCGTCGGGATGCGTCGAGCCGAGGTCGATGGCCTTCTCGCACAGGACGGCCGCCAGCGGCGGCCGGACGTCCTGGCCGCGGGCCGTCTCCAGCAGCCGGGCCGCCAGGGCCACGTCGTCCGCCTTGTCGCGGGTGCGCGTGACCTTGTCCACGTCGTTGCCGTAGAGCGACTCGAACATGGCGCGAGCGTCGGGACCTTCGGCTGCAGGCACGGCAAAGGCGGCGAGGAACACGAGGCATATGGCGGCCAGCCCGGTACGCACGGCTACGCGCATATCTGTCCTTTCCTCCCCCCATCCTGGCACCCCAGCGGGCGCGAGACCCAAGTCTAGCCGGCCGGCGGGGTCAAGGCGATTCGGCGCGCCGTGCCCCCGTTACAGCAACCTGCCCAGGGGATTCCGGGGAGGATTACGTGGACAGGATTCATATTCCTGTCGGGGCGGCTATGATCTTACGCGTATCGTAATGGTTGGGCGCGGGCGAGGCAAGCCTGGCCTGTGCGATGGCCGGCCGGCGGCCTCGCCGATGACCTCGAGGTTGCGCACGACGGCATCGAGCGTCTTCGAATCCGCCGCCAACTGCTCCCGGGTCAGACCTGCCACGTACTGCTCGACCTTCTGCGCGGCCGCCAGCATGTCCTCCAGGTACACCTCAGGGCGCCGGGGCATAGACGGCCTCCTCGAGGATACCTTCCCGCCGGGCGATTGTGCTGCGAGGGAACGGCCCTGTCAACCACGAAAGAGCGGCCGCGCCCTGCACGGCTGGGCAAGCCAGCCGTGCCACACGCTGGAACATTACTTGCGCAACGATCAAGAAACAGAATGCAGCGCTGCGGCGTCACTTGCCTTTCTTCTTGGGCTGGTAGTCCGGGTTCGGTTTGGGCATCTTGGCATTTGCGGCCTTGAGGTGCGCGACGAGGCGGGCGTCGAGCCGTTTCACCACGTCGGGCTCGCGGTCGGCGAGGTCGGTCGTTTCGGAGAGGTCGTCTTTGAGGTTGAAGAGTTCGTAGGTCTTGGCGTCGTAGCGTTTGATGAGTTTCCAGTCGCCGGCGCGGATGATGCTGTACGGCACGATGCCGCCGCGATAGTGCGGGAAGTGCCAGAAGATGGCGTCGCGCTTGAGCGAGCCGGTCTGCGTGAGGAGCGGCACGATGCTCTCGCCGTCGATCGGCCGGTCCTTCGGCAGGCCTGCGCCCGCGGCCTCGCAGACGGTGGGGAAATAATCGACGCTCGTGACGGGCACGTCGCAGGTGGAGCCGGCCTTGACGACGCGCGGCCACCGGACGATGAGCGGTTCGCGGATGCCGCCCTCGTAGGGGTGTCCCTTGCCGGCCCGCAGCGGCGCGTTGTTCGTGGGGCCCAGGAGGCCGCCGTTGTCGGACGTGAAGATGACGAGCGTGTTCTCGGCCACACCGCACTCGTCGAGCGCAGCCATGATGCGGCCGACGGCGTCGTCCACGCTGTGGACCATGGCGGCGTAGGTGGGGTTCTTCTGGTTCGTCGGCGTCTTGGCCTTGTACTTTTCGACGAGGTCCTTCCTGGCCTGGATGGGCGTGTGGACGGCG
>DATKZB010000374.1:0-3765 GCA_035528235.1 Phycisphaerae bacterium
GACTTCGTGGTCATCGACGAGAAGGGCGAGAAGAAGGTCGTCTCGAAGGTCTGTGACCCCGAGGCCCTCAAGAAGGCCGGCTGCTACAAGGACAAGGACTGGACCGAGTACATCATCATCGGCCAGGGCAACTTCCTGCGGCACTACCTGAACGGGTGGCCCACGATCGCCCTCATCGACAACGATCGCGTGACCGACTCCGCCGACGCCAAGGACAACAAGGGGGCCCTGCGCGAGGGCCTGTTGGCGCTCCAGATTCACGCCGGTCCGCCCATGGTCGTCGAGTTCAAGGACATCTACGTCAAGCACCTCAAGAGCAACTACGGCCGGGCCGCGCTGCTCTTCAACGGTGAAAACCTCGACGGGTGGGTGCCCTCGAGCGACGCCCTCAAAGACACCTTCGCCGTCTCG
Organism: Phycisphaerae bacterium; assembly: GCA_035528235.1. Classification (GTDB taxonomy): domain Bacteria; phylum Planctomycetota; class Phycisphaerae; order FEN-1346; family FEN-1346; genus DATKZB01. The sequence goes on from DATKZB010000374.1 coordinate 412, forward strand.
GGCGGCGTCATTACCGACACGGGCAACCCCGCCGGGTACCTTCGCACCACGGCCGACCACACCAACTACGCACTGCATCTGCAACTGAAGCACGTGACGGGCGGCAACTCGGGTGTGCTGGTCCGCATGGTCGGCCCCGACAAGGTGTGGCCGAAGTCCATCGAGTGCCAGGGCCAGACCGGCGCCATGGGCGACATCTGGAACATCGGCCAGTTCCCCATGAAGGCGGCCCAGGACCGCACCAACGGACGCCACACCCGCAAACGCCACGACTCGAACGAGCGGCCCCTGGGCGAGTGGAACGATTACGACATCACCCTCGACGGCGGGGACCTCGAAATCAAGGTCAACAACCTCGTCCAGAACACCGCCACCGAGTGCGAGGAAGTGCCCGGCAAGATCTGCCTCCAGGCCGAGGGCTCCAAGAAAGAGTTCCGCAACATCGTCCTCGTGCCCATTGAGAAGGCCGAGAAGTAGGCGGCCCGCTCGCTGACGCTCGCGGCTCGGATACAATCGTCCGAGCCGCGACCGCGTATCCGAGCCGCGACGGCGCAGCTCGCTTGCGCTCGCGGCTAGCGAAGAAACGCCCGAGCCGCGACCGACTATCCGAGCCGCGACCGAGTATCCGAGCCGCGACCGTGAGGGAGCGGATAATGGCCACCCAACCCGACCGTCCCATCCCCCTGGCCTATCTCATTACGTTCACCTGTTACGGCACCTGGTTGCACGGCGACGAGAGGGGCTCGGCCGATGACGATCACCGAATGCCCGGCACGCCTTACCTGGTGCCCGACGCGGGCCGCCGAGACCTGGCCGCCCGCGTGATGCGCGAGCCGCCGTATCAGTTGGACGAGGCGAAAAGGTGCTGCGTCCTGGCGGCGATTCGCGAGGTTTGCGAGGTTCGGGCCTGGCGTCTCCTGGCGGCCCACGTCCGGCCGAATCACGTGCATGCCGTGGTCACGGGTGCCGAGGTGTCTGAACGCATAATGAACGCGCTGAAGGCCTACGCCAGCCGGCGGCTGAATCAGGGACGCTTCGACGACGACGGGTGCAAACGCTGGACACGGCACGGCAGCACGCGGTACTTGTGGAACGAGGCGGCCGTTGAGCAGGCCGTCGCCTACGTGGTGGACGAGCAGGGCGAGCCCGCGGCGGTGTATGATGTTCGGCGCGACGGCGGGACCGCTCCCTCACGGTCGCGGCTCGGATAGAAGCAGCCGCGCTCTGGCCGAGTGTCCGAGCCGCGATGGACTATCCGAGCCGCGACCGTGAGGGAGCGGTCGTCGCCGTCTACGCCTCCTCAATAGTCGCCTTCTCGCGAAGGCGGTCGATGAACGCCTCGACGGCCGCCTGGCCGGCCTCGGCGGCGAGCCGCCGGCGGATCTCGTCGGCCACCTCTTCCAGGGCGTACGGCGTGCGGGTTTTGCGCTCGATGAGCCGCACGATATGGAACCCGAACCGCGTGGCGAAGATCTCGCTCGTCTGGCCGGGTTGCATCGCCCAGACGGCGTTGTCGAACTCCTTGACCATCTGGCCGCGCGGAAACCACCCCAGGTCGCCACCGTTTTCCGGGCAGTCGGAGTACCGTGCGGCCGTCTGGGCGAAGTCGGCCCCGGCGGCCAGGTCGGCCTGGGCCTTGCGCAGTTCGGCCTCGGCGACCTCGGGCGGCACGGCCACCGTCACGTTCTTGACGATGTGGGCCGCGCGGGCCCGCTCGGGCGCCACGAACTGGGGCTTGTGCTCGGCGTAGTAGGCCGCGACGGCCTCGTCGGTCGGCGCGGGGAGGGCCTTGATGACTCCCTCAAGAAGCCGGTCGAGGCGCAGGTCGAGGTCCACCTCGGTCCGGACTTCCTCTTCGGTGCGGGTGTGGCCGGCTTGGCGGCACAGGGCCGCCACGGCCACCTCGACGCGCTCGGGCTGGAGGGGCTCGGTGTCGGCCCGCGCGGCCTGGGCTAGGAGGACGGCCTCGACGGTGTTCTCGCGGGCCCACTCCTGGAGTCGCGGCTCGCGCTGGGCGGGCGACTCGTCGGCGAACGCCTTCTCGAACTCGGGTCGCATCCCCTCCGCTTGCTGTCGGATGGTTTCGTCGTCAATCCGTTCGCCGTTGACCAGGATAGCCATGCTGTCTCCTTCGGTTCGGGCCAGGGGAATGCATTGTAGCGGGAGGCGACCCGCCGCGCCAAGCGCGGTGGGTAGCGAGTGATCGTGCGGAACCCATCTCCGGCCGCTCAGTCCTTCAGCGGCACGACCCAGATGTTACGGTAGTGGACCGGGTTGCCGTGGTCCTGCCAGTGGAACCCGCCTTTGCGGGCGTCCTTCTGCAACTCGAAGTTGTCGTGGATCTTGATGCCGTTGTGCAGGACGGTGATGCGCGGCTTGCCGGTGGGTTGGCCGTCCTTGGTCTGGGCGCGGTACACGATGTCGTAGGTCTGCCACTGGAGGGGCGGCAGCGAGGCCAGGGAGAACGTGTCGAAGGCGTCGGGGTCTTTGTACTTGTAGATGCCGCCGCAGCATCCGCCCGTGTAGGAGGTCATGCCGAAGGAATCGAGGACCTGGATTTCCTCACCATTGGGCAGGTAGGAGCCGCTGTTGCCGCGGCCCTGGTCGCGGGCCTCGGGCAGGAAGGGGCACTTGAACTCGACGTGCAGCCGGAACGACCCGTCGAGCTGGCGTTTCGAGTTCATGCCGCCCTTGGGCACCTGGATGCCGCCGCCGTCGACGGTCACCCACTCCTGCGGCGTGCCGTCCTTGTTCGGCTTGCAGGTCATCTCGTCGTACTTCTTGTCGCCCAGCAGGACGATGGCCCCCGCGGGCGGCTTGGCGCCGAGGGTGGGCGACTTGCGGACCACGCGTTTCAGCGGGATGGCCGCACCGTTGGCCGAGGTCAGTTTGATGGCGCCGTCGGCGTAGGTGCCGGTCCACGCGACGTTGCCGACCTTGCCGGTGAACCCGACGGCGTCGCCCTCGGTCTTGCCATCGAGTTCCATCGTGTCGACCTTGCCGGCGGTCCCCGGCTGGCGCAGGAAGACCTTGTACGTTCCCTTGCCGCAAGCCACCACGCGGGCCTCGGCCTTGCGGGCCCCCTCGTAGATGCCCTGGACGGTTTCTTCGGCCGGCGCGGCCGCAAGGGCCGTGCCCGCCAACGCCAGACCCGCGATGACCAACCATGCCAGACGCTGCATCGCTCGTATCTCCTTTTCCTGAGCCCGGCCGACCGGCCGGGGGTCCCTACCGGATAGAACACCCATACTGTACGCTGCAGACCGGTCTTCCCGCGCCGGAAAAAAGGGTAGGCGCGCCGGCGCGCGGGGCAAGCCCCGCGGCTAACCTCAGGCACTCAGGCACTCAGGCACT